>JAZIHP010000048.1:0-27808 GCA_036678505.1 Alphaproteobacteria bacterium
TGGATCAGCCCCGGCCAGAAGCTGGTCAACAATTGCATCAGGGATAATCGGTTCCTTGCGTCGAGCCATGGGAAACATTCTCCTTTCTTCCCACTAGGCCCCCTGACACGAAATCCCGGATAGTCCCACATGGAATACGCGATGGTAGACGCCACCATCGTCAAAGTTCACCGGCACGGCCAGGGCGCAAAAGGGGGACTCAGAGCCAGGCCATTGGCCGCTCCAAAGGCGGCATGACCACCAAAATCTGGCCCTGACCGATGCGCTTGACAACCTTGTTCGCTTCCACCTGCTGCCCGGCCACCGCTTCGATACTGTCGGCGTGGCTCCACTCATCAACGGCATCGAGTTCGGTGCACTCCTCGCCGACAAGGCGTTCGACAGCAACACCATCATTGCCGATCTCAACGAACGCGGTGCCAAGGTGGTCATCTCGCAACATCCGCGCCGATCAAGGCACACGCAGACCTTCATCGCCGGCCTGCGCTGCCATGGCATGATCGCACCGTGGATCGTCGACGCGCCGATGAATGCCCGGCGCGTCGAGACCTGGATCGAGACGCAACTGGCTCCCGAGCTTCAGCCCGGAGACGTCGTCATTCTCGACAATGTCGCCTTCCACAAGAGCGAACGCGCCGCCGAACTGGTGCGCAGGCGTGGTGCATGGTTGCTCTTCCTGCCGCCATGCTCACCAGACCTGAACCCGATCGAGTGGCGTTCTCGAAGCTCAAGGCGCTCATGCGCAAGAAAGCGGCGAAAAGCTTCGATACCTTATGCGATGCTCTTGGCGAAATCTGTGAACTCTTCGACCCCACACAGTGCCGAAACTGCTTCAAAGCAGCAGGATATGAGGCTGATTAAACGCGAGATGCTTTAGCAGCTGGTCAACGATCGCATCAGGGATAATCGGTTCTTTACGTCGGATCATGGGAAATGTTCTCCTTTCTCCCCATTGTGTCCGCTCTCACACGAAATCTATGATAGTTTTACGTATCTGCATTGGGGAGCTTGGACATCGGTACCAATATCATCGACATCGATCCAAATCCGTTAACGCAACGCTATCGAGGAGGGCCCCGTTTATGCGAACATCTCCCTAAGCGCTATCTTATTGAATTTTCCGGTGTTCAGCTTCGGAATATCTGCGACGAACACATAGCGTTTCGGCTTTTTGTAGCTTGCAATCTGCTTGCGGCAGTGGGCCTCCAGAATCGCCGCACAAATTTCCTCACCTGTCGAGGAAACGATCGCAGCCACGACAATTTCACCCCATTCCGGATCGCGGACGCCGAACACAGCGACCTCCGCCACTTGCGGATAAGAGGCAAGCGCCTCCTCGACTTCGCGGCAGTAGATATTTTCGCCGCCGGAAATGATCATGTCCTTCTTCCGGTCGACCAGATAGAGAAAATTTTCCTCGTCCAGGAACCCGACATCGCCGGTATAATACCAGCCTTCCCGAATTGCGTCGGCCGTGGCAGCCGAGTTGTTCCAATAGCCGGACATGCGGGTCGCCGTCCGGGTCACCACCTCCCCCGGCTGGCCACGCGGCAAATCCTCGCCCAGCTCGTTGACTATTCTAATATGGAGGCCCGTCGGCGCCTGTCCGACCGATGAGAGCCAACGGCGTTCTCTTGGGCTCCCATTCGGGCGGTGCTGGTGCTTTTTCAGCGTGGTTCCACCGCCCTCCGTCATGCCATAAAGCTGAACGAAGACGTTACCGAGGAGTTCGAGCCCCTTCTTGAGGGTTGGACCCGGCATCGGCGCAGCGGAATAATAGATCGTGCGCAGGCTGGACAGGTCGGCGGTCTCGATCAGTGGGTTCTGCAAGGTACGTTGAACGAGGGTGGGCGCCATATGGACGAGCGTTATCCTTTCGCGCTCGATCGCATGGATAACCTCTTCCTCCTGATAGCTCGCGTGAAGGATGACCGTTGCGGCCCGCAACTGCGCGCCCAACTGCACCCAGCGCGCGCCGACGTGGAAAAGCGGCATCGTGATCTGCACGATATCGTCCGAAAGCAGGCCGACTTCCGTCGTCATGGTCTCGGCCATCTGTATCTCGGCGAAGTGCGAGCGCATTACGCCCTTCGGCTTACCGGTGGTGCCGCTCGTATAGATGATGTGGATCAGGTCACCGGGATCGACGCGCCACGGAGCCTCTTCCCTCCCCCCGACCTGATCGATAGTAGCACCGAAAGAGAGCGCCCAGGATCGTTCCTCCCCGATGCAGACGAAATGCTCGATGCTGGTTAGCGAAGGGCGGATCGAATCGACGAGATCGGCATAGGCGGCATCAAAGATGAACAGGCTCGGCGTGCTATCCAGCAGCACCTGCTCCACTTCCGGTCCCGCAAGACGATAGTTCACCGTAACCACGACGAAGCCGCCAAGCTCGCATGCGGTAAGGGCAACAAGCTGCTTATAGCTGTTCATGGCCATGACGGCTACCCGCGACTGGTGCCGCAACCCCTGCCGGCGCATCGCCGTCGCCAGCTTCAGCGCGTTGTCGTAGTGCTGGGCGAAGGTGATGGTCTCTCCGGCAAATTTATAGGCGACGTCGTCAGGCTGGCTGCGCGCGTTCCTGCGTACGATGTCCCCGAGCGTGAGATGCGATGACGGAGCCAGATCAAGCATCTTGCAGCCCCAGGAGCCTGCGCGCATTGCCGCCTAGGATCTTTTCCAGGGTCGCCGGAGCCAAGCCTGAATGGAGGAACTCGGTTACCGGGAAGGGGCTGTTGAACAGTTGCGGCTGGGAATAATAGTTGGTCCCAAGCAGCAGCCTGTCCTCGCCCGCCACCGAAATGAACTTCTCGATGAGGTGGCCGACGGAAACCATGACGCCGGTATCGAACATGATGTTGGGATGGCGCGAGGCGATATACGGCATCCACTGCGAGTGGTCGGGAGACGAAAACGCGTCCAGGGCCACGAACTGCGCATCGGGGTGCCGGTCGGCGAGCCTTTCGAGACGCCAGGGGCTCTCCAGCTTCGAATCGGCAATGATATGGATGAAGACGGGCTTGCCATGGTCCTGGAGTCGATGGACGAACTCGTCCATCATTGGATGATCGAGAACGACACCCATAAAGCGATGGTGCCACATCATCGCATACATGCCGAGTTCGACGATACAGCGGTCGATTTCCTTCAGGGCATCCACGCCTTCAAGAGGATTGACGGTGCCGTAACAGGCGGGAATGCGATCGGGCCGCACCTGCTGGTAGCGGCGGACATAGTCGTTGACGCGTCTGGTGTCCTCGATGCCTCTTGCGACGGGATAGCCGTTTCCCGGCATGACGGACGCCTGGCGAATGCCGAACTTGTCCATGAAGGCGAGCCGCTGGTCGACATCTGCCTGAAGGGCCCGCTCGTCCTCGAGGAACCAGGAACCTTCCGTAGCCAGCAGACCGCTCAGAGGCCCGACATGCTGGTGAAGATCGTACACGTCATAGCTTCGTGTGCTCATTTTCGTCTCCAAAACTGCTCGTAGTCCGGCCGTCGCTTTTCGGCGAAAGCAGTTGCCCCTTCGCGCCATTCGGCACCATCCATCAGGTCGAGAAAGCCATCCGTGCGATCCCAGTCGTCGGCGCGCAGCGCGGCCTTGACGCCGGCGATCGCCCTGGGTGGAGCGCCGCGAACGATCGATTGCGCCAGTTTTACCGCCTCTGCCACAAGATTTTCGCGGGAGACGACAGACACGACGAAACCGTTTGCCCGCGCTTCGTCGGCACTCCAGGGGCGCCTGCTCAAGATCAATTCGGCCGTCTGCCGCATGCCGATCATGGCCGGCAACCGGCTCAAGGCGGTATTGGGAAGAACCCCGAGTCCGATCTCCGGAAGCCTGAACGTCGTCGATTTCTCCGCCACGACCAGATCACAGGCCGCAGCCAGTTCGACGCCGCCCCCGAGCACAAGCCCCTGGACCGCGGCGATCACCAGTCGTGGTGTCCGATCAATGGCCTTGAAGAGATCGACCGGCGTTCGCGCCTCACCGGCTCCGGCTGTTTTTTCGAGCCAGCCGGATGCAAGCATGTCCTTGATATCCGCTCCGGCACAGAAGTCGTCGCCTCGATTGGAGATCACGATTGCTCGGGCGGGGCGCTCCCCGCTTCCGGTTTCGGCAAGGCCGGCGATCAATGCATCCACCAATCCATTGGAAAGAGCATTTTTTCGGCGCAAATCGTTGAGGTACAGCACGGCGACATCGCCATGCCGTTCATGTTCGACAAGCATGTCTTCCCCCCTGTGTCAGCTCGACAGAAACGCTCTGGCGATCTGGATCCTCTGCATTTCCGACGTTCCCTCGCCGATGCGGAATGCACGCGCATCGCGATACATGCGTTCAATCGGCCAGTCGCACATGTAGCCGGCACCGCCGAATATCTGCAGGACGCGGTCGGCGACGCGGCCGACCATCTCACTCGCATAGAGCTTCGAGCGGGAGCCTGCGATGCGGAAGTCGGGATTTCCCTCATCCGCAAGGCTGGCTGCGCGGTAAGTCAACAGGCGCGCCGCCTCGACCTCGCAGTCGCTGTCGGCCAGCATGAACTGGATCCCCTGATGATCGGCGAGCCTGGAGCCAAAGGCCCGGCGTTCGTTGACATAGCCACGCACCAGCCTGAGCAATTCGTCTGCCATGCCGACATAGCGCGCCGAATATTCGATGCGCGTGGTATTTATGGTCGCCATCATCGCCGCAAAGCCGCCGCCAACCTCACCCAGAACATGGCTCGCTGCGACCTCGCAGTTTTCCAGCGAGAAGCCACCCAGCTGGTATCCCCTCCACCCCATTTTGCGGAAATTGCCGGTGTATACGAAGCCCGGATGGCTTCTCGGCACGATAAAAAGGGTGAAACGCGAGCGAAGCGGCGCATCTGGATCTGACACGGCAAGGACGATGATGAAATCCGCATAGTCGGCTCCGGAAATGAACTGCTTGGCCCCATTGAGGATCCAACCACCATCGCTGGCGCGCGCACGCAGCTTAAGGCCACCGAGATCGGAACCGGCATCGGGCTCCGTCAGCGCATAGGCGACCGTCAGGTCGCCGGAAACAATGGGATCGACAAACCAATCGCGTTGTACATCGCTGGCCAGCGACAGCGATGCCGGCAGGAAGCCGATGGCATCCGCCAGCGGCATGCACGTCTTGCCGATCTCCTCCCCGATCACAACCTGACCCAGCATGCTTAAACCGCCGCCGCCAAAGGCTTCGGGAATATTGTGGCCATAGAGGCCGAGCGCGACGGCCTCCATCCGCAACCGGCGGAACTCCTCTTCGGAAAGGTGGTCTTCGGCTTCAACCCAGGCTTCCAGCGGACGGAGGAACTCGTCAACATAGCCGCGGGTGGTATCGCGGAGCATATTCAGCTCATAGGGAAAATCGAAATTCATAAATTACCTCATTCGAGCCTTATTTGCTCTTCTTTGGCATGTTGCCGGTGTAGCCTCGCACACTGGCCAGAATGCTCATCAGTTCATTGGCGCTCGTCTTGCCCATGAACTTTATGATGTCGGCCTCCATATCGAGCGCGAGACGAACGAGCTTCTTGCGAAGGACATTGCCCTTGTTCGTGAATTTCAGCGTTACCAGCCGTTGATCCTGCATGTTGGCCTCACGTGTAAGGATCCCCGCTGCCTCAAGCCTCTGTAAGGCGATGCTGACGCTCGACTTCGACAGCGTCGTCATCTGGCAAATTTCCCGCGATGAGATATCGGAAAACCTTGCCAGGACATGGATCACACGGCTCTCCGGGATCGTGATGCCGAGTTCCACCCGGTAGCGCTTGTTATAGAGTTCGGTGATCTCGCTGGTAACGCGAAGCAGGCGATACGGCAGATAATCATCCAGGATCAGGTAGTCGGTTCCCTTTATCCCGGTTGCTTCAAGCTTGCTGCCATCGAGGGATCGTGGGTCGCTCATGTCTGCTCCCGATAGGGCACGTGCTCGTCCGCATAGGACCAGAGTTCACGCGCAATATGATTTTCCTTTTCCTCCCGGATATGCGCGATCAAGCCGCCGGCACGCGACACCACCGCCAGGCCACGCATGGCGTCGGCGGGAAAGCCGATCTCCAGGAGTAGAGCTGCGATAGCGCCTGTCGCATTGATGGGGATAGCCTTGCCGGCTGCCGCATCGACGGCCCTCGACAGTGTCAGAAGCATATCTACATAGGCGCCATCAGCCCCGAAGCGATGCGCGACCGCGATCAGTTTGGTCGTGCGCGGATCGGTCGGCTTATGGAGCGGATGCCCGAAACCCGCAATAGGCCTTCGCTCCTCGCGGTATTGCGCGACGAGTTCGCGGCAGTAAACCTCGGGCGGCTTTCCGGATTGGATTCCGGCTTCCAGCAGCTTCGCACACGCTTCGGAGGTTCCCGCGAAGATATTGCCGAGCGAAAGCAGGCCCGCAGCTATGGCGATCTGGCTCTCTTCCGGAACGCTGTCGATCGTCAGCCGCGCAATGAGCGACGACGGTGTCCAGCTGTGCTCCATCAGCGTGACGAGACAGGCATCGAGCACCGCCTTCTGGCGTGCATCCGGAAGGGTGCCCATGATCAGCAAGTGAAGCGTCTCGGTGAAGCTCCTCTCTCCGATCAGGTCCGTGCACAGGTCCATGCCGCGCACCACGATCCTGTCCTTCTCGGCATGCGCGATGCCGGTTGTTCGCGAGGTTGTCATCTCAATACAGTTCCATCAATTTTTCTCTGTCCATGATCGCTTCTGGCAGCCCGGAATAGAGCACTTTCCCCGCCTTCAGCACGAGGGCGGTGTCGGCTATGCGCAGCGCCGACTGCACGTTCTGCTCGACCAATATGATCGAGAAGCGCATTGTCTTCTGGATATCCAGAATGGTCGAAAGCAGGTCCTGGAACAGCTTTGGCGCGAGCCCGATCGACGGTTCGTCCAGAAGCAGGCATTTGGGATTGGCCGCAAGCGTTCTGGCAAGGGAAAGCATCTGCTGCTGCCCTCCGGACAGAAGCCCGGCGCGGCGGTGAAAGAATTCACGAAGGATCGGAACGGGCTCGATCACTCGCTCGATGCGCTCTTTCCCGTCGCCCTTGCGGAGTTTCAGCGCCGTCATGCCAAGCCAGAGGTTGTCCTCGACCGAGATGTTCGGAAAGACCCCCTTGCCCTCCGGCATATAGGAAATGCCAAGGCGCATGCGCTTGCCCGGCGGCATCTTGTCGAGCGCAACGCCACGACACCGGACCGTGCCGCCGTTGCTTGGCAGCAGGCCATAAAGCACTTTTAGCAAGGTCGACTTACCGGCACCGTTGTGGCCTATGAGCGCCATAGTCTGACCCTGGCCCAATTCGAAGCTGACGTCATCGAGGACCAGGCGGTCGCCATAGCCGGCAAAGATGTTCCTGACGGACCAATCAAGAGGCTGAGGAGCCATCACACCGTCTCCCCGAAATAGATTGCGGTTAGCCGTTCGTCGCCCAGTATCTTCTCGGGCGTGCCCTGATCAAGAACCGTGCCGCGCTCCAGGAACGCTATCCGATCCGAGATGCCTCTGACGATATCGAGATTGTGCTCGATCAGACAGATCGCAACGCCGGCATCTAACTGGCGGCGCAAAATCGTAAAGAACCGCTCGTATGAATTCAGATCCAGCCCTGATGCCGGCTCGTCGAGCAGCCAGACGTTGGCTTTCATCGCCAAGATTCGGCCGAGCGACAGGAACTTCTGTTCAGCATAGGAAATGTCGACGGCAAGCTCCTTTTGTCGATGCGCCAGCCCAATCTGCTCCAGGATTTCCTCCGACCGCTCTATCCGCGCCCGCTGATGCGCGCCCGACGACAGAAACGACCACGGACTGTATTCGGTGACCGTCAGGATGTTCTCCAGGACGGTCATGTGGGAAAAGAGCCGCAGCGCCTGGAACGAACGGGCAATGCCCTGCAGGGAAATAGCCCGCGGAGACAGCCCCAGAACGGACACGCCATTGTGGGTGATGGTCCCTTCGTCGGGGCGTATATGGCCTGTTATGAGATTGAACATCGTGGTCTTTCCCGCACCGTTCGGGCCGACAAGACCAGTGACCGCGCCATAGGGTAGCGACAAGTCGACCTTGTTGGCGGCCGAAATGCCGCCGAAGCGCTTGCTGACGCCGGTCAGTTGAAGGGCTACTTTTTCCTGAGCCATCATGCTTTGCCCCTGGCTTTTCCAAGCAGACCGGCCGGCCGATAGATCATCAGCAGAGCCATAGCCGTGCCATAGAGAATTTGCTGGAGATAGCCGATGTTCTGAACCGGTAACGGCAACCAGCTGAGTCCGGCCGGCAGAGCCTGGATGAGCACGGCGCCGGCGATTGGGCCCATCGTCGTCCCGGCTCCTCCGATGATCACCATAGCCATCACCAGCACCGAAAGATTGAGCGTGAAACTTTCGGGATTCACGAACGCGATGTTGTAGGCATAAAGGACGCCACCGACGGCGCAAAGAGCCGACGAAACAGCCACGGCAATGGCCTTGATTACGGTCACGTTCTTGCCGATTGCGCCTGCTGCGGTTTCGTCGTCACGGATGGCGCGAAGGTCTCGGCCGAAGGAAGTTCGCAACAGCCAGACCACCGCCAGGACGACCAAGACCACGAAGGCGACAGTTACGATCATGAACGAGATCGGCGATGCCAGTTCAAAGCCGAAAAGCGTCGCGACCGGAATTCCCCCCAAACCGCTCAGTCCGCCGGTCACCGATTCCCACTGCTCGAAAACGGTTGTCGCGATGACCTGCAACCCAAGCGATGCTGCGACGAAATATTCGCCACGCACCCGAAGCGCCGGCAGCGAGATCAGCAAGGAGGCCAGGGCGCCCGCAAGCATTGCCACGGGAATGGCAACCATGAGGTCAGCGCAATAGTACAGCCCCAACAACGCGGCCGCATACGCCCCGACTCCGTAAAATACGGCATGCGCCATCGAGAAAATGCCCGCGTAGCCGATGAGCAGGTTCAGGCTGACAGCCAGAATGACGCTCGTGCCGGTAACCGTGATCAGGTTTGCGAAATAATTCAGCACGGCAAGTCTCCTAGACCCGTGTCCGCAGGCCAAGCAGGCCCGACGGTTTCAAGAGAATGAAGGCTAGAAGGATCAGGAACGTTATGGCGTCGCTCCAACCTGTCGGCAGCTTCCAGAATGAAAGGCTTTCAGCGATGCCAAGAAGCAACCCGCCGATACCGGCTCCGCGCGGATTGCCTATTCCGCCAATGATCGTCGCGGCAAGGCTGATGAGCATGACACGGTGCCCAGCCGATGGCGTGAGACCAGCAGTCATCGTCTGGAAGACGGCGGCGGGCACGATAAGCGCCGAACCCAGCATGAGCGCGATGAGACAAAGCTTGCGAGAAGACAGGCCGAACACGGCTACCAGTTCCGGACTATCCGACAGGCCACGCAATGCCAGACCGACTCTTGTCCGCTCCAGGAAGGCGATCAGAAGAAGGAACACCAAGGGCGTCACGACCATGATCGTCATGCCGAGCTTCGAGATGTACAGGCCAAAATAATCCTGCGACCGGGAAAATGACGAGGTCACAGAGAGAAACCCGCTTCCGAAATACATCGCGACGAGGTTCTCGACGACAACCGCGACGCCGAATGACGCAACGACCATCGTGAAGAAGGAACCCGCGTCGCGCTGGATCGGCCGATAGACCGCCAATTGAATGAAAGCACCGAAGGCGATGGCGACGAGGATCGCCGCCAGCAAGGAGAAAAGCCCGTTCAAGCCGAGAATGGAGACGCCAAAATAGAACGTGTATCCTGCCAGGAGAAAGGCCGCGCCGTGAGAATAGTGGAACGTGCGCGTCGTGCCGAAGATGATGGCGAAG
The DNA here is from genome assembly GCA_036678505.1 of Alphaproteobacteria bacterium. Classification (GTDB taxonomy): domain Bacteria; phylum Pseudomonadota; class Alphaproteobacteria; order Rhizobiales; family Rhizobiaceae; genus Mesorhizobium. Next base: position 9,842 of record JAZIHP010000048.1, read on the forward strand.
CCTACCGCCATGAGCGCGTAAATGGCGCCGGACTGAACGCCATCCACCATGAGTTGCAAGAGAAGCATCGCGTTTCCCGCCCTTATTCCGTGCGCTACTGCAATACCTGCAAAGACTTGTTTGTGATAAGGTTGATCTGGCTCGGTATAGTTACCGTTCCGTCATCATGAAAAGTCAACTTGCCACCAACCACATCAAAGGTCTTGATCTCTGCCAACTTATCGCGAATCGCCTTGCCGGTAATTTCGACTTTCGAATTTTCCAGATCGTCGATGATCTTGGCTACGATCATCGTCGCATTGTAGTAGTTCGCATCGTAAGGTGTTGGCTCCTTGCCGAATTCCTTGCGATAGCCATCAACGAAGCGGCGGGTAAGCGGGTCGTCCGCGTTCCAGTCAGTCTTCTGACTCACATAGATGGTGCCTTCGCCGGCGGGGTCTGCGATAAAGTTCGGATCGCCAATGGTCGATATCCCCACGAAAGGCGGAGTCACGCCGCCGTCACGCAATTGCTTGGCCAGCGATATGAGTTGCTGCCCGAAATAGGCAAGGAACACCGCATCCGCTTCCGTTTCGCGCACCTTGGCCGCTATGCTGGCAAACTGCGACGTCGAACTGGATATCGCAAACGAGCCAACCAGTTCCTGTCCGTTCTTGACCGTATCCGCCTCGAGCGTCTTGACGACCGCCTGCCCGAGTGGATCATCGACGTAGACCAGTGCGATTTTCTTGAGTCCCCTGGTCGCAAGGTAGGGTAGTAGCGTCGTCACCTCGTCGTTCGCCAGCGGGATGACGTTGTAGAAATAAGGCGAAAGGTCCGCCAAATCGGGAGAGGAAGCGCCGCCGTTGAGAACAAGAACATTCCCGCGCTCCCCAACCGGAGCAATGGCCTTGGAGACAGCCGAAAAGCCGGTAAATACGACTGGCACCTGCGTGACGCGAACGAGTTTGTTCATGGCAACGACGGCCGCCTGAGGCTGTGCCTGACTGTCTTCAAACGCCACCTCAAGTGGTTTGTCGAGCGATTTGTCTTCATTAATCTGTTCGACCGCCAGGTTGGTCGCGCGGCGGTACATCTCGCCAAAAGCGGCAGTGGGGCCGCTCAACGGATATAGCGCTCCCAAGGTGTAGCTATCTTGTGCAGCCGCCTGCCCGGCGCACGTCGCCGACATCAGCGCGACCACCGAAAGCTTAATCAAGGATTTCATTTTTTCCTCCCTACGTTGGTTCGTATATTTGTTTCGTTTGAAACGAAATGTCAAGCGTAGGTTGCCGGAAATTTCTGCAGCGCATCGTGGAAAAGCCCGGGCCCCAGGAGACGTCGGTCATTATTCGCCACCAAAGTCTCAGAAATCGGCTCGCCTGTGTTGTCGTATCGAGAACCGACAGGCCCACACTTCATGCCCGCATGATTTCAGCGGCGCGACGCAAGATGCGACTTCTCTCCGCCGGCTCCTTCCAAGCCCCTCATTCCGCCCTCTTTGCATAGCGCTAATTGCCTTATCGATCGAATGTAGATGCGCAAGCGCGCCAGCTATATAGAGATCGAGCGCACGTAGCCGATAAGCGCCGTTCGGCGTTCGGACATTTCATCGGTTGGGCTGGGTCGGCAATGGCCGGTCGCCAGGGAGCATGAGCAGTGCCGGGTTGATGTAGAGATTTTCGCGACCGGTTTTCATCTCCGGCAGCAAGCCCTTCGCGGTGAGAGACTTGAGATAGGTCGATGCCGCCTCCAGATCACCGATACGTCAATAGGAGTTCACGAAGATCACTTCGGCCAGCTCGCGCGAATAGATATTCGGCAACTCACTGCGGATATTCTCCGCGGTTCGGTCGAGCAGATCCCGGAAGGCCGAATGCGCTTTGTCGACCAATTTGCCGTCTCGCGCACATGCCTTCTCCAGCATATAGAGAATCCATGTCTCCAACGCCTCCCCGGTCGTGATAGGCACGCCTGGTGCCGATGATGAAGCGGCCGAGAGAATACGGGGATGTCCAGCAGGCCTTTGTCGACGAGGCAGGGCAGATTCAGCATCCGCGCCGTTTGCCATTGCCGTCGGTGGAGGCGTGGATCGCCTCGAACTGGTAATGCATCACGGTCATGCGGATCAGCGGGGCGATCTCCCCGGCTTCGTGATGTAGCGTTCCCGGTTCGCGAGCTTGCCGCACAGGAGCGGATAGCCCTGGGGCGGCGTGTAAATCACTGCGCCCATTGCGTGGTTCACCAAGGCTGTTCCCGGCGCCGCCCGGATAACCGATCGTTTGAAAACGTCTCTGCGCGATATGTTTCAGTGCGTCGCCATCCAGAATCCGAACGCTGCCTGGGCAATGATTTGTGCAAGGCCGGCGTTGGAAAGTGCAAGCCCGGCGGGCACGGAGGACAGCTGGCGCCAACTCCGCCCGCAAGGGGCTCCGGATATTGCGGTCGCTCATCCCTCCGGTTCCGTGGTCGGGGCGAGAGCGCGTCTGATGAACTCGTCCTGCACCGTGCGGCAGATGCGAGATATCGCGGCGTCGGGCACCTGGTTCTCGAAGCCGTGGAATCCGCCGCCCCACACGTGAAGGTCGACGCTGACGCCATGCGCCGACAGCCGGCCCGCATATTCGAGGGTCTCGTCGCGGAAGGTATCGGCGGAACCTACGTCGAGATATGTCCGGGGAAGCCCACTCAGATCGGTTGCTCGTGACGGCGCGGCGTACGGCGACACCTCGTTCTGATCTCCAAGAAGAGCGCCCCACGCGAACGCGTTCTCGTTCCGATCCCAGACCCCCTCGCCATCGAGCATCTGGCTGCTGTGCGTCTGCATCCGGTCGTCCAGCATCGGCCTGAGCAGGATCTGGTGGGAGATGGAGGGGAATCCGCGGTCTCGCGCGAGGAGCGCGATTCCCGTGGCGAGCCCAGCCCCCGCGCTCACGCCCATCACGACGATCCGATCAGGGTCGATGCCGAGTTCGCGCGCATTGCGGGCGAGCCAGAGGATGCCCGCATAGCAGTCGTCTATCTGCGCCGGATAGGGATGCTCGGGCGCCAGCCGGTACTCGACGGACACGACGATGGCCGATCCATCGGCCGCATAAGGCACGAGTGCGCCGATACCCGCGTAACGGTCGCCCAGCACCATCCCGCCACCGTGGATGAAGTAGATCGCGGGCAGGGGTAGCGGCGATCCAGCCGGCGGCCGAAGCACCGTCAGATGCACGCCGGCGCCGCCATCGGGTCCCCGCACGTCAAGTTCTTCCACGGTCACGGCACCGCCGGCGGTGTGGTCGAGGGCGCTTGCAGCGTCCGCGTAGCGCTGACGCCGGATGGCCAGCGCCTGCGGCGACACCACTCTGGGCTCGGTTGCCGTGAGTTTCTCGAGCGCGGTGACCAGGTCGGGGTCGAAGGGCGGCCTGCGAGTGGCGGGAGATGATGGACGGGTCATGGTGGGGTCTTTCCTTCAACAGTCGTGGACAGGGTGACGCCGCCCGCCCGATGCGCTGACTGTGCGGGACGGCGCGGCGGCAAGAAGCAGGTCGGAGGCCCGCAAACGGGGCGGCTCAAGCTCCGTTCGCGCCCGCGATTTGGCGCAGCGCCTGCTCGAACGCTTCCGGCGGCTGTCCGCCGGAAATCAGGTGTTTCCCGTTGACGATGGTCGCCGGCACGGAATGGATGCCGGCCTGCTGGAAATGGCGTTCCTGCCCGCGCACGGCGTCGGCATATTCGCCGCCGTCCAGCACGCGGCGAGCGGCGTCCGCATCCAGCCCGGTTTCGCGCGCGATGCGCACCAGCACGTCGTGATCGGCGACGTTCTCGTCATTGCAGAAATAGGCGCGTTGCAGGGCGCCTTTCAGCGCCAGGGCCAGGTCGCGGTTTTGCAGTCCGGCCCAATGCAACAGGCGGTGCGCATCGAAGGTGTTGTAGACACGGCTGCCCTTCTGCGTATTGAAGGCGAAGCCGAGTGCCGCGGCGCGTTCGCGGATCGCGGCGCGCCTGGCTTCGAGCTGCTCCTCGCTGATACCGTACTTGCCCATCTGGCGCTCGCTGGCATCCTCGCCTTCGGGAGGCAAATTTGGATTGACCTCGAAAGGTTGTAAATGGATTTCCGCATCCACGGTTCCATCCAGCCGCGTCAGCGCCTGCCGCAGGCTGGCCAGGCCGATGGCGCACCACGGGCAGGCAACGTCGGAAACGAAATCGATGCGAAGCGGGGTATGGGAAGTCATGGTTTTCCGATCCTTTGGGAATGTTTGAATATGGGGACAAGTGCGTCTGCGCGCATCGTGCCCATGCTGGCCGGCGAGGGTACCGCCCACGCAATCACCGAGGCGCTCCAGATGACTGCCGCGCGGGGTGGGTGTACCGGTCCCGACCGGCAAGCAACCCGATGAGCAATTGCAGCACGGCGATCGCCAGCACGAGCAATACGGGAGCCTGCCAGGCGTTGGTCCGGTCCAGCAGGTATCCCGCCAGGATCGGACCCACCATCGCCACCGCGTATCCCAGCGACTGCGCCATCCCGGAAAGACGACCCGCGTCGGTGGTGTGCCTTGCGCGGGCCGCGATGAAGGTCAGGCCGACCACCAATGCGGCTCCGGCGCTCACCCCGCCGAAGATCGCCCACAACGGCACCAGCGCAGGCGCAAGGAGCAGGCCCGTCATCGCCACGACCATGATCAGGGCGACCCCGGTCGACACCGCACGCAGATCCGCGCGTCCACGCATCAGGCGGGGGATCAACAGGCCGCCCGCGATGCCCGCCGCCTGAAACAGGAACAGGTGCCATCCACCGGCGATCGCGCTTTGCCCGATGCGCTTTTCGACCGTCGGCAACCAGGTGATCAGCAGGTAGAAATTCGCCATCTGGGCCGCGAAGAACATGGCCACCCACCACGCGACGGATGCCCGCCACATGGACCCCGGCGAAGGCGGCTCGGCAACGGTCTCCACCGTGACCTGGCGCCGCAGGCGGGGCAGCCAGACGATCGCGCCGATCAGCGAGAGGACCGCGCCGGCACCGATCGCAACCCGCCAGCCGAACTGGTTGCCGAGAGGGAGTGCGAACCCGGAGGCAAGCGCGGCGAACCCGCTGAGCACCGAAACATAGGCGCCGGTGGCGGCGGCGACGCGAGTGGGGAAGTCGCGCTTCACGATCGTGGGGAGCAGCACGTTGCCGACGGCGATCGCGGCGCCGATGATCGCCGTTCCGATCCACAGCCAGCCGTCCCAGCCGGGAAGGGATCGCAGCACCGTGGCGCCGGTCAGCACGACCAGCGCAAGCAGGACCGCACGTTCAGTGCCGAACCGCCTGACGAGGACGTGCACCAAAGGCGAGACGATCGCGAACGCGGCGAGTGGAATCGCCCCCAAAAGGCCGAGCAACGATTTGCTGTGATGGGTGTCGGTGGCGATCAGACCGAGAACCGGACCGACGGAGGTGATCGCTGCTCGAAGCGACGCGGCAACGACGAGCACGGTGATCAGAAGGAACGTTGCGGACATCGGTCTCGACAGGGCTGTGCCCTGATCGGTCAAGCCGGTCTCTGCTGGCGAGGTGATGGTCATGGATTTCTCCGGATCTCTCGTGACGATTGAGGAACTGTTCGGCTATGTCTTGATAGTCAAGTTGTTGACAATATATGCCGGCCTTGACATGAAGTCAAGTCATTGACTAGTGTGACGCCCATGGTTGATGAACAGAAGCCCTCAAGCGTGTATGGCAGGCGCCCGCTGTCTTCGGTGCTGCGTCATGCCGAGATGCTTTTTGTCGCGGAATTCGAGGAGCGCATCGCCGCGTCGGACTTCGCCGATCTCTCCCTCGCGCACGCGGCCAACGTGCTGCGTTTCCTCCACGACGGGCCGCGGCGCGCAAGCCAGTTCGTCGGCTCCTGCGGGGTCAGCAAACAGGCGGTGAGCCAGCAGATCGCCCAGCTGGAGAAGAACGGCTACATCACGTCGATCCCCGACCCGCAAGATCAGCGCGCGCGCATCCTTGCCCTGACCGAACGCGGCGAAGCGGCGCAAGTCGAAGTCCAGCGCATCTTCAAGGCGATCGAGAAGACATGGACCAGGCATCTGGGCGCTGAGGATGCAACCGCGCTCCGCCGCATCCTGGAAAAGCTGCCTTGACTCAAATGCTGTTCATATACGTACCTGAACCCGCACGGGCCGGTCTATGTGAACAGCCCCGAGAAGGCGACAAACAAAGACTTGGAGCCGTTCAGCGATACCCTGAACCCATGAACGGCTCTAAAATGTGTCGCATTTACTTGGCCTCATATCGGGTAGCTTTGAAGAAATTTCCGCATTGAGTTATCGATGACCAGACGATGCGGCGAAATCAGCAGATCCATTTTTCGTTCGTGTCGATCTTGTCAGGTTATTCGTGGCAAAGAGCTGAACTGATGATAGGGGGGTGGCGAGGACAAGGTCCATTCCAAAGTGGTCGCGCCGTCGCCCCATGGGTTGTTTGAAGCTACACGCTTGCGCATGAATGCTTCCGCCACTGCGACAAAAAACACCGCCAGCCCGGCAGCCGAGATGTAGGAGCCGACCGAGGAAATGAAGTTCCACCCCGCCATGGCGTCCGGATAGTCGGCATAGCGGCGCGGCATGCCGGCCAGGCCGAGAAAATGCTGCGGGAAGAAGACGAGGTTGACGCCGATGAACGTCAGCCAGAAATGCAGCCGTCCCAGCGCCTCGCTCATCATGTAGCCTGTCATCTTCGGGAACCAGTAGTAGAACCCGGCGAAGATGGCGAAGGCAGCCCCCAGCGACAGCACGTAGTGAAAGTGGGCCACCACGTAATAGGTGTCGTGCAGCACGCGGTCGAGGCCGGGATTTGCAAGCTGGACACCCGTGACGCCGCCGATGGTGAAGAGCAGCACGAAACCCATCGCCCACAGCATGGGCACCTTGAAGGTGATTGACCCGCCCCACATCGTTGCCAGCCACGAGAAGACCTTGATGCCGGTGGGCACGGCGATGACCATCGAGGCGAAAGCGAAATAGCGCTGCGATTCCATCGAGATGCCGGTCGTGAACATGTGGTGCGCCCATACGACGAAGCCGATCACGCCGATGGCGACCATGGCATAGGCCATGCCCATGTAACCGAAGATCGGCTTCCGGGAAAAAGTGGAGATCACATGGCTGACGATACCGAAGCCCGGCAGGATCATGATGTACACTTCCGGATGCCCGAAGAACCAGAACAGATGCTGGTAGAGGACCGGATCGCCGCCGCCGGCGGGTACGAAGAAGGTGGTATCGAAATTGCGGTCGGTAAGCACCATGGTGATCGCCCCCGCCAGAACCGGCAGCGACAGCAGCAGCATGAAAGCTGTGACCAGCATGGCCCAGGCGAACAGCGGCATGCGGTGCAGCTTCATGCCGGGGGCGCGCATGTTGAAAATAGTGGTGATGAAATTAATTGCACCGAGAATGGAGGATGCGCCCGAGAGGTGGATCGAAAGGATAACGAGATCGACCGCCGGCCCCGGTTGTCCGGTGGCGCCCGAGAAGGGCGGATACATCGTCCAGCCGCCGCCATGACCGAACATTCCGGCTGCGCCCGGCACGAACAGCGAAATCCCGAACAGGATCAGCGAGGCCACCAGCAGCCAGAACGAGATGTTGTTCATGCGGGGAAAGGCCATGTCCGGCGCGCCGATCATGATCGGGATGAACCAGTTGCCGAACCCGCCGATCAGCGCCGGCATGATGACGAAGAAGATCATCACCAGCCCGTGGGCCGTGACGATGACGTTATAGAGACCGGGATCGGCGAAAATCTGAAGCCCCGGTTCCTGAAGCTCCATACGCAGGGCAACCGAAAGACCGGTGCCCAGAATGCCGCACAGCATCGACAGGATCAGATAGAGCGTGCCGATGTCCTTGTGGTTGGTTGAGAAAAGCCATCTTGTGACAAAACTCCGGCTGGGAGCTGATCCGTCCTGAGCGATGTCCGACATGTGTTTTTTCCTTCCCGTCATCTCCGACATGCGCTTCAGAAGCAGCCGTAGTCGGGACCAGATCCCCCTCCCCCGGCATTACGCGCTCAGCCGGTGACGATCATGTCCATCGGAATGTCATGCGATTGCGGATAAATCGTCTTTACCCTGCCCAGGGCGTAACCGACACCGATCGTCAGGGGCTTGCGGGGCATGGCCGCCAGCGTGCGATCGAAGAAACCGCCACCATAGCCCAGACGATATCTCGCGTCGTCAAACCCGACGAGGGGCGCTATGACGACGTCAGGCAGAACGGCCGGGCCGCGGGCCGGCGCCAGAATGTTCCATACCCCGCGCGCGAGCGGATGGCCTGGCGCCCATATGCGATATTCCAGCGGCCATCCCTTCTGGATGACGACGGGCAGCGCCAGCTGGCCGCCGCGCCTGATAATCCCGATGCCCCAGTTGCGCAGATCCGGTTCGCCCCTGAAAGGCCAGTAGATGCCCACGATACGTCCCTGAACTCTGCCGATCACGGCGTCGAGCCCGCTTGCGATGCGAAGCGCGCGCGCATGACGCTGCTCCTGTTCCAGCGCCATGCGCTCCGCGATCAGCCGTTCACGCTCGGCCCTGCGCCAGCGCATGACATCGGTCCAGGCATCGGAACGAAGCGGCGCCGCGCGGAACTCAAGATCCAGTTCATGCATGAAGCATGGCGGTGACGCATATTCGGCGGTTTCGCCTTCCGCTGCCTCGTTCCGGGGAACCCTGGTCATCGTCGGCACCTTGGCTGATTGTCGCCGTCAAGCGTGCGCCTCCGAAAACCGGAAGGCAAACGGAATTAAATGCGGTATGAGTGCAAATTAATTGCATTGAAAATGGTGTGTCGATGGACATCGACCGTGCGAGGACTTTTCTGGAGATCATCCACACCGGCAGCTTTCTGAAGGCTGCGGAACGCCTCCATGTGACCCAGACGACGGTGAGCGCACGAATCCGCACCCTTGAAGGGGAGCTCGGCCGGAAATTGTTCGTGCGCAATCGCAACGGGGCATCGCTGACTCCCGCCGGACGCGAGTTCGAGCGCTTCGCGCAATCCATGGTGCAGGTCTGGGAACGCGCGCGGCAGCAGCTGACCATTCCGACCGGCCGCACCGGCACGGTGGCCCTCGGCGGCGAATTCAGCCTGTGGGATCCGCTTTTGCTCGACTGGCTGGTGTGGATGAAACGCGAGCAGCCGCAGATCGCGATACATGCCCATGTCGGCGTGCCCGACCAGTTGCTGGAACAATTGCGTACCGGCGCCCTGGATCTGGCGATTCTGTATGCTCCGAAACTGCTGCCCGGTTTCAGGGTCGAACTGATCGAGGAGGAACAGCTGGTGCTGGTGCGCACGCCCAACGGGGATCAGCCGCCGGATTACGTCCATGTCGACTGGGGCGCCAGCATCATCGCGCAGCAAGGCTTCAGGAACGCGTCCTCCGCAGAGCCGGACCTCATGGTCGGACTGGGTCCTCTTGGACTGGGCTACATCCTTCGCGCAGGCGGCATGGGATATTTCAGAAAGAGGGCCGTCGCGCCTCACATTGAATCGGGCGCACTGGAACTCGTCGAGAGTGCGCCCCGGTTCACCTATCCGGCCTACGCCTTTTATCCGGAAGCGGCAGAAGCGCGAAGCGAAGTTCAGGAAGCCTTGCGCGGCCTCAAGGAGGTGGTGGCCGCTCTTCGGGACCACACGGTGTCGTAAAATCCTGTTGCAGCCGCAAGGTTTCGACGACCCGGCTTGTGACGGAAGCGCGTCTGATCATTCCAACCGAATCCCGCTTCAGCAAGCAGCGCCACCTACTGTCAGCCAGCGTTTTTTTAAAGCGTGTCGCGATCTTTCAGCTTCCTCCCTGCGCTTCAAGTTCTTGTTTTTACGCATGTCGCCCGAAACCGGTTCCCACTTTCAGGCGACATGCTTTAGAAAGCGCTGGCCAGCCCACCCGATCAGTCGGAAAGATCGCGGCCCGCTCCGGCTGCAATCCTCCCCTCCCCCGCCAAAGCCGATTTCATCATGCCGTCATCGCGGCCCGAGACCCGCTCGTTTTCAGAGCCGCCATCAGCATCGGGCCAACGGAGAAATTGCCATTGCCTGCCTTTTCGGTAAGAGCCCGCAGATAGCCGCCGGCGGAATGGATGTGCTGCGATCGCTGGAGAATGCAGGCAATGACGATGGCCGCGCTTTCCTGCCCCATCACCTCCAGCGCATCGGCATAGGCTGATGGCGATATGCCCAGATAGCCGCGCACCTGTGCCGCTGTCGCCATGAAATCGCGCCAGCTTTCGATGCCGTCGGCGGCATAATCGCGAATATCCGGACATGCGCGCAGCACCAGCGCCAGCGGATAGGCTTTTGGCAGATCGAAAATCCGAGAGGCTGTCTCGGCGGCGACCCCTGGTTTTTCTAAAGCAGGTTCAAGTTCAGAATGATCGTTTGTGTTTGAATCAGATTGCTGCCGTTCATTTTGTCGGTCATTGCCGTTCATAAATTCGGTATTCATGTGTGTTTCCAGCAACTTGTCGATCTCATCACGGATCAGCGCCAGATTTCCGACAATGGGTTGGAGATCCGCAAGGGACGCGCGTCTGGGGATCGCCTCGACGACGAGGCGAAAACGCTGCCACAGGCTCGTCCAGTCTCCTGAAGCCCCCTCCTCCACGGCCGCCTCGATCAGCTTGCCGATATCGCGGCGATGCAGGGTAATGCGCTCGCGCATCAGCTTCAGCGCCTGAGCCTCAGCGCGAACCCGCTCGGCCGCCGCCGCGAACTCCCCTGCCCGCGCAAGCAATGGCGCGAGCGAAAAGCCAAAGGCTTCGCCCGGCTCCCCTTCCCCGTTCCTGCGCGCATAGCGCTTGCCATTGGGGCTGTCGCGGCGAACGATCACCCCGCCATCCACAAGGGCTGCCAGATGACGCCGCAGCGTTACCTCCGACATGCCGTGGGCCCGCAAGGCGAGCTGCCGGTTTGACGGGAACACGACAAGCCCATGCTCCTCCGACAAATCCTCATGCGGATAAAACGACAGCAAGGCCGCCAGGATGGCGAGCGCGCGGTCGCCCACGCCAATAATGGTCTTTCCTTCGCACAGATCCCTGTAGACCTGCCATTTGTCCGCCGCCATTCCCTCGGGGATAGCGGCTGCGTCCTGCTGCGCCGCCAGCATGGCGAGCGACATCGGCCGCCGCCCGAAGGGCGTCGTTGCAATATGCGTCTGCATGTCCTTCCACCTTCAATCAGGCAAAAGAATCCCGCCCGTCAAAACGACGTTTCAACGCTTGACACAGATTCACGGAAATGCGATTCTCGGATTGTCCAGATACGAGAAGGGCTTCCGCGACGACAGTCGTTCGGGGGCCTTTTTCTTTTGCGGTTTCAACGCTCCTGTTCGGTTTTCTCCGATTTCCTGAAAGCCTCGTAAAGGCTGCCCAGATTGCCCGATATCCACTCGGCGAACCTGGGTCCGTCGGTTGCTCCAAGCGCAAGGGTTGCCGTCTTCCCCGTCTTCTTCAGACGCACGCTGACCGACCTGTCTTCCGGCGACCAGATGGCAGCCGAAGACCTGACGACAGCCGAAGATCGGGTGACAGCCTTGCGCACCGGCTTGCCTCCGGCAGCCAAAGCCTCATGCAAAGCCTCGAAACGGGCGTTGCTGTCGAGCTGACCGAACTCAGGCGCTGAAGCGACAGAGCCGGCCATCTCCGGCCTGCGCGGCACCAGCAAGGACAACTCCACCCATCTCTCGCGCCCGATTGCCGGGGCCGGCCCGATCGCCCTGACGATATCTTCAGGAATGCGGGTCGCCGCCGTGATCATCTTCGACACCGCCGCTTCATTCGCGGCAAGGGCCGAACAGATGACGTCGCGGCTATAGCCAAGATTCTCAAGACGCTTCGCGAAAGCCGCCTTTTCGATGAAGCTCAAATTCGCCCGGGCTGAATTCTCCTGCCCCTGGGCGATGACATGGGCTTTGTCATCGATCGCCTTGACGACCGCCCGGACCTTGCGGCCGAGTTCTTTCGCCACCCTGACGCGCCGGTGGCCGAACACGATCATGTAGCGCCCCTCCCGTTCGGGATGCGGGCGCACCAGTATCGGGGAATTCTGGCCATTCTCCCTGATGGCGTCGAGAAGTTCCTGATGATGTTCCTGATCCTCGGACAGGCGATCGGCAACGAAGGAGCCGTCGATCGCTTCCGGATCGAGATCGACCACCTGCTCGCCCTCAAGATAGGCGTCCGCCTGCCGCGCCAGTTCGCTGACCGAGCGGATCATGGATCTGGAGGCGCCACGCATCGGGTAGGCTGGCGCACTCGCGGCGCCCTGCCCTTCCTCGTTCGTCTCCATAAGCCCTGACAGCAGGTTCTTACGGGCCATTCGACCTCTCCTGTTATCGCTTAAAGCGCATCGCGATCTTTCAGATCGGCTTCCTGCGCTTTAGGCTCTTGCTTTGACGCATGTCGTCGTCCCGAAACGGTTCCCGCTTTCGGGCGGCATTGTTTAAGTAATTGAAACATAATGGCGAACACATGATTTTGTCGGCTGACAAGATCACCTCCCCCATGCTTCGTGGATAAGGCCGGCTATTTCCGCATTCACGCCATCCAGAGATTCCATCGCCCGCTCATAGGTCGAGCGCGTCATGGTGTTCTTTTCCACCTCGTACAATGTCTGCTTGGTGATGCCCGCATCGGATATGGCGGTGGATTTGAGCATCTGGTTCTTGAGGATGAACTCGCCGAACAGCGTTTGCAGGAAAGCCACCATCTGCGCCTGCGGCTGGTCCATCGGCTCGTAGCGCGTGATCAGATAGCGATACCATTCCAGATTGACTTCCGCGCCGGCGCTGCGGATCGGCTCCAGAATATTGCCCAGCATCAGCAGGAACTGGCCCATCGACATCACGTCCAGCATCTGGGGATGAATGGTGATCAGCACCGAGGTCGCGGCCGTCAGGGCGGCAATCGTCAGATAGCCGAGATGCGGCGGACAATCGACGACCACCACATCGTAACGGCTCTCCACCTCCTCCAGGGATCGGGCGATACGCGTGAAGAAAGCCTTGCCGGCATTGGAACTGCGGTCGGCCATCGCCAGCGGCGTGTCATATTCGAATTCCTGCAATTCGAGATTTGCAGGCACGATGTCCAGACCCGGAAAATTGGTCGGATGGATGATGTCGGCGAGAGGAACCCGCTCATCGTCATAGCGGATGGCGTCGTAGAGCGACTTGATCCTGTCGAGCTCCGGCTGGAAGCCATGCAGCGAAGACAGCGATGCCTGCGGATCGAGATCGACCGCCAGCACACGGTGGCCGGTCAGCGCCAGATATTGCGCCAGATGCGCTGCGGTCGTCGTCTTGCCGGAGCCACCCTTGAAATTGACGACCGCCAGAACCTGCAACCTTTCTCCGGACCGGCGCTGCGGAACATATCTGCGCGCTTCGGAGCGTCCATGCTGATCGAGATATTGCCGCAGCTCCAGCATCTGCTGTGCGGTATAGGAACGACGCCCCGTGGACGACGTTTCGGGAACCGGACCCTTGCCTTCCAGATGCAGCTTCTTCAGATGGCTCTGGGAAACACCCAGATAGTTCGCGACCTCGGCCAGGGTGAACGAGCGCAGGTCCTTCCGGGCGAGCGGCGGGAACCGCTGGAGGCTCAGAAGATGCAGCTTCTGCGAAATCTGGTCGCCCTGTTCGAGAATGTGCTTCTCGAAATGCAACGGCTCTCTGGCGGGTTTCGGTGAACTCACGTTCATTCGGGCTGCATTTCCTAATAACGATTTTTAGAGATGTTTCTCTAAACAACCGTGATTATGCCCGATTCGGGTTTGCCGGCAAGAGCACCCCGGGCTGAATCCATTCGCGCCCCCAGCTAAATCGCACCCCCCGCGGACCATAAAAATTCATATGTCTTTGAAATAAAAGCTCTTTATTTCGATTTTGTCGGCTGACAAGCCGGCATCCCCCAACTTTTGAAGCGTGTCGTGATCGTTCAGATCAGCTCCCTGCGCTTCAAGCTGTTGTTTTCACGCATGTCGTTGCCCCGGTTCCCACTTTCGGGCGACATGCTCTAAGGCCCGAGAATTCGCCGGCGATCTTCGTCCGGGCAAAGCTGTCCGGCCATTGATGGCGGAGCAGGCGGCGAGGCGGCTTCGTTCTCTACGCTCAGATGCCGCCCCGGACATTTCATGGTCCTCGGGCCCCATGGTCGGGGGCGGCACGGCTTCGAAACCGGAAAGCCGGCCTCATTTTCCGGCCGGCTTCAGGAAGACACGGACCTCTACCCGTCGACGGCGGAGAGAGCTTCGTCGGCGATCACCTGTTCCTCGTCCGTGGGAATGACGAAGACGGATACGCGGCTCTGCGCACCGCTGATTATCGATGCGTTGGCCAGGTTCGCTTCCGGGTCGATCGCTACTCCCAGCCATTGCAGACGCGCGCACACATCGGCGCGCACGGCCGGCTGGTGCTCGCCCACGCCGGCGGTGAAGACGATGGCGTCCAGCCCGCCAAGCGTGGCGGCAAGCCTCGCCATCTCGCCGGCGATGCGAAGGGTGAACACGTCGATCGCCTCGCGTGCTTCCGCCCGGTCGCTTTCCAGCAGCACGCGGCTGTCGGCGCTGATGCCTGAAAGGCCGAGAAGGCCGGACCTGTTGTAGAGCATGTCCTCGATCTCCCCGGGCTTGCGCCCGCCGGCGCCCAGAAGATACAGCAGAACACCCGCGTCCAGCGCCCCGCAACGCGTCGCCATGGGGATGCCGTCCAGGGTGGAAAAGCCCATGCTGGTGTCGCGGCTGGCGCCGTTTTCCAGGCCGCAGAGGCTGGCGCCGGAACCCAGATGCGCGACCACGACCTTGCCGGAAGCGACGGCGCCATTGCGGCGGGCCAGTTCACCGGCGATGAACTTGTATGACAGGCCGTGGAAGCCGTAGCGCTTGATGCCGTCGTCATACAGCGCTCGCGGCAAGGCGAAACGCCGCACGATTTCCTCATTGGTGCGATGAAAGGCCGTATCGAACGAAGCCGTCTGCCGGATGCCCGGCCGCAAACGCGCTATAGCGTGGATCAGCCTCAGTGCCTGCGGCTGGTGCAGCGGCGCCAGTTCGACCAGCTTTCCGATCCCGGCCAGGCTCTCGTCGTCGACCACCACCGGCCCGTCGAACAGGTCGCCGCCATGGACGACGCGATGGCCGACAGCCACGACATCGTCGAGGTCATAATGCCATGACAGCCGCTCGAAGGCCTCGCCGAGAACGGCATCGAGCTCCTCACCGGGCCGGGCTTCCAGCTCCACGTCGAACCGGTCCGGTCCTTCCGAAAGCTGGAAACGGAGCGGCGTCCGGTGGAAATCGATCATGCCCTTGCCGATCCGCCGGGCAACGCCGCCCTCAAGTGAAAACAGGCCGATCTTTATCGTCGAGGAACCGGCATTGAAGGTGACCAGCATTTTTTCACTCATGCCGGCAACTTTTGCGCAAGCGATTTCCCGGCGGCGACGAGCCGGGCGAGGGCGGCGGAAGCGATACGGGCGCTGAGCGGATCGGAGCGGCTGGTCAGCACGATCGGCACGCGAGCGCCCAGCACCAGCCCGGCTGCCGTGGCGCCGGCAAAGTGGATGAGCTGCTTGGCAAGCATGTTGCCCGATTCCAGATCGGGAGTGAGCAATATATCGGCCTGGCCGGCGACATCGGAGACGATGCCCTTCATCCTGGCGGCATCCATGCTCACCGCATTGTCGAAAGCCAGCGGCCCATCGACCTTTCCGCCGGTGATCTGGCCACGCGCGGCCATCACCGCGAGAGCGGCGGCATCGAGCGTGGCCGGCATTTTGGGATTGACCGTCTCCACCGCGGCAAGCACCGCGACGCGCGGCGTCGCGACGCCCAATATCTTCAAAAGGTCGATCGCATTCTGGCAGATGTCGCGCTTCTGGTCGAGCGTCGGCTGGATGTTGATGGCCGCGTCGGTGATGATGATCGGCTTGGAATAGGCGGGCACATCCATGCCATAGGCGTGGCTGATGCGCCGCTCGGTGCGCAGGCCGGAATCCTTTGCCACCACAGCGCCCAGCAATTCATCGGAATGCAGGCTGCCCTTGACCAACACGGAAACCTTGCCCGCCGCCGCCAGTTCGACGGCCCGCGCGGCGGCGGCATGGCTGTGCTCGACGGCTTCGATCGTCATTCCGGCAAGATCGACGCCTGCGGCCTGCGCCGCCGCCCTGATCTTCGCCTCCGGGCCGATCAGAAGCGGCTCGAACAGCCCTTCGTCGCGCACTTCCACAGCACCGAGGATAGCTGCCGTGGAGCAGGGATGCACGATGGCCGCGCGAACCGCGGGGAGGCTTCGCGCTTCCCGGATAAAGGCTTCGTAACGGTCGTGTCGCCGCAGCGAAATATCGGGCAGCCGTGCCGCCGGCCACTCCACCGGATGCGCCGGAGCGATCACCGTCGCGACCCCGCACAGCACTTCCTCGCCTTTCTGATTGGTGCAGACGGTGTCGAGCAGAACGATATTATTTTCGGCGCGCTTTTCCGTCACCTTCACCGTGGCCGTGACCGTATCGCCGGGAGCGACCGGCTTCAGGAAACGAAATTCCTGCCCCAGATAAACCGTGCCGGGACCGGGCAGTCTGGTGCCGAGTATGGCGGACACCAAAGCGCCGGTCCACATGCCATGGGCAACGATATGGCCGAACAGATCGGTGGAAGCGAAGGCGGCGTCGAGATGCGCGGGGTTCACATCGCCTGAAACCGCCGCAAACAATTCGATATCGTCGCGTCCAACCGGCCGCACGATGGAGGCGCTGTCGCCGATCTGCAACTGATCGAAGGTCCGGTTGGTCAAGAGCTGGGTCTGCATGATGATCCTATCGCTGAAACACATAGGTTCCGGGGGCGTCTTCGAGAGGCGCATACCCCTTGCCGGCAGCACCCGTCGCGGGCGGAGCGACCCGCGCCCTGGTCGAATGGGTGAGCAGCCAGTCCGACCATTCGGGCCACCAGGAGCCGTCTCTTGGCGAAGCTGCCGCGACCCATTCCTGCGGATCGAGATAGGGGTCGTGCTGGCGCCGCTCGGCGATGCGGTAGCGGCGCCCCTTGTGACCCGGTTCACTGACGATGCCGGCATTGTGCCCGCCGCTGGTCAATATGAAGACGAGATCGCCATCGCTGAGCTGGTGGATCTTGTAGACGGATTGCCATGGCGCCACATGATCCCGCTCGGTGGCAACGACGAACATCGGAACGCGCACGTTCTGTATGGCGGCGGGGCGGCCCTCGACCATGAAGCGCGCCGTGGCCAGTTCGTTGTCGAGATAAAGCCGCTTCAGATATTCGGCGTGCATCCTGTAGGGCATGCGGGTAGGGTCCGCGTTCCACGCCATGAGATCGTTCATGGCCGCGCGCTCGCCCAGCATGTAATCGCGCACGATGCGCGACCAGACCAGATCGTTGGAACGCAGAAGCTGGAACGCGCCGGCCATCTGGTCGGCGGACAGATAGCCACGGTTCCACATCATGCTTTCAAGGAAATGCAGCTGGCTGTGGTCGATGAACAGCGCCAGCTCGCCGGGCTCCCCGAAATCGGTTTGCGCGGCAAACAATGTCAGCGAGGCGAGGCGCTCATCTTGGTGCTGCGCCATCGCCGCGGCCGCGATCGACAGAAGCGTGCCGCCGAGGCAATAGCCGGTGGCGTGGACCTTCCGGTCAGGCACGATCGCATTGATCGCATCGAGCGCGGCCATCACGCCCAGCTTGCGATAATCGTCCATGGTCAGGTCGCGGTCGTCGGCGGTCGGATTGCGCCAGGAGATGCAGAATACCGTGTGTCCCTTCTCCACCAGATAGCGCACCAGCGAATTGTGCGGCGACAGGTCGAGAATGTAGTATTTCATGATCCACGCCGGCACGATCAGCACCGGCTCGGCCAGCACCTTGCCAGCGGCGGGGCCGGTGGCGGGTTCATACTGGATCAGTTCGATCAGGTGGTTG
>JAZIHP010000049.1:0-27663 GCA_036678505.1 Alphaproteobacteria bacterium
TGGTGACCGGCAACAAGGTCGTGACCGGCGAGGATGTGCGCCGCGGTCTGGAGAACCTCGACATCGACGAGGCGCGCCTCAAGGAGATCGGACTTGAGGGTTTCACGCAGCCGCTAAAACTCTCCTGCACCGACCATAACGGCCATCAGTCGAACTTCATCCAGAGCTGGAACGGCGCCGCCTTCGAGAAGGTGACCGATTATATCGCACCGATGAACGACAAGGTGGTTCCGCTGCTCGATGAGGATGCGAAGTCCTATGCGGAAAAGAACGCGCCGTGGCCGGAGCGCACCGAGGAATGCGACGCCTCGTAAGGCTCGTGCTTTCGCCAGCTTCCCTTCCCCCGCCAGCCGGCCCCGCCTGCCGGGGGAAGGGCCTCAATCCGGAGCTGCCCCATGTCTGAACCTGCCACTGCCGACCCTGTTTCCCGCTCGCCGGATCCGGCGCCGCCGATCCTGTCGGTCAACAATATCGAGGTCATCTACGATCACGTCATCCTTGTTCTGAAGGGCGTGTCGCTGACCGTGCCGAAAGGCGGCATCGTCGCCATTCTGGGCGCCAACGGCGCCGGCAAGACGACCACGCTCAAGGCCATCTCCAACCTGCTCCATTCCGAGCGCGGCGAGGTTACCAAGGGCTCGATCGAATTCGACGGCGAGCGCGTCGACAGGCTCAGCCCCAACGAACTGGTGCGGCGCGGCTGCATTCAGGTGATGGAGGGCCGCCACTGCTTCGGCCATCTCAGCATCGAGGAAAACCTGCTGACCGGCGCCTTCACCCGCCGCGATGGCCGTGCCGCCGTGCGCGACGATCTGGAGATGATCTACAACTATTTTCCCCGCCTGAAGCAGCGGCGCAATTCCATGGCCGGCTACACCTCCGGCGGCGAGCAGCAGATGTGCGCTATCGGCCGCGCCATGATGAGCCGGCCCAGGATGATCCTGCTCGACGAGCCGTCGATGGGTCTTGCCCCGCAAGTGGTCGATGAAATCTTCGAGATCGTGAAGGACCTCAACACAAATCAGGATGTGTCGTTTCTCGTTGCCGAGCAGAACACCGGCATGGCGCTGAAATACGCGACCTATGGCTACATTCTGGAAACCGGGCGCATCGTCATGGATGGCGCTGCCGATGCGTTGCGCGACAATGAAGACGTCAAGGAATTCTACCTCGGCATTGGCGGCGAGGGGCGCAAGTCGTTCCGCGACGTCAAGAGCTACAAGCGCCGCAAGCGCTGGCTGAGCTGAGCAAACGATGCCCGTCGCACGGGGCCCGGTTTTACAGGCCCTGTCAGAAAAGCCGTCAGAAAGGCGATGTCTCCCATGCCTGCTTATTTCGATGCCGAGGAAACCCGGGCTCCGGAAATCCGGGAGAAAGCCCTCTTCGCAGCGTTGCGCGCACTGCTGGCCGACGCTGTCGAGACGACGCCCGCCCTGAGCCGGCAACTGGATGGCCTGTCCATCGAGGCGATCGCGGGCCGCGAGGCGCTGCAAGACGTTCCGGTGATCCGCAAGGGCGATCTTGTGGCTTTGCAGGCCAAGGCGCCGCCTTTTGCCGGGCTGACCTCGGTTGCCGCCGGCAGGCTGAAGCGGTTGCTGGTTTCGCCGGGCCCGATCTTCGATCCCGAAGGTCACGGCAAGGATTGGTGGGGCTCGGCGCGCGCTTTGTTCGCGGCAGGCATTCGCAGCCAGGACATCGTCCACAACGCGTTCAGCTATCATCTCACGCCGGGCGGCTACATCATGGAATCCGGCGCCCATGCGCTGGGCTGCGCCGTCATTCCCGCTGGCGTCGGCAATACCGAACAGCAGGTCGAGGCGATCGCGGCATTGCGGCCCTCGGGCTATGTCGGCACGCCCGATTTCCTGAAGATTCTGCTCGACAGGATCGCCGAGGCCGGCGTTGAAAATCCGATAAGGCGGGCTCTGGTTTCGGGAGCGGCCTTTCCGCCGTCCCTCCAGCAGGAGGTGGCGGAGCGGGGCGTCGATGCCTATCAGGCCTATGCCAGCGCCGAGCTCGGCGTCATCGCCTATGAAACCTCCGCGCGCGCCGGCCTCGTCGTCAACGAAGGGCTGATCGTGGAGATCGTGCGCCCCGGCACCGGCGAGGCCGTGGCCGAAGGCGAGGTGGGGGAGGTGGTGGTGACGCGGCTCAGCGCCGAGTATCCGCTTTTGCGTTTCGGCACCGGGGATCTTTCCCGCATCGTGCCGGGCGCCAACCCGTGCGGGCGCACCAACCGGCGGCTGGCGGGATGGATGGGCCGGGCCGACCAGCGCACCAAGATCAAGGGCATGTTCGTCGATCCGGCGCAGATCGCCGCAATCGCGAAAAGATATCCGGAGCTCGGAAGGCTTCGCCTGGTGGTGACGCGCGAAGCCGAGCAGGACCAGATGGTGCTCAAGGCGGAAGTCGCGACGGCGGCCACAGAACTGTCGGCAATCCTCGAACAGGCCCTCCAGGCGTCAACGAAGATGAAGGGCAGGGTGGAAATCGTGCCGCCCGACAGCCTGCCGAACGATGGCAAGGTCATCGCCGACGAGCGCCCCGCCGGCTGAACGTTACATGCTTCAAAGGCTGTGGCGGGAAGCCGTCGCCAGAATTGCAGGGAAGCAGACTATTGGCCCTGTCCGGTGAAGGATGGAGGCCGGTTGCAATCTTGAGCTGATTTGTCCACTTGATTGCAGGGCGTTCCTGCCCGATGTTCGGTCCGAACGCACCTGCTCGCATGCTCCATCCACGGCAGGGTGGAAAAGCGGTGCAGGGACGACCGCAGGACGCAACCAATGACATTGCCCGTTGCAACCCACGCCGACGACAAATCATCTTCTCCTGCCGGGGCCGAGCACGACGGCAGAGTGCCGGACGAGACGCAGGGCAGCGAGCCGCCCGCGATTTCAGCGCCGATGCGCGGCCTGTTCCTCGCGCTTGGTCTTTTCTTCGTTGCGCTGGGGTTGGTCGGAGCGTTCCTGCCGGTGCTGCCGACCACGCCGTTCCTGATTTTGGCTGCCGCCTGTTTTGCGAAATCCTCGCGGCGGCTGGAGCTATGGCTCCTCGATCATCCGCGCTTCGGTCCCACGCTTCGTGAGTGGCGCCTGCGCCGTGCCATTCCACGCAAGGCGAAAATGATGTCGCTGGCGGGCAGCAGCGCGGGGTTCCTCCTGTTCTGGCTGGGCAGCAATCCCGGCCCGCTCCCGATGGTGGCGGTGGCATTGCTGATGCTGGTCGGTATCGCCTATGTGTTCTCCCGACCCTCATGAACACGCTTTTGACAAAACCGATTTTTTCAAGCGGTGTTTGCAGGACCATGTCTGTTCCGATACCGCGCCAGACCTGCCCATACCCCCGAGCGAGATAAGGCTGCGGGGCGCGATGGTTGCCGGCGGCAACCTCCGGATGGGCGTGACTGTGGCCTGCTGCGGCGATCCGGCGTTCCAGTTCGGCGACAAGCGCCGAGCCAGCACCGTTGCCTTCCCATTCCGGTTTGCCGCTTCATTCCGCAGGGGCGTAACATATCCTGAATTCCGGGTCGCATCGCGAAAAGACATCGAAACTGTGCCCAAAGGCATGAGCTCGCATGAGTTTCGCGCGGAACAAGGAAGAAATTTCACAGGTGCGGCAATTTATTCTACAAAAAAGGTAGACAAAGACTTGAACCCCCGGCCGGCCAGTCCTATCTGGGCTGTGTGTCGGGTGTTCTCCTCCCATTGCGCCCGGCACGTTCCCCTCTGGAAGGTTTTAACTTTCCATGCTTGGCCGGGCCCTCAGGTCCGGCCTTTTTTTTACGCATTTTCCGCTCGCACGGCGACGCAGCGCCGTTTGCGGCAAAAACTGTGGGGCTTGCCGCAAACGGTTGCGGGCTTCGGTGGCGAAGCGGCCGCGACAGGCCGGTCAGCGGACCTTGCCGGACCCCTTGCGCGCCTTCCTTGCGGGCCGCACATAGATTTCCAGCCTGTGGCTGACGATCTCGAAGCCGTGGCGGCGCGCGATCTCTTCCTGGAGCCGCTCGATCTCGTCGGAGCGGAACTCGGTCACATCGCCGGTTTCGACATTGATGAGATGGTCGTGATGCTCCTGATCGGCAGTCTCGAAGCGCGCGCGGCCGTCACCGAACGTGTGTTTCTCCAGAACGCCCTTTTCTTCCAGAAGCGACAGCGTGCGATAGACGGTGGCGATGGCGACGCCGGGGCTGATTTCGCTGACGCGCCGGTGCAGTTCCACCGCGTCGGGATGGTCCGATGATTCCGCCAGAACCTGCATGATGACCTTGCGCGGTTCCGTCAGGCGAAGTCCGTGCTCCCGGCACAGGGCGGCGATGTCCTTGCTGAATCTCATATCTGCTCTTTGCGATGCATCCGGACCGTAAAAGGCTTCTGCGGCACTGAGGATAGACCTAACCCGTATAGGACGACGTTTCCAGTGACGGCAAGGCGCACACGCGGCGCGCAAAAAGAAAGGACCCCGTTTCCGGGGTCCTGATCTTCCTTGTGGCGGGCCGGTCTATTCCGCCGGTTTCGGCTTCTTGCGGAACAGGCTTGCCAGATTGTCCCACAGCTCGATCCTGACCCCCTGGCGCTTCATGATCACCGCCTGCTGAAGGATCGAAAGCAGGTTGTTCCATGCCCAGTAGATCACCAGGCCCGCCGGGAAGCCGGCCATCATGAAGGTGAAGATAACGGGCATCCAGGTGAAGATCATGGCCTGCGTCGGGTCCGGCGGCGCCGGGTTCATGCGCATCTGCAGGAACATGGTCACGCCCATCAGCAGCGGCCAGATGCCGATATGCAGCATGGCGGGAACCGCGTAGGGCAGCAGGCCGAACAGGTTGAACAGCGAGGTCGGATCGGGCGCCGCCAGATCGTGGATCCAGCCGAAGAACGGCGCATGGCGCATTTCGATGGTGATGTAGAGCACCTTGTAGAGCGCGAAGAACACCGGAACCTGGATCAGCACCGGCCAGCAGCCGGCGATCGGATTGATCTTCTCCGTCTTGTAGAGCTCCATCATCGCCTGTTGCTGCTTCATCCGGTCATCCGCATATTTTTCGCGGATTTCCGTCATCTTCGGCTGCACCTTCTTCATATTGGCCATCGAGGCATAGGACTTGTTGGCCAGCGGGAAAAAGAGGAGCTTGACGACGACGGTGGTGGCGAGGATCGCCAGGCCGAAATTGCCGAGCATCTTGTAGAGCGTGTCGATCAGCCAGAACATCGGCTTGGTGATGAAGTGGAACCAGCCCCAGTCGATGAGCAGATCGAAGCGGCGGATGCTGCGCTCTTCCTCATAGGCGTTGATGGTCTCGACTTCCTTGGCGCCGGCAAAGACCAGCGATTCGACCGTGGCCGACTGGCCCGCCGCAACCGGAATGGCGTCGCTGAGGAAATCTGCCTGATAACGCGGGCGGCCGTCTTCGAAATAGGCAAAGCGCGGCTGGAACGGCTGCTTTGCGGTCGGAACCAGCGTTACCGCCCAGTATTTGTCGGTGATGCCGAGCCAGCCATCGCTGGACTTGCCGGGCGTGTACTGCTTGTCGTCCTCGACGGCGGAGTATTTGTGCTCCTGCAGGCCTTCGGTGCCGGTAACGCCGATCAGGCCTTCATGCAGCACATAGATCGAAGCCGTGGTCGGTTTGTCGAAGCGGGTGACGCGTCCGTAGCTGAACAGGGTAATGTCGCTGGCGCCGCTGTTTTCCACGGTGTCGGAGACGGTGAACATATAGTGGGCGTCGATCGAATAGGTGCGCTTGAAGACAAGGCCCTTTTCATTCGCATAGGTGAGGGTGACAGGCGTTGCCGGCGTCAGCGAAGCGCCTTCCTGCGCCGTCCAGACGGTCTGCGGGCCGGGCACCGTGCCGGTCGCCTCATTGCCGACGAAACCGAGCTCGGCATAGTAGCCATTGGGCAGCGCCGCCGGACTGAGCAGCTCGATCTCTGGCGAATTTTTGTCGACCGTCTCGCGGTAGTCCTTGAGTTTGAGGTCGTCGAGCCGGCCGCCGGTCAGGTTGATCGAACCTTCGACGCTCGGCGTTTCGATCTTGACGCGCGCCGTGGTGGCCAGTGCCTGCTCGCGGCCGGCGGGCGCCGTCAGGCCCTCGACGCCGCCGGCGCCGGGAATGGAGCCCTGGCCAGCGGCGGTCTGGGAGGTCTGACCTGCGGCGGTCTGGCCAGCGGTGTGGCCGGGCGCGGGCACGTCGGCGCTCTGCTGCGCCTGCTCCTGGCGGGTCTGCTCGATCTGAGCCGCCTCGCGCTGCTGCTCGATGCGCGGGTTCATATAGAAAACCTGCCAGAGCACCAGAATCAGCACTGACAGCGCAATGGTGATGAAGAAATTGCGATTGTGTTCCATCATGAACCCTATCGTGATCCGCGGATCCGCCGGGAAAGTTCGGCCTTGAGTTGGTCGAATGGGGCGCCAAGCACGTCCAGGCGGCCGACGATCACATAATCATTGCCGCGCGACATGTCATGTGCGGCATGGGTGCGCACGGCTTCTCTCAGCCGCCGCCGGACGCGATTGCGTATGACGGCATTGCCGACCTTCTTCGTGACGGTATAGCCGACGCGTGGCGCGTCGGTATCGCCACGATCGAGAACCTCAACGAGGAAAAGCCGTCCGCGGCGTTTTTCACCACGCCGCACGGCCAGAAATTCCGCACGCTTGAGAAGCCGCCCGGGCTGCGGTCCCGAAGGCTTACAGTCGCCGGGCAACGATCTCGCTTCCGTCAGGCGCTCAGCCGCTTGCGGCCACGGTTGCGGCGGGCTGCGATGACGGCGCGGCCGCCATTGGTGGCCATGCGTGCACGGAAGCCGTGGCGGCGCTTGCGAACGAGCTTGGAGGGTTGGTAGGTACGCTTCATTTATTTAATACCGCGGTGTGCGGCCCTTCTTGATTCTGCCATCGATGCGACAGGAGCTGAGCTCCGCCTGCACACGCAGCCAAGGCTGCGCCGGGAGTGCAGGCCCGAGCGTGAGCGGCTTATATGGATTGGGGGAAAGCGAGTCAATCCGGCAAGGCTTTTCAGGCCTCGCGCCGCCCACAGACAGCGGCCGCAGCTTCGGTTAAGATCAGGCTGTAATCACAAAAGCATGTCGCCCGAAAGTGGGAACCGGTTTCGGGATAACGACATGCATGAAAACAACGGCCTGAAGCATGTCGCCCGAAAGTGGGAACCGGTTTCGGGACGACGACATGCGTGAAAATAACAGCCTGAAGCGCAGGGAGCTGATCCGAAAGATCGCGACACGCTTAAGGGCCGTGAACGCGGAGACCCATGACGCAGAACGCGCCTCAGGAGCAGGATATGCCGGCGCCCGCAGGGCATGCGGTTCCGTTTGCGCGTGGCCTGTCCGCCAAGCTTCTGCTCTTGACCGTCATCTTCGTTTTGCTGGCCGAAACCTTCATCTTCCTTCCCTCGGTCGCCAGCTATCGCATGAGCTGGCTTCAGGACCGGCTGGCGACGGCGGCGGCCGTCTCCATCGTGCTCGTGCAGGGCGATCCGGCTGCGCTCTCGCGCGAGGCGCAGGACGACGTGCTGACCGCCATCGGCGCAAGGGCGATCGCGGTCAGCGACAACGGCGTTTCGCGCCTTCTGGCGGTGGCGGACATGCCGCCCGAGGTCGACAGCCATATCGGCATGACGGATATGGGACTGTTCGAAGAGATCGCGGGGGCGCTGGATACGCTGTTTCGCGGTGGCGGCCGCATGCTGCGCGTCTACGGGCCGGCGGGCGATGACGCCCGCGAATTCGAGCTGATCATGCCCGATGCCGCCTTGCGCGCTGCCATGCTCACCTATGCGCGCAACGTCGCCATGCTGTCGCTGCTGATCTCGGTGTTCGCGGCCGTGCTCGTCTATGCGGCCATGGACCGGATCATGGCCCGCCCCATGCGCCGGCTGGCGCGTTCCATGCTGGCCTTTTCCGCCGCGCCCGAAGACCCGGCCCGCATCATCACCCCGGCCGGGCGCCGCGACGAGATCGGTTTCGCCGAGCATGAGCTCTCCCGCATGCAGGAAAGATTGCAGAAGATGCTGGCCGAGCGTCGCCATCTGGCCGATCTCGGCCTTGCCGTGTCCAAGATCAATCACGACATGCGCAACATGCTGGCTTCGGCCCAGCTCATCTCCGACCGGCTTGCCCTGTCGAAAGATCCGACGGTGCAGTCCTTCGCGCCGCGGCTGGTGCGGGCGCTGGATCGCGCGGTCTCCTATTCGCAGGGCGTGCTCGCCTATGGCCGCACCCAGGAGCCGGCGCCGGCGCGCCGGCTGGTGCATCTTCATCCTTTGGTGGAGGATCTGCGCGACATTGCCGGCGTCGACAGCGGCGTGGATTTCGTCAATGCGGTGCCGGCGGATTTCGAGATCGATGCGGATCCGGATCAGCTATTCCGTGTCCTGACCAATCTTGCCCGCAATGCGGTTCAGGCCATGGCCGCCGAGACGGACCGGATCAATGTGCGGCGGCTGACCGTGGCCGCTGAACGGCAGGGCGGCGTTTGCCGCATCGTGGTGAGCGACACCGGCCCGGGGCTGCCGCCCAAGGCGCTCGAAAATCTGTTTTCCGCTTTCCGCGGCGGTGCGCGGCAGGGAGGGACCGGGCTCGGTCTTGCCATCGCGCGCGAACTGGTTCGCGCGCATGGCGGCACTCTGGAGCTGGTGGCGAGCGAAAGCGGACACACCGCCTTTGCCATCACCATTGCCGACCGCGCCCTGCCTTTCCGGCGCGCAGGCGAAGACCGGCGCCGGCGCGGCTGAAAGCCGGCGATCCTGCGGGGGCTGTGGGCGATGTGAAGAAACTTTGAAATGCCGGCTTGCAATTCGCGGAATCAGCCGTTAGTGAAGCGGCACGTTCGCGGTCGGCTCCTGAAGCCAGCCGCCGGGTCGCTCAGGCAACCCGATGCGCGCCCGTAGCTCAGCTGGATAGAGCACCAGACTACGAATCTGGGGGTCAGAGGTTCGAATCCTTTCGGGCGCGCCAATTATTTCAAAGACTTAGCAAAATCACACCGTTTCAAAATGCCGGCTTGAAACGGTTTTTGAAACGGTTTTGGCAAATCGGATAGCGTAGCGTGACGTAGCGATTTGCAGCGAAGTCAGGGCGGGAGGGTATCACGACAACCTTCATAGCGGCCAACCGATAGCGATTATGTCCCTTACCCAAGTCAATCACCGATAGAGTTGAGAGTGCGGACGGGTTTGCCGTGACGGGTTGAAGGCTGGGAGAGAGGCTTCCGGCGCCCGTCGCGGAGAATCGCAATGTCCAGACATGATCGCGGCGTTCGCACCGGCTCGGATCGGGCGAACCTTTATGACGAGATCACCACCAAAATCATCGCCGAACTGGAGGCCGGTCGCGTGCCGTGGGTGCAGCCCTGGGGTACGTCGGCGGCCAAGGCACCGCTCGGCCTGCCAAAAAACGCCACGACCTCCCGCACCTACAGCGGCATCAACGTGCTCATCCTTTGGGGCGCCGTCATTGAGCACGGCTTTCCCTGCCAGGGCTGGCTCACATTTCGCCAGGCCCTCTCGCTTGGGGGCAATGTCCGCAAAGGCGAGCGCGGCACCACAGTCGTCTATGCCGACCGCTTCACCCCGGAAGACGAGAAGCGTCGTGCCCGCGAGACTGGCGACGAGGCCCATGCCATCCCGTTTCTGAAGCGGTACACGGTATTCAACGTGGCGCAGTGCGACGGGCTGCCCGACGACATCGCGACGGTCGCACCGCCGCCACCGCCCGGCCTGATCGAGCCGAGGGTCGAGGCGCTGATAAGGGCGACGGGCGTCGACTTCCGCATCGGCGGCAACCGGGCCTTCTACGTCCCGTCCCAGGACTATGTGATGGTCCCGCCGCCGCAGGCGTATTTCGAGCCGATCAACTGGCACCGCACGGCGCTGCACGAGTTAGGTCACGCCAGTGGCCATCACAGCCGGCTGAACCGTGACTTGTCCGGCTCGTTCGGGACCAGGCTCTATTCGGTCGAAGAAATCACAGCCGAACTGATCGCGGCGTACAGTTGCGCTGCCCTCGGTATTGTGCCGACCGTGCGTCACGCGGATTATATCGGGGCGTGGCTTGAAGCGCTTCGCGAAGATTCGCGCGCCATCGTGCGTGCCGCCTCGCAGGCGAGCAAGGCGGCCGACTGGCTGCTGTCCTTCCTGCCGAACGACGAGCAGCTGCCAGCCGCGCCCGAGACCGCCATCGATAGGAGGGCGGCATGATCCTCCTGACGGACGAGCTGCGCGCGCAGCTTCTCGCCAATGGCCGCCAGCGCGACACAGATCATGTGCCGGTCGTCAAATTCTTCAACCCGCTTGGCGCTGGCGTCTGGCTGGCGACCGAACTCGATGCCGACGGCGACATCCTCTTTGGTCTGGCCGATCTCGGCGAGCCGGAGCTTGGCTATTTCTCGCTCGAGGAGATGGCCTCGGTGCGCCTGCCTTTCGGACTTGGTATCGAGCGCGACATTCTCTTTTCCGGCGTCTTTCCGATTTCGGTCTGGGCAGAGGCTGCGCGGGAAGCCGGCAGCATCCGAAGTGCCGAACGGATCATCTATGCCGCGGTGCGTAAGCGGCGAGAGGGCGTCTGATGCGCCTCCGCCGCCGGCATAGATCTAACCCGCCTGACGACTGGGGGCCACGCGATGATGCCTCCTGATCGTCTGCGCTCGCTGCTGGCGCGCATGGAGGATGCGCTCGCGGATACGCGGCGCAATCTCGCGCTTGCCGAACGCGCACTGAGCAATCGCGCCGAGGGCGAGACCATTCGTTTGCGCCCGAAATCCCGGCACTACCACCGGCGTATGAGCCGCTGGACAGGCGCCGACGAAGCGGAATACCGGCGAGTGCTGAATCGTCTCATGGCGGTCGCGGGGCCGGATCTTGACCGGCTCCGGCGCAAGATCGACCGGCAGGAGGCGGCGATCCTCACGCTGCGCCGGAAATACCGGGTGAATGCGGAGCGCCCGCAGAGCTTCGACTGGTAGCGTCGCACCTGCGGCTTGGTCGAGAGTGAGAGAGGGGTTGGGGATTTCGTGACGGGTTGGAAGGTCGAGAGAGGGTCTCGGCCGCCCGTCACGGAGAAACCACCATGGCCAAAGCTGCCAGGAAGTCGAAGAAGCCCGCGACCGCAATGATCGTCTTCTCGCGCTCGCGTGACATTCCCTTCAATCGCATCCGCCTCTCGGACAGCAATGTCCGCGAAACCGACGTCGAGGCCGGTCTCGACGATCTCACCCACGACATCGACCGTCGCGAGGACATCGTGCAGGGCATCAATGTCCGCGCCATCCTCGACGCCGACGGCAACGAGACCGGCGATTTCGAGACCCCGGCCGGCGGTCGGCGCTTCCGGGCGATCGCGCGTCTGGTCGAGGCCGGACGCTTTCCCGCCGATGGCCTCGTTCCCTGCCTCGTCAAGAAGGCCGACGCCAAGACCTCGGCCGTCGACGACTCGCTCGCGGAAAACATGCTCCGGCTCGGCCTGCATCCGCTCGACCAGTTCCGGGCGTTCAAGCGCATGTTCGACGACGGCATGACGAAGGAGGAGATCGCCGACGCCTATCGCACCACACCGCGCTACATCACGCAGCGTATGCGCCTCGCTTCGGTCTCGCCGGCTCTTCTGGAAGTCTATGCGCGCAACGGCATGCCACTGGCGATGCTGGAGGCATTCACCGTCAATCCCGACCATGCCCGCCAGGAACAGGTCTGGGAGGCTGTCCAGCGCTCCTACAATGTCCAGCCTTGGCAGGTCCGCCAGCTCCTGACCGAGACCACCGTTCCAACCGATGACAAGCGCGTGCGCTTCGTCGGCGTGGACGCCTATGAGCAGGCCGGCGGCGCGATGCTGCGCGACCTCTTCTCCGAGGACGATGGCGGCTGGCTCGAAGACGTTGCGCTTCTCGACCGCCTGGTTTCGGAGAAGTTGAAGGCCATTGCCGATGACGTGGCGGCCGAAGGCTGGAAGTGGATCGCTGTCGATACCAACCATCCCTACGGTTACGACAACGGCCTTCGCGAGATCACCGGCAGCTTCGCCGATCTCACCGACGAGGAGCGCGCCGCGCGCGAGGCATTGCGCAACGAGTACGACGATCTTGAATCGGAATATTCCGAGCATGACGAACTGCCCGACGAGATCGATCGGCGCCTCGGCGAGATCGAGGCCGCTCTGGAAGGCTTCGAGAAGCGCCCCATCATCTATGATCCTGCCGAGATCGCCCGCGCCGGTGTCTTCATCAGCATCGACCGCGACGGCGAGCCTGTCATCGAGCGTGGCTATGTCCGGCCCGAGGACGAGCCGGTGGCCGATGCCGGGGACGGCGAGAACGAAAACGCTGCCGCCGCCGGAAATGACGGTGAGGTGCAGCGCGCCGTCGTCACGATCGGCGGCCAGCCGGTCGAAACCGAAGACGACGATGACGACGATGGCGTGAAGCCGCTGCCCGAGCGGCTCGTCATCGAGCTGACCGCCCATCGCACCGTCGCGCTTCAGGAAGCGCTCGCCAATAATCCGCACTTCGCGATGACGGCGCTACTGCACCGTATGGTGATGGAGCGCTATTATTTCTCCGCGCCGACCGGGTGCCTGGAGGTCTCCGTGCGCCAGCGTTACTTCCCTTCGCAGGGCGCGGATCTCAGCGACAGCCCTTCAGCCAAGGCCATTGGTGAGCGGTTCGACGCATGGAAGACTGACCTGCCTTCCGACGAAGCGGCGCTCTGGGACTGGATCGCCGCGCTTGACGAGGCGAGCCGCATGGCGCTGCTTGCCCATTGCGTCAGCTACGGCGTCAATGCGCTCTACGAGCGCCCGAACCCATATAGCGGTTCCGGTATCTCGCAGCATGGCCTT
The DNA here is from genome assembly GCA_036678505.1 of Alphaproteobacteria bacterium. GTDB lineage: Bacteria > Pseudomonadota > Alphaproteobacteria > Rhizobiales > Rhizobiaceae > Mesorhizobium. The sequence goes on from JAZIHP010000049.1 coordinate 12,846, forward strand.
GATCGCCGCCTTGCCGGAGCCGACCGGATCGCCCGCGCCACCGGCATGGACATGGTGCTCGATGCGGGATGGCGGCCCACGGTCGAGAACTATCTCGGTCGTGTGACCAAGACCCAGATCCTCGCGGCGGTGCGCGAGGGCGCAGGCGAACGGGCGGCCCAGCTCATCGACCATCTGAAGAAGGGCGACATGGCCAAGGAAGCCGAGCGCCTGTTGGCCGATACCGGCTGGCTGCCCGAACCGCTTCGCCTGGTCGATCTCGATGGTGATGCGGCCGCCGACACCGATGGCGAGGTCGAGGCTTTGCCCGACTTCCTCGCCGGCGACGGTGACGACGAGGAAGCAGCGGCTGAAGAAGAGGAAGACCGGCTGCACCTCGTCGCTGCGGAATGACCGCATACGGGGCGGCGCAGGCCGCCCGTACCGTTTTTCAACTCGCCCGGCCATCGCGCCGGGCATTTTTTATGGAGGTCGTCATGGCTGACCATATCGACATCGACTTCATCTTTCAGGCCGACCGCGAAAATCCCCCGGCCGAGCGGTCGCTGCCCTGGGAGGAGACGCGCGACGGTATCACTGTTGTCGTCGAGCCCAAGCCGCATTGGGCTGAGGACTTGCGGGCCTTCCGCCTCAATGCCCGCGAATATTGCTACTATGCCGACTGGAGCCGGTACGGTGCGCGCGCCCGGTTCTATGGCCATATCGATACCTGTGGCGATGACCTGTTGCTGAAGGCCCGCGCCCTGATCGTCCGCGAGATCGCCGAGGGGCATTGGAGCTGACCATATCCCCAGTCGCGTGTCAGTTTCACCAGCATCCGCCGTTCTTGCCATACCGTGTGGAGCTGGATTCCGACCCCGGCCTGGAACACGTCGATCCGGTGAGACCGGCATGGGGGAAAGGCTGGCGGGGCGCGGCACCTACGACGGGATTTCGGCATCCTGTCAGAGGCAGAACACCACCCCCGCTTCCATTCGCTGACCTTGGTCTGAGCCGTTTCCTTGTCAATCAACCCACGAGGGGGGTCGGCTTACGCGAGCGTGCCGCCCTCGCGGATTCGGACGAGCCGAACGCGCGAGGGTGATTGCAGACCCGTTCAGACACTTCGGGCGCCTGTCGCGCGGGGGATGGTCCCCCGCCCCCCAAAGACAGGAGCCGGAACCCATGTCCTATGCAGATGCCACCGCCTTCGCCGCCAGCCTCGCCACCACGCTGATGGTCCCGATTGTCGTGTTCCAGGCCGGAGATGGAACCCACGGCGCCATGCCCGCCAACGAATTCGACGGCGACGACGAGATGGTGGAACTGGAACTCGACCCATGGAGCTGAGGCGCGAAAGCGCCTCATTCCCGCCGGCCCGGAACGCGCAAGATGCATCCGGGTCTTCCGCCATGCGACGGTCGGCCCATCGCCAGAAACAGCGCCGGAAGCGGACGCCTTCGGCAGATGAGAGGAAGAGGTCGGGCCTTTGGCCGTGACGGGTTGGATGCTGAGAGAAAGGCTCTCGGCGCCCGTCGCGGAGCGATCCAGATGACCCATACCAGCCAATCCACCTTCGCCCCGATCGGGCGGATTCTTGCAGATCGGGTGCTGCCCGAATGTCAGCGGGCGCAGAAGTTGCCATTGCGCATTTCCTGCCTTGGCGCCGTCAGCTATGCCGGAGCCACGGATGCCGATTATCGCGACCGCAGCGTCTTGCTCGGCGAGGCTGCATCGCCGGAAGGCGCCATCGCTCTTGCCGGGCTCTGCGTTTCGCGCGGTGATATCGGCCGTGGCGACGACACCGGGTTGTGCTTCGAGCCGCGCCTTATTGTCATTCAGGACCGCGCGCTCGGCCTGGTCCTCGCCGGTGAAATCCGTGCCGGGATCATTCTCTGGGAGCAGCCGGTTGCCAGCGACAGCGAGGCCTGCCGCATCGTCATCGACGCCAGCCGGCAGCGCGGCCTGGCATTCGCTGCCTCCGGGCGGGGCGATCATGCGTCGGCCAGCGCCCTGCGGTTCCGGGCGGCACTGCTGGAAGCCCGGCTGGTCGATCCGCTTTGGCGCGAGACCGCCGCCGAGCTGCTCCATCTGCCGCAAGCAGCCTGATCCCTTTTTCTTTCTTCAATCAGCCCGGCCTTGCGCCGGGCTTTGCCGTTTCAGGAGCCTGTCATGGCCGACTACTTCACCCATTTCTCCTGTCTGCTCGATGTCGGCACGCCGGATAATGCCGCTCATGCCCTCGATCTCTACAACACCCTGTCCGACGCGAACGCCGACGAAGAACCGCCTTCGGACAGCTTCCTCCTCTCGATCCAGCCCGAACATGGCGGTACACAGCTCTGGATGCGCGATGACGTCACCGGAGATCCCGAGCACGTCGTCCAATTCGTCAAACGCTGCGCCGCAGTATTCGGCCTGACCGGCCGCTGGGGGTTTCAATACGCCAACACCTGCTCGAAGCCGCGCGTCGACGGCTTCGGCGGTGGTGCACATGTTCTTGATCTGGCCACCGGGGAAACCGTCGCCTGGACCTATACCGACGGCTGGCTCGCCGAGGTGCTGTATGGAGGTGATCCCGATGCCTGAGATCATCGAAACCACGGTCTATCGGCTCGATGAACTTTCCGATGCCGCAAAGGACAAAGCCCGTGCCTGGTATCGTGAGGGCGGCTTCGACTACGACTGGTATGATGCGGTCTATGAAGATTTCCAGCGCATCGCGGACATTCTCGGCATCTGCTTTAAGACCAGTGCCGTGCGGCTTATGGGCGGCGGATCGCGGCAGGAGCCGCGCATCTGGTTTCGGGGCTTCTGGTCGCAAGGTGATGGAGCCTGCTGGGAGGGGTTCTACTCCTACCGGAAAAACGCCTCCGCCGAGATCCGATCCTATGCGCCGCAGGACGTAAAGCTGCATGAGATCGCCGATGCGTTGCTGGCGATCCAGCGCTGCAATTTCTACCAGCTTCGCGCCGAGGCCAGCCATCGTGGGCATTATTATCACGAATACTGCATGTCGATCTCGGTCGAGCGCGATAGTCCGACATATCAGGACATGACCGTCGATGCCGAGGAGGTCGTCATCGAGGCGCTGCGCGATCTGGCGCGCTGGCTTTATCGTCAGCTGGAGCGTGAATACGAATACCTGACTTCGGACGAGGCGGTGGACGAGTCGATCGTTGCCAACGAATACACCTTCACGGCGGCGGGCCGCCGTTTCGGTTGATCGCGGTCAGGGTTCGCGAATGCCCGCATATCCGGCGGCCTTCGCCGCCTTGACCAGCTTGCGGTCGAAGCTCGCGAAACCCTCGCAATGCGCCGCGCGGCCGAGATGCAGCGCATCCGCGAAATCCATTCCCGTCTCGGCAAGGCCGAGGGCGGCGGCGACGATTGCACCGTCCTCGACCGTCACGGTCGGCAGGCCGGCGAAAACCCGTAGCGCGTGGGCGATTTCTGCCGGGCGATATTCATAGGTGCTGCGCAGCACCCATTCGGTTTCGAGGATCACCGTGACGCCGGCAAAGACCGGCTGCCTGTCGATCAGGTCGCGGGCGCGCGGCGATTGTTTCGGATGGTCACCGGTCAGGTAGCGGACGACCAGATTGGTATCAATCGCGAGCATGGCGGCGCTTTGCCTCGGCCAGCACGCCGGCATCCATCTCCTCAAGCGTCTTTGGCTTGCCCTTCCAGGCCAGCACGCCGAACACGTCTTCCGGTCGCGTCTCGGCGAAGGCTGGGACTGGCTTCAGCAGCACGCCCTCCGGCGTCTCCTCGACCACGAGCCGCGTTCCTGCCCCCCATTCCCGCCGCTGGCGGATGGCGCTGGGAAGGATGACCTGTCCCTTGGTGGAGACGGTGGTGGTGAGCTTATCCGCGTTGGCCATCGGCCCTAACCTTTTATGGCGTAAGACAAACGTAAGATAACCGCTTGCGCGCCATCATTCAAGCAGTGACCGACGGCGGCCGTGCTTCCGGGTAGAGGGAGAGGAAGGCCGGGACGGGTTCGAGCCTGTGCGATCGAGAGAGCGCTGCGCGGGCTCGATCCTGTCCTGCTCTCCCGAGGTTTTTCCCATGAACATGATTTCCGTATCCGCAGCGGCATCCGCGACAGTGCCGGTTCCGCTTGCCTCCGACGCTGACATCCCTGCCTCCGTCTTCGCCGCAGCACAGATCCTTCTTCCTCATCTCGAACGTGGTCAGCGCATCGACGCAGCCACATTGCGCGGCGCAATGGAGATTGCCTTTGGCGCATCCGATGCCACTGGCGCCTGGAACTGGAAGACAGCCTATGACGCCTGTGAGGCGGCAACCGTTCTTTTCCTGCGCAAATACGGCAAGGCGCTTTTCCGTAAATCCGCCTCTCCGGCAACGGTGCTGCCACAGTTCGCCAAGATTGCCGGTCTCCTGCCGACGCATACGCGCCGCTCTGAAGAGGCGCAGTCCTTCCAGCAATTCTCGACCCCGATTCCGCTCGGCCTGGCGGCCGTGACGGCGGCGGCGATCACGCCGGCAGACTGTGTGCTGGAACCGTCGGCAGGGACCGGGCTCCTCGCCATCCTGGCCGAGATCACAGGCGGCTCACTCGTTCTCAATGAACTCGCCCAGACTCGCACCGGTCTCCTGTCTCTCCTCTTCCCGGCCCTGTCCATCTCCCGCTTCGATGCCGCCCAGATCGACGATCATCTCGAAGCCAGCCTTCTGCCGTCCGTCGTGCTGATGAACCCGCCGTTCTCGGTCATGGCCAATGTCGAGAGCCGTGTGGCCGACGCCGCCTTCCGCCATATCGCCTCGGCGCTGGCGCGTCTTGCGCCCGGCGGCCGCCTCGTCGCGATTACAGGAGCGAACTTCGCACCCGACGCGCCGGCCTGGACCTCGGCCTATACGCGTCTGCAGGAGCGCGGCCGCGTCGTCTTCTCCACCGCGATTGACGGCTCGGTCTATGCCAAGCACGGCACGACCTATCCGACACGACTCACCGTCATCGATAAGCTCCCAGCTGACGATCCTGCCGCATTCCCTGCCGCGCCCGGCGTCGCGCCCGATGTCGCCACGCTGCTCGGATGGCTCGCCGAGCATCTGCCCACCCGGCTCCCCGTCGATCCGGCCGTCGCCGTGCCCCCGGCTGCGCCAGCCGCCGCCCGCAGCGTGCGGGGCTATCTCACCCGCGCCGCCAAGGCCGCTCCCGCCCCAGCGATGGCCGAACCGGAAGGCGCGCCCCTCGACTACGAGACCGTCGATTGGTCGCCCGCGGAGGGCGGCCGCATCTCCGACGCTATCTATGAAGAATACGGATTGCAGGCGATCCGTATTCGCGGCTCTCAGGCGCATCCCACCATGCTGGTGCAGTCGGCGGCGATGGCCTCCGTAGCGCCGCCGAAGCCGGACTATCGCCCGCATCTTCCGGGCGCGATCCATGCCCTCCTGTCGGATGCGCAGTTGGAGACCGTAATCTACGCCGGCGAGGCCCATGCCGATTATCTCGCCGGTTCGTGGACGGTGGACGAGACCTTCGATCTCGTCTCCGCCGCACGCGAAGATGCGAAGAATGCCGTGCGTTTCCGGCGTGGCTTCTTCATCGGCGATGGCACCGGCGTCGGCAAGGGCAGGCAATCGGCCGCGATCATTCTCGACAACTGGCTCCAGGGCCGCCGCAAGGCGATCTGGATCTCCAAGTCCGACAAGCTCCTGGAGGACGCCCAACGCGACTGGTCGGCGCTCGGGATGGAGCGTCTGCTGGTCACGCCGCTGTCGCGATTCCCGCAGGGCAAGCCGGTCACGCTGCCGGAAGGCGTCCTATTTACAACCTATGCCACGCTACGTTCCGACGACCGTGGAGAAAGGGTTTCCAGGGTCAAGCAGATCGTCCAATGGTTGGGCTCCGACTTCGATGGAGTGATCATTTTCGACGAGGCGCACGCGATGCAGAACGCCGCCGGCGGCAAAGGTGAACGAGGGGACGTCGCTGCGTCCCAACAGGGCCGCGCCGGCCTGCGCCTTCAGCACGCCTTGCCGAATGCCCGAGTCGTCTATGTCTCGGCAACCGGCGCCACGACCGTCCATAACCTCGCCTATGCGCAGCGGCTCGGCCTGTGGGGCGGCGAGGATTTTCCGTTTTCCACGCGGGCCGAGTTCGTGGAGGCGATCGAGGCCGGCGGTGTTGCGGCGATGGAGGTTCTGGCCCGCGACCTTCGCGCGCTCGGTCTTTATACCGCCCGCTCGCTCTCCTTCGACGGCGTGGAATACGAGCTGGTCGAGCACTCGCTGACGCCCGAGCAGACCCGCATCTACGACGCCTATGCCGGCGCATTCGCCGTCATCCATAATAATCTCGATGCAGCGATGGAGGCGGCCAACATCACCGGCAGTGCCGGCACTCTGAACAAGCAGGCGAAATCCGCCGCCCGTTCCGCGTTCGAATCGGCCAAGCAGCGGTTCTTCGGCCATCTGCTCACCAGCATGAAGACCCCGACGCTGATCCGGTCCATCGACGCCGATCTGGAGGCAGGCCATGCCGCCGTGATCCAGATCGTCTCGACCGGCGAGGCGCTGATGGAGCGCCGCCTGGCCGACCTGCCGACCGAGGAATGGAACGACGTACGCATGGACATTACTCCGCGTGAGTACGTCCTGTCGTATCTGGAAACCAGCTTCCCGGTGCAGCTCTACGAGCCCTTCACCGACTCAGAGGGTAATCTGTCCTCGCGTCCGGTGTTCCGCGACGGCCAACCCGTCGAAAGTCGTGAGGCGGTTGCACGCCGCACCGCACTGATCGAAAAGCTGGCCAGCCTGCCGCCGGTTCCGGGCGCGCTCGACCAGATCGTCCAGTATTTCGGGTGCGATCTCGTCGCGGAGGTGACTGGCCGCTCGCGCCGCATCATCCGCAAGCCGGGCACCGGTGACATCGGCGACCGGCTCGTGGTCGAGAACCGCGCAGCAGCAGCCAATCTCGCCGAGACGCAGGCGTTCATGGACGACCAGAAACGCATCCTGATCTTCTCGGATGCAGGCGGAACCGGCCGCAGTTACCACGCGGAGCTATCGGCGCGGAATACGCGGCTGCGCGTGCATTACCTGCTCGAGCCGGGCTGGAAGGCCGACGCCGCCATCCAGGGCCTCGGTCGCACGCATCGCACGAACCAGGCGCAGCCGCCGCTCTTCCGGCCCATCGCGACCGACGTCAAGGCCGAGAAGCGTTTTCTCTCCACCATCGCCCGACGTCTCGATACACTCGGCGCGATCACGCGCGGTCAGCGCCAGACCGGCGGACAGGGCCTCTTCCGACCCGAGGACAATCTGGAGAGCCATTATGCCCGCGACGCGCTGCGCCAGCTCTATCTCCTTCTGGTCCGCGGCAAGGTCGAAGGCTGCTCGCTCGACCGCTTCGAATCCGCCACCGGCCTGAAGCTGATGGATTCGACCGGCATCAAGGACGATCTGCCGCCGATCACCACCTTTCTCAACCGGCTGCTGGCGCTGACCATCGAGCTTCAAGGCATCCTGTTTGCCGCCTTCGAACAGTTGCTGAACGCCAGGATCGAGGGCGCGATCGCCAGCGGCAGCTACGATGTCGGGCTGGAGACGCTGACGGCGGAACGCTTCATCGTCACCGATCGCCAGACCATCTATACCCATCCGGGCACCGGCGCGGAAACCCGGTTGCTGACGATCACGCAGCGCGAACGCAATCGTCCGGTTACGCTGGACGATGCGCTTAGCTATCTCGACGACCGCCAAGCGAAGCTCCTCATCAACGAGCGTTCGGGCCGCGCCGCCGTCCAGATCCCGACCACCAGTATCATGCTGGACGATGGCGAGATCGAGCGGCGCGTACGGCTGATCCGGCCGATGGACAGCCACAACATCCCAGTCAGGATGATGGGTGAGACCCATTGGGTTGAAGCCGACGAGCACTCCTTCTCAGCAGCCTGGAATGCAGAAATCGCGGAGGTGCCGGAATTCTCCGACAGCACGATCCATATCGTCACCGGCTTGCTGCTGCCGATCTGGAAACGGCTTCCGCACGAATCCTCGCGCGTCTATCGCCTCCAGACCGACGAAGGCGAGCGCATCATCGGTCGCAAGGTCTCGCCGGCCTGGGCGGCCAACGCGGTAACGACCGGCGCCAGTTCGCTGACGCCGGATGCCGCCTTCACCGCACTGATGGATGGCCGCACCGTCCTCGATCTTGCCGAGGGGTTGCAGCTTCGCCGCTCCCGCGTCATGGGCGTCAGCCGCATCGAACTGTCTGGTTTCACCGACACAATGCGCGAACGCCTCACGGCCTACGGGCTGTTTCATGAGATCATCTCGTGGAAGCTGCGCATGTTCGTGCCGGTCGATGCCAATGGCCCTGTGGTTCTCGGCAAACTGCTCGACCGCTGGCCAGTGCAGCGCATCGGTGAACGGGAGGCAGCGTAATGGCCCGTCATGATGCTTCCGAACTGGCAAGCCGTCTCGGTCGCAATGCCGAGGCGGTCTGCCGCCACTACCTGTCGTCCGGCCGCCGCGCCGGACGATACTGGGTCGTCGGCGACGTTCAGAACAGCCCCGGCCGTTCGATGTTCGTGCGCCTGACCGGGCCGGAATCCGGCAAGGGCGCTGCGGGCAAATGGACCGATTCCGCGACCGGAGAGCATGGCGATCTTCTCGACGTCATCCGCGAGACGCTCGGCCTGACCGACTTCAAGGACGTCGCCGAGGAAGCGCGCCGCTTCCTTTCGCTCCCACATCCCGAACCTGAAAAGGCGAGAACGCCGACGGGCAGGACGTCAAGCAGAGCGTCGTCGGGATCACCTGAAGCGGCGCGGCGGCTCTTTGCCATGTCACAGCCGATCGGCGGCACACTCGCAGAAGCGTATTTCCGCAATCGCGGCATTACGGCTTTGCACGGAACCGCCAGCCTGCGCTTTCATCCCCGGTGCTATTACAGACCTGATGATCATGCGCCCCGGCAGATGCTGCCCGCGATTGTTGCCGCCGTGACCGATCTGGCGGGGCGGCAGACCGGAGCGCACCGCACCTGGCTCGCCCCCGACGGCGCAGCGAAAGCGGATGTCGAAACCCCGCGGCGGGCGATGGGCGACCTTCTCTGGCACGGCGTCCGCTTCGGGGTGACCGGTGAGGTGCTCGTCGCCGGCGAAGGGATCGAGACCGTGCTGTCGCCCCGTCAGGTTCTGCCCCATATGCCGATGATGGCGGCACTCTCGGCCGCACATCTCGCCGCCATCCTGTTCCCGCCAGCGCTGCGCAGGCTCTATGTCCTCAGAGATCGCGATCCGGCCGGGGACAACGCGCGAGACAGCCTGATTGCCAGAGCCGCGAGTGCCGGGATCGAGGTCGTGGCATTGTCGCCGGTGCGCGGGGACTTCAACGAGGATCTCCGCGAATCCGGCGCCGATGCCTTGCGGGTGGCGCTCGCCGGTCAGCTTCATCCTGATGACAGAGCGCGTTTTCTGGAGGCGTGAGGGGATCGGCGAAAAAGGAGGCGTGTTGCGCTCCGCCTCCACCTTTCGTCCCCAGGGATTACCTTGCGCTGCCTGTCGGAGAGGCCACGCCCACGGCCTTCTCAAAGGGCGATCGGCCCACAAACGATCCGGGCAGGCAATGGCCGGGTTCGGGCTATTTTCCGCCGGCGGCTGCGCCACCTTTGCATCGCGACAGACAAAATAGCCCGCACCCGGTCATCGAGCCCTCGCGGGAGCGCGAGGATGCCAGCCCGGCCCGCCCGTGGGCTTTCGACGCCTGCGAAGGCCGCGATGGGCGCGGCTCCAGACGAAGGAAGCTCCCGATGATGCACGAAGACGACGATACGGGTTTCGGGCTGGTTCACACCTCTTCCCCCACCGATCATGTCCTCACCGAACTCCAGCTTTACGGCTGGCGTCCGTTTCAGGATGAAGCGGACCCGAGGCCGCTTCCCGAAGGCAACGCCGTCGCCGGCGCCGTCGCGGATATCTTCGACGCCCTGATCGCCACGCTCGGCGATACCCGCCTCGAACCCGACCTTGACGAATTGCTCTGGTCGACCGTCAATGTCTTCCATCGCGCCACCGGCCGGGTAGAGCGCAACCTGGATGATAACGAGCTGGCGCAGCGCCGTCTTCAGCGGGAACAGGACGGCAGCGAGGTGAAGTCCGTCGAGCTGGAACGCCTGACGGCAGAAGGGCAGACATTCATCGAACGGCGCAACAGCATGGAACTCTTCCGCGACATCGCCGCCGAACAGTTCGAGCGCCACACCGGCACCGCCTGGCGCCCTCGCACCGGCTCAATGGTCAACTATCGCAATCTCACCGCCGCGATGATCGACAGCCGCGACTTCCTGGCCGCGAAGCGCCGGGCCGAGACCGAGGTGATGCTGCCCCCCGGTCCCAAGGTCGCCCTGACCGGCGGTCTCGACTACAATGACCACAACCTCATCTGGGCGAAGCTCGATCAGGTTCGCGCAAAGCACGCCGACATGGTGCTGCTGCATGGCGGTTCGCCCAAGGGCGCCGAATTGATCGCCGCGAAATGGGCGGACAATCGCAAGGTGCCGCAGGTCGCCTTCAAGCCTGACTGGACGAAGCATGGCAAGTCCGCGCCCTTCAAGCGCAACGACGCGCTGCTCGACGTCCTGCCCGTCGGCGTTCTCGTTTTTCCGGGGTCGGGTATTCAGGAAAACCTTGGCGACAAGGCCCGCAAGCTCGGCATCCCCGTCATGAAGTTCGACGGCGGCGCGTAAGCGCCGCCACCTGGCGGCTGTTCCAGTCGCCGATACTTGACTACTGGAGAGGTCAATGGCTCTTATGGACCATCCTTGCAGAACCGGAACAGTAGCATAGTCGCAGGCGGAGCGTATCCACAGGCAGCCTGCCGTGACCCTCAACCGTTTCTGGAGGTTTCCATGACGCTGATCCTGCTTGCTATCTCGCTGACGATCATGCTTTGCATCATTGCCTACAATCTCGCGATCTACGCGCTGCCCGTCATGGTTGCGATCTCGGCCGCGCAGTATGCGTGGGCCGGCGGCGCCGGAATATTCATGAGCGGCTTTGCGGGCGCAGGAGCCGCTTTGCTGTCGATTGCGCTGGTGATCGGCATTCTCGGCTTCGCGAAGAGCCCGACCTTGCGCGTGATTGCGCTCGCGATGTTCGCGATCCCTGCCGCCATCGCCGGATATGCCCTCATGCATGGCGTCACGAAGAACGCAATCGACTCGACGGTAGTACTCAATCTGCTCGGCGGAGCAGGCGGCCTGTTCATCGGTATCGCCGCTATGGTCAATCTGAACGCGCTTGGTGTCTCTGTCTTCTCTCGTTGATTCGGCAACTGCGGGCCATCATTCCCACGATGAAAGCCGGTGGCCTGTGCCGCCGGGTTCTGTCTTTCCTGCCAAAAATTGGCATGTGACGTCAGTTCTGCCGTTATGCCGTCGCTTCCGGCCTGCTTCATCCCGACCGTGGAGGCTCGGACACGGAATGCCTCTCGCGCCCGTAACGGTCATTGTCTGGTTGCCGGTCCAAATAGCGATGAATGCGGCCCACGATTACCTTCATCACCTTTCCCAGCTCCGCCTGACCGGTCGTCCGCAAATTAAGCGAATACGGTGAGGTTCCATATCTGGTAGCCCGATAAGCTTGTCCGGTTTCTTCCCCGCCAACCTCCAGTAGGACAGATGCATGTGGCTTAAAGAGGAGAACGGCAGGCGCCGCCTATCCGTGCGTTATGAGCGGACCCGACGGTTTGTTGTTGACGGCAAGGATGGTTCTGCTGTGCGCCTCGGTTCGTACCCGTCTCAGCGGCGCCATCCCTCCGACTGACTGATCCCCTAAGTCCGTGCGGTTTCCGGCCGCAACCCACGCGGCTCCGGACCGTGTTGCCGCGCAAGCGCGACTGCCCGCTCCACTCCGGGCCTTATGGGCGAGCTGCCAGCGAGCAGGCAGTTGCAGGCGTCTCCCGCCGGCCTTGGCCGGGTCTCGTCGGAGGGATGGTCCCTCCGAGAAGCAACGGAGACTTACAATGCAGAACATCGTCATTCTCGCCGGCAACATCGGTCAGGACCCTGAAACCCGTACCACTCAGGGAGGCACCAGCATCACCCACTTCACCCTGGCCACTTCACGTCCCCGCTACTCGGACGGCAAGGTTGTCCGCGACGAGAACGGCTACCGGGTTCAGGATACTGAATGGCACCGGATCACCTGCTTCAACGGTCTCGGCAAGACGGTCCAGCAATACTGCGAGAAAGGCATGAAGGTTCTGGTTCGCGGGCGCATCCACTACACGAAGTGGACGGACCAGCAGGGCAACGACCGCTACGGGTGTGAGATCATCGCCGAGACGGTTGATTTCCTGAGCCGGGCGAAGCAGACTGAAAACAACGACGGTAGACAGTCCGACTACGACGACGAAATACCGTTCTAGCCGGAAGAGATGGAAACCCGGCGGCGTAAGCCGCCGGGCCTCCCTCATGTTTTTCCGCATATTTACTCAGGTCTACTCGCAGGAGATCGATATGATCTCGCGTGAATCATCGTCGTAGAAAACGTTCATCCGTTCACGACCGAGATTCGACGTTACCGCGCATATCGAGCACGTCATCCGCCATGTTGCGTCAGCCGGCCTTTCAGGGAGCGCATCAAGCTGTTTGCCGATAAAGCCCTGAAACTCCGAAGCTCGGCACCTGTCTCCAAAATAATATATCCGCGGACCATCCGCCGTCTCGGTGATCCAGACGCCGGGAAGGCGCGGATGATTGCGGATCGTCGAATTCTCCGGCGCCCAATAGGTGAAAGGCGGCAACGGATCGGCTTCCACAATCACCTTCGGTTCAGATTGCTGAGCCGGCGTCGTGGTTGTCCCCTGGGACAAGGCGACTCCCGACGCCGCAACCATGGTCATAAAGAAGATAGCGGACAGAGCGGCGACAAACTGCAATTGAGATACTCTCGCACTATTGTTGGGGATTCCCAGCGTCCAGTTTTGATCGTCAAACGACAAGCTATCCCGTGAAGGCGGCAACAAGACGGCTGGATAGGCGAGTTGTGGTGGACGGCAATCATCACGGGACCAACGTCGATGAACTGGCCCCCTTCGCCTCGTAAGGAGTGATGCCGGGCCACCATCGGCGCGGCGCTCGGCAAGCCGAATCACTCGGGGGTCTCTTACGCTTGCATGATTGCCTCAGCGAGCGATTATGGCTCGATTCTTTTGTAAACTACGGCTATTATAGCCGTAGTTCTGGCGCGAGACTCAGTGCCGGTGGGAGGTGATCTTGTATGATCACCGCCCATCAAACTCGGGCCGCGCGCGCATTGCTGGGTTGGACACAGGAGACGCTCGCAGACAGGGCCACCGTATCGCTGACCGCGCTCAAGCGCATGGAGTCGGTCAATGGGGAGCGCGTCTTCGAGAGTACTGCCGACAGGGTTCGCAGGGCGTTGGAAGCGGCAGGCATTGTCTTCATCAATTCCGACCGGCATATCGGAGTGATGCTGGATGTCCCGAACACTGTGCGTCGCTGACGCCATGTCCCCAAACCGGACGCGATGCCGCATGCGTGCGCGCTATGGTGAATCGTCGTTTACCAATCACGTCATTGTGATATTGTGCGCGCCATCGCACCAGACGTCGCAATTGGGGAAAGGACGCAATGGCGACGCTATCCTTTCGTGATGAAGCACCCAACGGCGATTTTCTCACCGATTACGACCGCATGCATGTGAAACTCTATTGTCGTCTGCTCGATGCCGAGGCGGACGGTGCTGACTGGCAGGAAGCCGTCGAAATCCTGTTCGGCATCGACCCCGACACCGAGCCCGAGCGCGCGCGCCGGATACACGATACGCACCTCGCCCGCGCCCACTGGATGACTGAACACGGCTACAAGATTCTGCGCCTCGGCCGCCTGAACTGAAGTTTCGTAGCCCATCGCATTGCTGACAAGGCAAGACGGTTTGCGGCCTGAGGCACTTCCGCGGCGCGCAACCCGGCCGGATCATCTTCCCGTTTGACCTGCGTTCGTAGCCTGGGAGGAATATCATGAGACCCGACACGTCGCGCTGGCGGATAGAGTCCGCTTATCGGTTCATGGACGAGGCAGGCGTCGATCATCTCGCCTGGGAGTGTCTACGGCGGAACGGCGACTATCAGCAAGACTATCGTGACCTGCGGCGTGCAGACCGCCTTGGCAAGCCGCTCCCCGAAACGATGGAGAGCCGCTGGGGGTTGCGATTTCGCGGCCCGGCCACGTCTGACGGCAGGCGACCAACCGATCTTCTGGAGTGAGACTGCCGACACCGCTATTCTGCGGCTGGCGGGCAACTTGGCGCCTGCCCGGGAGGGAGCCGTCACCCTGCGCGCCTTCCTTGCCGGTGAGAAGAGGATCACGCCAGACGAACTCCATCTCCTCCTGCGCGAGATCGGTACTGGTCTGCACCTGGTCGCCGATCCCGCGATTCGGCCCGACGATCCGATATCGGTTGCTATCGCGCTTGACCGCGACGGTCTCGATCGCATCGCCGCGCTCGACCGCCTGCTGCGCCACCTGGCCGGCTACCGCGTTCCGCCCGATCAGCGCATGACCGCCCAACAGCGAAGGCGGCTCAAGGCGATGCTGCGCGCTGTCGACGCCCGCCAGCATCGCGCCAGCCAGCGCGAGATCGCACAGGTCCTGTTCGGCGTCGAGCGCATCGCCAAGGAGCACTGGCAATCCTCGCCACTCCGCGACACCGTACGCGATCTCATCCGTGACGGCACCGCCATGATCGCCGGCGGTTATCTCAAGCTTCTGCGTTTCCGCCGCCGCCTCTGACCCCGCCCCGGTCAGGGTGGGGTTATTCGATACCCCCTGAAATCC
>JAZIHP010000050.1:0-26441 GCA_036678505.1 Alphaproteobacteria bacterium
TTTCGGAGCCTGCCCGCTTCGGCAGCCTGCCTCCCCTTACCGGGCAGGCTCCGAAACTTGCCTCCGGCCCGGCCGGAGGCTTTTTTCCTGCACATCCAGGCTGAGGCAAAGCCGCATAGAGCCGCGAACGCGCATTTTCGCCTACCCGCCAGCTACCCGCATTACCACCCGAAGGATCGGTATTTTTACCCGTAAGGGCGTTTCGTCACGCTGAAAAAAACGCTTTCCTCGACGCTTGAGGAACACAGTGCCGCGTCAGGCCGGCTTCATCGACAGACCCCGCAACGGGGCAATGAAGCCAGGGCAGCGGCGGGAGGAACGGTGCCGCTTGGACCAGATCAACACCCTAAGCCAGGCTGAGGATGCCAGGAGCCTGCTGTTCAGTCTGCTCGTATCGGTGGTCCGGGAGCGCGAGCCCGCGGTGGCGCAGGTGCTCGTCGGCCGCACCGCCGTCGACGAATTGCAGCCCCATGAACGCATCCCGGCACTTCAGGCAACCGGAATCTGGTTCCAGCTCACCGCAATCGCCAGCGAATTGCTGGCCATGCGCGCCCGCCGCGAAGCGGAAAAACAAGGTGGCGCCGACGAGGTCGTGGGCTCCTTCGCCAATGTGATCGGCGAGATCGCCGCAGCCGGCTACCCGGCGCAGAAGGTGCAGGCGGCCCTCGACGGCCTGCTCGTCGGCCCGACGATGACCGCTCATCCGACCGAAGCCAAGCGCGTCACCGTCCTGGAGATCCACCGGCGCATCTATCGCAAGCTCACCGAACTGGAGCAGCAAAGATGGGCGCCGCGCGAGCGCGCCCAATATATCGACGATCTGCGGGGCGAGATCGAACTGCTGTGGATGTCGGGGGAACTGCGCCTTGAACGGCCTTCCGTGGCGCATGAGATCGCGTGGGGCCTGCATTTTTTCCGGGAAGTGATCTTCGAAGCCACCCACAAGCTCTATGAAACGGTCGAGGAAGCGCTGGCGGCCCATTATCCGGGACATGCCCTGCCGGTGCCGTCCTTCATGCGCTACGCCTCGTGGATCGGCGGCGACCGTGACGGGCATCCCGATGTAACCGCGACTGTCACCGCGCATGCGCTTGGCGAATGCCGCCGCGCGGCCCTCGACTGGTACATTTCGCGGCTCGGCCGTCTGGTGGCGATGCTGAGCGTCAGCGCCAGAGTGGTGGACATTCCGGATGATTTCCGCGCCAGCCTCGATGAAGCCCTGGAGCGCAGCGGCGACGCCGCAGCCATCGCGGCGCGAAATTCCGACGAGCCCTTCCGCCAGTTCTGCGCAGCCATGCTGGAACGGCTTCTGGCCACCCGTGGCGAGGGCTCAGGCACGCCCTATCCGCGCGCCGAAGCCTTCGCCTGCGATCTGCGCGCGCTGGAAGACGCGCTGGCCAAAGCGGGCGGCAGGCAGGCGGCGCGCCGTTTCGTGCGTCCTCTGATACGGCAGGTCGAGACCTTCGGCTTCCGCACGGTTTCCCTCGACATCCGGCAAAACTCGACGGTGGTCAACCGGGTTCTGGCCGAACTGTTCGGCCTCATCGACCCGGCCGGCGCGCCGCAGCCCGGCAGCCCGCAGTGGAGCGAACGCATCCGCCTGGGCCTCAACAGCGGAGAGCGTCCCGAAATCGCCCGCCCGGCCCTGTCGCCGGAGGCAGCCGAGATGCTCGACCTGTTCGACGTCATCCGCGAGGCCCGCGCCGGCTACAATGACGGCGCGGTCGGCGCCTTTATCCTCAGCATGACGCAATCGCGCGACGATCTGCTGGCTCTTTATCTGCTGGCGCAATATTGCGGCCTGGCGACCGCACCTGACGGCAGCGGCACCATCGCGCTCAAGGTGGTGCCGCTGTTTGAAACGATCACGGACCTGCGGGCGGCGCCGGACATTCTCGACCAGCTCCTGAACGTGTCGGTCGTCAGCCGTTCGGTGCGCGACCTCGGCAATTGTCAGGAGGTGATGCTGGGCTACTCCGATTCCAACAAGGACGGCGGCTTTCTGGCCTCCAACTGGGAACTCAGCAAGGCGCAGAAACAGATCGCCGACCTCGCCACGAAACGCAAGATCAGGATCGGCTTCTTCCATGGCCGGGGCGGATCGGTCAGCCGGGGCGGCGCCCCGACAGGTCGCGCCATCGCCGCGCAGCCGGCCGGCACCGTCGGCGGCGTCATGCGCGTCACCGAGCAGGGAGAGGTCGTCTCCTCGAAATTCGCCAATCGCGGCACCGGCCTCTATCAGCTCGAAATCCTCGCCGCCAGCGTCTTCGCCCACAGCGTCAAATCCCGCGACGAGGAGGAGCTGAAGGCCGTTCCCGAATATAGCGAGGCGCTGGAAGCGCTGACCGGCATGTCGCAGGCCTCCTATGTGGGCCTCGTCGGAGAACCCGGCTTCATCGACTATTTCAACCAGGCAAGCCCGGTGGAGGAACTGGCGCTGCTCAAGATCGGCTCCCGGCCCGCCCGGCGCTTCGGCGCGCGCGGCCTTTCCGATCTGCGCGCCATTCCCTGGGTTTTCGCCTGGAGCCAGAACCGCCATCTGCTTACCGGCTGGTACGGCATCGGCAGCGCCCTCAACTCCTTCGTGACGGTTCGCGGCGATGCCGGGCTGGAACTCCTGCAAACCATGTTCCAGCGGTTCCGCTTCTTCCGGCTGGTCGTCGACGAGGTCGACAAGGTGCTCTACCAGACCGACATGGAGATCGCCCGGCTCTATGCCGGACTGGTGCAGGACCGCGAGGCCGCGGACCGCATCCACGCCAAGATCGCCGCCGAATTCGCGCTGACCTGCCAGATGATCGCCCGGGTCAATGGCGGCAGGGCGCTGCCGGAGCGCTTCCCCGCCTTCAAGCGGGACTTCGACCGCGTGCGGCCGCAGATGGACAGCATCCACCGGCTTCAGGTGCAGCTCCTGCGCGAGGTGCGCGCGGGCAATGCGCCGAAACGGGCGGTCAATTCGCTGCTTTTGTCGATCAACTGCATATCGGCCGGCCTGGGATGGACCGGCTGACAATTTCGCCCACCGTCAGGTGATGCAAGGGAGAATTATCATGGACGTCAATATTCCCAACAGGCCGGGCACCGGCAGCCCCAGCCGCTTTTTCCGCAGCGGCATTGCCGATACCGATCCGGCCGTGAACGGCGCGATCATGCGCGAGCTTGGCCGCCAGCGCGACGAGATCGAGCTGATCGCATCCGAAAACATCGTCTCCCAGGCGGTGCTGGATGCACAGGGCTCTGTGCTCACCAACAAATATGCCGAAGGCTATCCGGGCCGCCGCTACTATGGCGGCTGCGCCCATGTGGACGAGGTGGAGGAACTGGCCCGCGAGCGCGCCCGCGCGCTCTTCGATTGCAGCTATGTGAACGTGCAGCCCAATTCCGGCAGCCAGGCCAACCAGTCGGTGTTTCTGGCCCTGATGCGTCCGGGCGACACCTTCCTCGGCCTCAACCTTGCCGCCGGGGGCCATCTCACCCACGGCGCGAAGGCAAATGTGTCGGGCAAATGGTTCAACGCGGTGTCCTACAGCGTGCGGGAAGACGATCACCGCATCGACCTCGACGAGGTGCGCGACCTTGCCCTCAGGCACCGGCCCAAGGTCATTCTGGCCGGCGGCTCGGCCTATCCCCGTATCATCGACTTCAAGGCGTTTCGCGAGATCAGCGACGAGATCGGCGCCAAGCTGTTCGTCGACATGGCCCATTTCGCCGGTCTGGTGGCGGGCGGCGTTCATCCCAACCCGCTGGCGCACGCCCATGTCGTCACCACCACCACCCACAAGACCCTGCGCGGTCCGCGCGGCGGCATGGTGCTGTCGAACGACGAGGACATCGGCCGCAAGATCGATTCAGCCGTCTTCCCCGGCCTTCAGGGCGGGCCGCTGATGCATGTCATCGCCGCCAAGGCCGTCGCCTTCGGCGAGGCGCTGACCCCGGCATTCAAGGGATATGCGGGAACGATTGTAGCCAATGCGAAGGCGCTCTCCGAGACGCTGGCGGATGGCGGCGTCGACATCGTGTCGGGCGGCACCGACACCCATCTCATGCTGGTCGACCTGCGCCGCAAGAACCTGACCGGAAAGGATGTGGAGGCTGCACTCGGACGCGCCCACATCACCTGCAACAAGAACGGCATTCCCTTCGATCCGCAGGGCCCGACGGTCACTTCCGGCGTCCGGCTCGGCACGCCCGCCTGCACCACGCGCGGCTTCGGCATGGCCGAGTTCCGCCAGGTCGGCGCCATGACCATGCGCGTCATCGACAGGCTGGCCGCAAATGGCGAACAGGGCAATGCGGCCATCGAAGCCGAAGTGCGCGAACAGGCACAGGCGCTGGTCCGCGAATTCCCGATCTACGAGTGATGCAAAGCCGTTCCGTCGGGCAACGGTTCTTCAGCGAAGGAGGTCTTGTATGTGCGCATATCATGTCTACGAAAATGCACCGCTTGGCAGCGTCATCCGCTTCCGCGACGGCACGCCGAGACCGGCGGAGGCACAGGCCGGTGAAATCGAGGCGTGGGAGAAGCGCAACGGCATCGGGCTTCTGGCGATGAAGGACCCTTCGCCGCAACAGCGAAGCTGGGTGCCGCCGACATCGATCACGCTGCGCATTTCCGCCCCGCAGGGCGAAGCGGCCGCGCATGGGGACCTCTCCCGGACGTTTTCGGTGGACAGCAATCTTCGCTTTGAAATTCTGGCGCGACCGCCGGCCGGAACGTTCCGCGTCCTGCGCGGCTGCGGCAGCGCCATCGAACTGCTGGGCATCGCCAGCGATCGCGCCGAAGCCGAACAATATCTGTGCGCTTATCCGGCGGCGGGATTGCGGGTCGAGGAGGAGACCGCCGACACGCATGCCGCGGACGTGATCGAAGGCCGTTCAGCCTCGATGCGGACGGCCATTCCACGTCCTGCGACCCGTGCGGACCGTAGCGCGTGAGCCGCTGATATCATTCAGACACCCCGAAGCGCGCCATGCCCGCGCGCTTCCCGGATCGATGCCGGACCGGACAGGTTCGTCCGGCGGGAAACACGCTCTCGGGATTCGCGGAATACATCGCCGATGGTCTTGATCTCTCCGGCTTCCGTTACCCGGTAACCGGGAAGCGCCGTGATGGCGCCGTGGAATTCCGGGCCGCGCATCACCGACAAGACCCGCTGGACCGCTTCAAGATCGAGAATCTGCCTGTGGCAGACGAACACATAGTCCTCGGTGAGCAAACGCACGAAATCCAGATCGAACTGCCGCGCCGCCGCCTCGACGCCGAAAGCCACATCCGCATAGCCGCTGGCGACATAGGCGGCGACCGCCGCATGCGTGTACTCGGAATGTTCGTAACCGTTGATGCGGCTGCCATCGATGCGGTGACGGGCCAGAAGCTGATCCAGAAGAAGCCTGGTGCCGGAATCGGGATCGCGGTTGACGAAACGGATTTTCGGATCGAGCAGCTGCTTCAATTCCGAAATGCCGAGCGGATTTCCGGGGCGCACCATCAGCCCCATCTCGCGGGTGACGAAAGATATGACGCGGTGCGTCCGGGCGTTGAGCATTCCCCTTGCGGCAATGATCGCCTGCTTTCGCAGCTCGCCCTGCGGCAGGTGCATACCGGCCAGATCGCAGCCGTCATGCATCAGGGAAACGAGCGAGTTCTGGTTGCTGACATAACGGAAATCGACACCGATATCGGCTTCGAGGCTCAGCAGTTCCCGCAGCTTCGGCACGGCAAAGCCATGGCTGGCGTGAACGCGCAGCACCAGCGGCCCCTGCGTCAGCATCTGGTTGACCTCCGTCTCCAGCTCCTGCGACAGGTTCTGCAACAATGGCCTCAGCCGCGCTTCCAGCCTCTGCCCGGCCCAGACCAGCTTCTCGCCGAACGGCGTCAGCCTGGTGCCGCTGCCCTGCCGGCGCACGACGATCGGCGTATCGAAGAATTCCGACCATTTCTCGATCAGGTTCCAGGCATGGCGATAGGAAACGCCGGCCCGGTCGGCAGCCGCCGCAATCTTTCCCGACGCGCGGATCTCGGCCAGAAAATCCAGCATGACCTGAAGGGACCGCGCATCCGTGCGGCGCCGGAATCGCCACACAGGTTCGATTTCTATCTCGATCATGCGTCCTCCCAAGCATTCGGCGTCCAATTCAAATTGGCAGTTCAGATCATATCTTTATCTTTCCTATTAGGCAATAAATTTCATATTCACGAAATTACAATCAGCAAGTATCGTTGAATTTCCATGAAGTCCATGGGCCGCGACAAGATTCAATATATGAATCGAATTGCATATTTTGGGAGGTCCGATCTTGCTGAACCGAGTTTCCGACAACGTACAAAAGCTGCTGATCGACGGGGTCCGCGTTCCTGCATCTTCCGGGCGCAGCTTCGAGACGCTGAACCCTGCAACCGGCGAGGTTCTGGCCAGGGTGGCCGAGGCCGGCGCGGCAGATGTCGATGCCGCCGTGCGTTCGGCGCGCGCCGCCTTCGAAGGCTCGTGGGGCCACATGAAGGCCAGCGAGCGCGGCGCCCTGCTGCTGAAGCTGGCGGACCTGATCGGCCGCAACGAGGACGAGCTCGTGCAGCTCGAAAGCCTGGATTCGGGCAAGCCCGTTTCGGCCATCCGCCGTCAGGATCTGCCGGCGGTCATCGACACCCTCACCTACTATGCCGGCATGGCCGACAAGATCAACGGTCAGGTCATCCCCGCCCGCCCCGATGCGCTTACCTACACCGTGCGCGAGCCGCTGGGGGTGGTCGGCGCCATCATCCCGTGGAACTTCCCGCTGATGATCGGCATGTGGAAGATCGCTCCGGCTCTGGCCTGCGGCTGCACGGTGGTGCTGAAGCCTGCCGAGATCACGCCGCTGACCGCGCTGCGCATCGGCGAACTGGCTTTCGAGGCCGGTTTTCCCGCCGGCGCGCTCAACGTCGTTCCGGGCTTCGGCAAGGTGGCCGGGCAGGCGCTTGTCGATCATCCGGACGTCGACAAGGTAACGTTCACCGGCTCGCCTGTGGTCGGCCGCCAGATTCTGCAGGGCGCGGCCGGCAACCTCAAGCGCGTCACGCTGGAGCTTGGCGGCAAGTCGGCCAACATCATCTTCCCGGACGCCGACATCGACGCAGCGGTCAAGGCCGCAAGCGCCGGCATCTTCTTCAACACGGGCCAGGTCTGCTCGGCCGGCTCGCGCATTCTCGTGCATCACAGCATCCATGACGAGGTGGTGGAACGGCTGGCCGCGCGGGCGCAGACCACCCGCATCGGCAATCCGCAGGACACATCGACGGGCATGGGTCCGCTGGTGTCGGAAGTGCAGATGAAGCGCGTTCTCGACTATATCGGGATCGGCCGCGACGAAGGCGCCACGCTGGTCACCGGCGGTTCGCGCCACGGCAATGCCGGCTATTTCGTGGAGCCGACGGTGTTCGCCGGCGTGCGCCACGAAATGCGCCTCTCGCAGGAAGAGATTTTCGGTCCCGTGGCGGCGGTCATTCCCTTCCAGGATGAGGAAGACGCCCTGCGCATCGCCAATGGCACGGTCTACAGCCTCGCCGCCGGCGTGTGGACCGGAGACATCGGCCGGGCGCATCGCTTCACCCGCCGCCTGAAGGCGGGCACGGTCTGGGTCAACACCTACGGGCCCACCGATATCCGCCTGCCCTGGGGCGGCGCGCGCGATTCCGGCTTCGGCCGCGAGCATGGCGAGGCCGCCATCGACAATTTCACCGAACCGAAGGTCGTGTGGATCAATACCGGCCGCTGAAGCGGTTCCTGAAGGAACACGACGCGCTTTTGCGTGCGGGCCCGCATGAAAACCAAAGCGTCAGGGCATTCCGGAACCTTGGGAAAAGCGGAAATGCCCTGACCTTCACCGATACCTTCACCGATCCATCCGCCGTCATTGCCGGCCGGGTCTGCCGCCCCCTGCGCGCAGCCATTGACGATACATGGCCGGCCTTTGCCTGAGAACCGAGGAGGAAAAAACATGCGCATTGCAATCATTGGCCAGCAGGCCTTCGGTAAAAGTGTACTGGAAGCCTTTCTGGCCCGCGGCGACGAGGTCGCCGGCGTTTTCTGCGCCCCCGAAAAACCGGGCGCGCGTCCCGACCCGTTGCGGCTGGCCGCCGAGGAACTTGGGCTGCGCCTGTTCCAGCTTCCAAATCTCAAAAGCCCGACGGCCGCAGGCGCTTTGCGCGCGCTCGATGTCGATCTTGCCGTGATGGCCTATGTGCTCCAGTTCGCGCCGCAGTCCTTCGTCGACATTCCAAGGCATGGCACCATCCAGTACCATCCCTCGCTGCTGCCGAAATATCGCGGCCCAAGCTCCATCAACTGGCCCATCATCAAGGGCGATGCCGAGACCGGCCTGACCATCTTCCGCCCGACGGACGGGCTGGATGAAGGTCCCGTGATCCTGCGGAAGCGCGTTGCCATCGGGCCGGAAGACACGCTCGGCAAGGTGTATTTCGACGGCCTGTTTCCGCTGGGCGTCGAGGCGATGCTGGAGGCCGCCGACCTCGTGGTCGAAGGAGGCCATGCCGAAACCGTGCAGGACGAGGATGCAGCCTCCTATGAGGGCTGGTGCCGCGATGCGGAGGCAAAGATCAACTGGAATGCGCATATCGACATGATCCACAACCTCATCCGCGGCTGCGACCCGGCTCCGGGCGCGTGGACGACCGTCAACGGGGCAAAGGTGCGGCTGTTCGATGCCAGAAAACGTCCGGTGCGCCGTTTCGGCGACGTACAGGGAAAGCCGGGCGAAATCGTGGGCATTGCAGAAGAGGCGGTCACCGTATCCGTACAGGGCGGCACCGTGGAAATCGCCAGGGTGCGCACCGGGGCGGGCCAGAAGATGTCGGCGGCGGGCTTCGTGAAATCGCAGGGCCTCACGACGGGCGACAGGCTGGAATCGGAGGCCGCACCGGGCCTGGCGGCGGCGTCGGGCCAGTAAGCGACGGAATTCCGGCCTGAACGCTGGCCTGAACACTGGCCTGAACGCCGGCCTGAATGCCGGCCTGAATGCCGGCCTGTTCCGGCATGACGGCAGCAATGCGGTCGGCAGTCACATTTTCCGGGTGTGGCTGCCGTTTTGCGTCCTGCCTGCACGGCCAGAGCCGTTCAGGGTTTCACCGAATCGCCGAACGGCTACAAGTCTTTGTCTTGGCGCGTTTGCGAACCGGAAAAATGTTTCCACTTTTCCTGGAAACGCTCTGTAGCCTTTCCTCTTCTTGCGATCCGCGCCATCGCGTCGCGTGGATTGTGCCGGGGTTTCCTGTCCATATCGCTCCCGCGGGCCCAGCGAGAGGGTTTCATGCGGTAAGCAATGTTTAGAAAAATGTCGTACAGGCCAGATCGGGCCGGAACGTTTCCCGGCCGCCCAGGACAGGCAAAGCGGAAGAAGACGGAAAGACAATGAGCATCGATGCCGCATTGATCGACAGCGCAAACATATTCGAACTGGCGCCCATCTCCCTGTGGCTCGAAGACTATAGCGGCCTGCGCCGGCAGTTCGACATATGGCGCGATCAGGGCGTGACGGATATTGGCGCCTTTCTGCGGGAAGACACCAGCCGCCTCGACCTGTGCACCAGCCTCATCCATGTGCTCAAGGTCAACCGCAAGACCCTCTCCCTGTTCGAGGCCAGCGACATCGATCATCTGGTTGCAAATCTGGATCGCATCTTTCATGCCGACATGCTGGAGCCGCATATCGGCGAAATGGTCCAGCTCTGGAACGGAGCCGGCAATTTCAGCAGCAATACGGTGAATTATTCCATCGGCGGCCGGCGGATCGATATCCAGCTCAGGGGCCGGATTCTTCCCGGCCACGAAAAGAGCTGGGATCGCGTTCTGCTTGCGATCGAGGACGTGACCGCGCGCGAGGACGCGCTGCGCGAACAGGCTCGCAACAAGCAATATGCGCAAGGGTTATTCGAGCATTCCCCGGTTTCGCTCTGGGTCGAGGATTTCAGCCGCATCAAGCAGCTCATGGATGAGGTGCGTCAGCGCGGCATTGTCGATTTCCGCGTCTTCACCGACGTGCATCCCGAATTCGTGCATCAGTGTCTCAGCGAAATCCGGGTTCTGGACGTCAACAACGAAACGCTGTCGCTTTTCCTTGCCCGCGACAAGAAGACCCTGCTGCAGAGCCTGCCGCAGATCCTCACAAACGAAATGGCGCCGCATTTCCGCGAACAGCTGATCGACCTCTGGAACGGCATTCTCTTCCAGCGGCGCGAAGTGGTGAACTATGCGCTCGACGGCTCGGAGCGCCATGTTCTCATGCAGTTTTCCGTGCTGCCCGGCCGCGAGCACGACTGGTCGCTCGTGCAGGTGGCGCTGACCGACATCACGGCGCGCAAGAAGGCCGAGGCCTATCTGGAATATCTCGGCAAGCACGATGTGCTGACCAAGCTTCACAACCGCGCCTATTACGTCGATGAGCTCAACCGGCTGGAGCGCAAGGGAGAGACGCCGGTTTCGATCATCATTCTCGACCTCAACGGCCTCAAGGCCGCCAACGATCAGTGGGGCCATGCCGCCGGCGACGGGTTGCTGCGCCGCATTGGCGAAGTGCTCAACGAGGCCGTAACCAGGCCCGGCCACGCCGCCCGTATCGGCGGCGACGAATTCGCCGTCGTCCTGCCCTATGTGGACGAAAGAGGCGCGGAGGCCATGGTCGATAACATCTGGCGGCTTATCGGCATCAACAACCAGTATTATTCGCAGATGGAACTGAAGCTTTCCATCGGAGCGGCCACGAGCGTGCCGGGCGAAAAGCTGGAATCCGTCGCCAGACGGGCGGATCTTCTCATGTATGAAGACAAGCGCGCGCATTATTCGGCCGCCTGCCCGGGCAACGCCGGCCCGGACAATATCTGAGTTTTATCCGGCATGACGGCTTCGGCGCCGAGGGCCTGACAAGGGTTTCGCCCCAGGGTCCGCCGATCCTCGCCGAAACATGCCCCCCGGCGGCCCTCGATGTCGGTGTTCGACACGCCACTGTCGCGCTTGCACCGGCGCGCGCCCTGGCCTCAGCCCATGATCTTGCCATGGGCGCCCAAAAGGCGCACCGGCTTCCTGTACGGCGCGCAAGCCGCCGGCAGCCGGCCGGATGGTGATAATCTGCGGGGAGGACGCGGATGCATATATTGCCATGCAAGGGGGCGCCTGCCTCCGCGGGAGCGGTTTTCCATGATCGGCATCGCAGAAAGCCGCCCCGAAGCCTCACGGCCAAAAGCCGCGCGGCGTTTTCTTTTCCACATGCCGGCAACATCCATGCCGCAGACCTTGCAAAAGCAGGCGAATGCTGGCGATGGGCCCTGTGGCAAAACGCCCGCAAAGGGTCCGTCGCAAGCCACCGAAAAAGACGCAAGCCGTCATTTATGCGTTTTCGGGTGGACATCGGTTTTTCATTACGATATAAAAATTGCAACAAGCGATCGCACCGGGCAAGAATTACCCCAGTGCAATCGCTTATTTTTTCGCGGCCAGATGATATTCTGAGCCTTTATTTCACCAGAGGAGATTTTACTCGCCAAGCCAAGCGAGTTCTCTATTGATTATGACTTCAACGACCGAAAAAAACGGATCGAATGGACATTCCGAAGTAAAACTTCGCCTGAAGAATGTTTATAAAATCTTCGGAAGCAATGTCAAAACTGCCCTCGATCTGATGAGGGCCGGCAAAAGCAAAACCGAAATCCACGCAACCACCGGCAGCACGATCGGTGTCGACGATGTCAGCTTCGACATCATGGATGGCGAGATTTTCGTCATCATGGGCCTTTCAGGGTCCGGCAAGTCGACGCTGCTGCGCCTTCTCAACCGCCTCATCGAGCCCACCTCGGGCGTTATCGAGGTCAATGGCGAAGACATAACCGGGCTGTCGACACGCGATCTCATCGAGCTTCGCCGCCGCGACATGAGCATGGTCTTCCAGTCCTTCGCTCTGCTGCCAAACCGCAATGTGCTGAACAACGCCGCGTTCGGGCTGGAAATATCCGGCGTGAGCGAGACGGAGCGCATGCGCAAGGCGATGGCCGCGCTTGCGGCCGTCGGCCTCGGCGACTACGCCATGAGCCGGCCGGACCAGCTTTCGGGAGGCATGAAGCAGCGCGTGGGACTTGCCCGGGCGCTGGCCAGCGAGCCGACCATCCTGTTGATGGACGAGGCCTTCTCCGCGCTCGATCCGCTGATCCGCACCGAAATGCAGGATGAGCTGATGCGCCTGCAGGCCGAAAACAGCCGCACCGTCATCTTCGTCAGCCACGATCTCGACGAGGCCATGCGCATCGGCGACCGCATCTGCATCATGCAGCATGGCAAGGTCGTGCAGGTGGGCACGCCCGACGAGATCGTGTCGCAGCCGGCCAACGACTATGTGCGCTCCTTCTTCCGCAATGTGGATGTTTCGCAGGTGTTCAAGGCCGGCGACGTGGCGCGCCGCACCCAGCTCACCCTGGTCGACCGGCGCGGAGCCACGGCGGCAGCGGCACTTGAACAGATGTCGCAAAACGACCGCGACGTCGCCATCGTCGTCGGCCGCGACAAGAAATATCACGGCATGATCAGCCAGGACGTGCTGGTCCAGAAGATCAGGGCGAAGGATGCGGATCCGTACCGCAACGCCTTTCTTCGGGACGTGACGCCCATTCCCGCGGGCGAGCCGCTTTCGAATGTGCTGGGGCTCGTTGCGGCGAGCCGCTGGCCGGTACCCGTGGTCGATGAGCAGGGGCGCTATGTCGGCTCCCTCAGCAAGTCGTCGCTTCTGGAAACGCTCGACCGCGCTGGCTGAGCCGAACCGAAGGGGAAACTGCATGGACTTCGATTTCAACGTCGGCCACGGCGCCGACGTCACCGTCAACTACATACTCGACAACTTCACCCCGGCGCTCGACGGCATCGCGGCGGCGATCGGCTTCGTCACCGGTGGCCTGCAATCGCTGCTCACCGGCACCTCGCCGCTGGTCGGCATCGCCATCCTGACGCTGCTTTCACTGTGGCGGGTGGGCTGGAAATTCGCGATCTTCACCCTGCTCGCGCTGCTGCTGGTCGATCATATGGGCCTGTGGCGCAGCACCATGCAGACCTTGTCGCTGGTGCTTTCCGCCACCGTGATCGCCGTGATCGTCGGCATTCCCGCAGGCATCGCCATGGCGCGCTCGGACCGGGTGGCCAGCCTGTTCAGGCCGGTGCTCGACCTGATGCAGACCATGCCGGCCTTCGTCTATCTGATCCCGGCCGCCATGTTCTTCGGCCTCGGCGCCGTGCCCGGCACCATCGCGACCGTGATCTTCGCCATGCCGCCCGTGGTGCGGCTGACCAATCTGGGCATCCGGCAGGTTCAGGAAGAGCTGGTCGAGGCCGGGCAGGCCTTCGGCTGCACCCCCTCGCAGCTTCTGTTCAAGGTGCAATTGCCCAATGCCCTGCCCTCCATCATGGCCGGCATCAACCAGACGATCATGCTGTCGCTGTCGATGGTTGTCATCGCCTCGATGATCGGCGCCGGCGGGCTTGGCAATCATGTTTTGACCGGCATCCAGCGCCTTGACGTTGGCGCCGGCTTCGAGGGCGGCCTGGCCGTCGTCATTCTGGCAGTGGTCCTCGACAGGATCACCCAGAGCTTCGGCAAGGGCGGTTCGGGCTTCCTGAGCCTCCTTGCCTTCCGAAAGGCGGGGGACCGTTCGCAGGCGCCAGCGCCGGCCAAGGTTCCGGCCGCCAATGACAAGCAGCGGTCCGCCGCCGCTTGAGCTCCGAAAACAAGAAGGAGAAGACATGATCAAGTCATTTACGCGCATCGGCCTCGCCGCCCTGATGGCGGGCGGCATGGCGACGGCCGCCCTGGCGCAGGACGGCAAGCCGGTGAAAATCGGCTGGGCCGCGTGGTCCGACGCGGAATTCGTGACCAAGCTCGCCGCGAAGCTGATCGAGGACGAACTCGGCCAGAAGGTCGAGCTGGTTCAGACCGACGTGGCGCCGCTCTATCAGGGCGTGAGCCGCGGCGACATCGACGCCATGATGATGGCGTGGCTGCCTGAAACCCATGCCGACTACTTCAAGCGCATCGAAGACAAGGTCGACACCCTCGGCACCATCTATGACGGCGCCAGGCTTGGCTGGGTGGTTCCCGACTACATACCCGAAGGCGAGATTTCCTCGATCGACGACCTCAAGAAGGACGAGGTCAGGGAAAAGCTGGGCGGTGAGGTGCAGGGCATCGATCCGGGCGCGGGCCTGACCCGCCTTTCGGAAAAGGCGATCACCGATTACGGCATCGACTACAAGCTCCAGATTTCCAGCGAAGCGGGCATGCTGACCACCGTCGACCGTTCCATGCGCACCGAGAAGTGGTTCGTGGCCACCGCCTGGAGCCCGCACTGGATGTTCGGCAAATACAAGCTGCGCTACATCGACGACCCGAAGGAATCGCTCGGCAAGGCGGAGCATATCGACATTCTCGCCCGCAAGGGGTTCAGGGACGACAACCCGAAGGTGGCCGAACTGCTCTCGCGCATGAAGGTGGAGATTCCGGAACTGGAAGCGGCCATGTTCGATGCACAGGAAACCTCCTATGAAAAGGCGGTCGAGAAATACATCTCCGGGAACCCGGACAAGGTGAAGGAGTGGGTCGGCGCCAAATAGGCCTGACCTCGCAAACAGCGGCGGTTTCTTCAGCCGCCAGCCTCGCGAAAAAGGCCGCCGCGATCGGATCGCGGCGGCCTTTTCATCGAGTTGCGGTCGCAGCCCGGCTTGTCAGCCGCGCGTGACGAAGACCGGGGGTATCTCGATCCGGGTATTCGGCGGCGCGCCCTTTTCTATGATGTCGAACACGGCCGCCAGCATCTGCGGCACGTCCTGACGCACCATCTCGATGTCGTCGGCAAGCAGCGCCGCGAAGGGGTCCCAGTCGAAGCAGCCCATCACCGGCGCGCGGCCCTCATAATGGCCGGAGCGCCGTATCCAGCGCATCACGCCTTCCAGGGAAATCGTGGAATTGACGAACATGCCCTGCGGCAGGACGCCTTCCCGCTGCGCCAGCGCGCCGAGCGCGCCTTCGGCCTTTTCCGGCGCATAGCCGCAGGCCAGAATGTGATTTTCGTCGACCTCGATCCCGACCTCCTCATGCGCGGCGCGAAAACCGCGGATACGCTCGCCGGTGTTGTGATCGCTTCCGCGCCCGCCCACGAACAGCAGCGGCAGCGCCTGTCCAAGCCGTTGCCGGCAATTGGCCAGAATACGCCGCGTCAGCTCGCGTGCGCCCGCGAAATTGTCGGAGATGACCGACGGGGCGTTCGACCCCGGCAGGTCGAGATTGAGACTGCGCACGCCCGCCGGCCCGCACAATTCGCTGATGCGGTCCGGATTGGTGGCGCCGGTCGAGATCAGCCATTCGACCTGATAGGAGAGCATGGTGCGCGCCGCCTCCATCTCCAGCTCGGGATCGCGGCGCGTGCAGGTGACGATCGGAAACAGGCCGCGCTCGCGCGCCATGGCCTCGAAGGTTTCAACGATGGAGCCGAAATAACGGTTGTCGTATTTCGGCACGATCATGCCGATGATCTTGGATTTCTCCCGGCGCAGCAGGCTTGCCTGCATATTGACCGCATAGCCCTGCTCCTGCGCCAGCCGGGTGATCTTTTCGGCCAGCTGGCTGCTGATGCGGCGCTTCTTCCATGTGCCGTTGAGCACCGAACTGACGGCGCTGGCCGAGGTGCCGGCCAGCGTCGCCAGATCGTAAATGGTCGTCTTTCTGGCCGGCTTGCCGCCATCCATCGAAATTCTCTCCCCTGTGGCCGGTCCGCTTCCCGCCGCGAGCCGCCATCTCCCGCATTTCACCTGCGAGGCAGTCGCCAGCCATGTATCAAGACGTTGCGTGAAGCTCTTATCCACCCCGTCCGATTTGCACCAGCTTGACATCAATATCCGAAGGTGGCAATTTTTGCTTCATCGATTGAGCTTTGTGCACAATCGATGAAGTCGGTTGCTATCGGGGCCAGTCGGGAGGCATTCGGGAAGATTTCAGAAGCTTGAACCGGTACATGCGCCGCATCGCGGACCCGTTCCGCCCTGTTGTGCGTGAGGCCCCTGTCCTTGACCCGGCCCGTGCCGGTTTCGAGGCATCAATTTCCCGGCACGGGTTTGTCGTTTACAAGGAGGACACCATGAATTTCCGCACTTTCCTGATGGCGACGGCTGCCGCCGGCGTTCTGTGCACCGCACAGGCGCAGGCGGACGAAGCCGCCACCGTCGCGTTCCTGATGCCGGACCAGGCATCGACGCGCTATGAGGAACACGACTATCCGGGCTTCAAGGCCGAGATGGAAAAGCTGTGCGCCAGCTGCACCGTCATCTACCAGAACGCCAATGCCGACGCCTCGCTCCAGCAGCAGCAGTTCAACTCGGTGATCGCGCAGGGCGCCAAGGTGATCGTGCTCGACCCGGTCGATTCCGCCGCCGCCGCCGGCCTCGTCGAGATCGCCCATTCGCAGGGCGTCAAGGTCGTCGCCTATGACCGCCCGATCCCGGACAAGCCTGCCGATTACTATGTTTCCTTCGACAATGAAGGCATCGGCTACGCCATCTCCAAATCGCTGGTCGACCATATGAAGGCGAACGGCATCGAGGACGGCGCAGGCGTGTTGCAGGTCAACGGCTCGCCGACCGACGCCGCCGCCGGCCTGATCCGCGACGGCATCCATCGCGGCCTGAAGGAGTCCGGCTTCGAGACGCTGGCCGAATTCGACACGCCGGAATGGGCGCCGCCGAAGGCGCAGGAATGGGCCGCCGGCCAGATCACCCGCTTCGGCGACAAGATCAAGGGCGTGGTGGCCGCCAATGACGGCACCGGCGGCGGCGTCGTCGCCGCCTTCAAGGCCGCCGGCGTGCAGCCCGTTCCGCCGGTGACCGGCAATGACGCCACCATCGCCGCCCTGCAACTGATCATCGCCGGCGACCAGTACAACACCATCTCCAAGCCTTCGGAGATCGTTGCCGCCGCCGCCGCCAGGGTCGCCGTGCAGTTCGTGAAGGGCGAGACGCCCGAGGCGAAGACCACGCTCTACGAAACGCCGTCGGAACTTTTCGTTCCGGCAGTGGTGACGGCTGAGAACATCAAGGCCGAAATCTTCGACAAGGGCATCCAGACTGCCGGGCAGGTCTGCACCGGCGAATATGCCGAGGCTTGCAAGAAGCTCGGCATTACCGAGTAATATGCCTGTGCCCGGCCGGCTCCGGCCGGCCGGGCTTTTTTCGCCACGCAAAGGCCATTCGAAGATGAACCAGCAAGCCGGCGCGGGGCCGCAACCGGGCAGCCCCATCCTGAAACTCCGCCAGATCTCCAAGAATTTCGGAGCCGTTTCGGCGCTGACCGATATCGACCTCGATGTCCGTGCCGGCGAGGTGGTGGCGCTGGTCGGCGACAATGGGGCGGGCAAATCGACGCTGATCAAGATTCTGGCCGGCGTGCATCAGCCGACCTCCGGCGCCATCGAGTTCTGCGGCGAAACCGTATCGCTCGACAGCCCCGGCCGGGCGCTGGAGCTGGGCATCGCCACCGTGTTCCAGGATCTGGCGCTGTGCGAAAACCTCGACGTGGTCGCCAATCTGTTTCTCGGCCATGAACTGTCGCCGTGGAACCTCGACGAGGTGGCCATGGAGGTGAAGGCGTGGACGCTGCTGCGCGAGCTTGCCGCGCGCATCCCCTCCGTTCGCGAGCCGGTCGCGTCCCTGTCGGGCGGCCAGCGCCAGACGGTCGCCATCGCCCGCTCGCTGCTGCTCGACCCCAGGATCATCATGCTGGACGAACCCACCGCAGCCCTCGGCGTCGCCCAGACGGCGGAAGTGCTGAACCTCATCGAACGGGTGCGCGATCGCGGCCTCGGCGTCATCATCATCAGCCACAACATGGAAGACGTCCGCGCCGTGGCGGACCGTATCGTGGTGCTGCGCCTTGGCCGCAACAACGGTGTTTTCAGCCCCGACGCCACCAACAACGAACTCGTAACCGCCATTACCGGCGCCAGCGAAAACGCAGTGTCGCGTCGCCGCGCCCGGCTGGACGCCGGCGGCAAAACCGACGGCATCAGCGGGGCAAGCGCATGACCACGCCAGTTTCCACCAAACCCTCATCCGGCAAGAACGCCGCCACGGAAGCCGCGCTCGACCGGGCCGACGAGCGCGTGCACCATGACGAGAGCATCGGCGGCATGGCGCGCAGCTTCTTCGCGCGCGTGCGCACCGGCGATCTCGGCATGCTGCCGGTCGCCGTCGGGCTGGTGGTCATCTCCACCGTGTTCAGCATCCTGAACCCGGTTTTCCTCGCGCCCAACAATCTGGTGAACCTGTTGTTCGACAGCGCCACCATCGGCGTCATTTCGCTTGGCATCGTGTGCGTGCTGCTGCTCGGCGAAATCGACCTGTCCGTCGGCTCGATGAGCGGACTGGCCTCGGCCATCATCGGCGTCTTATGGGTCAATGCAGGCTGGCCGCTCGCCGGCGGCATCGCGGTGGCACTGGCAGCCGGAGCCGCGATGGGCGCGCTCTATGCCCTGCTCTACAACAGGCTCGGCATGCCGAGCTTCGTCGCCACGCTGGCCGGCCTTCTGGCCCTGCTTGGCCTCCAGCTTTACATTCTGGGCCCGACCGGTTCAATCAATCTGCCCTATGCCTCGCCGCTGGTCCGCTTCGGTCAGGTCATGGTGATGCCGGCATGGGCGTCCCATCTGCTGGCGCTGCTTCCCGGTGTGGCGACGGTGATGCTGGGCCTGCGCAGGCGCGCCCGCCGCCATGCGGCCGGCCTCTCCGCGCAGCCGCTCGGCGCCCTTGCCTTCAAGGCCGGTCTGTTCACCGTCTTGCTGCAATTCGCCGTCTACTATCTCAATCTGGGACGCGGCGTGCCGTGGATGTTCGGCCTGTTCGTGGCGCTGGTGGTGGTGCTGGATTATGCGCTGACCCGCACCCGCTGGGGCCGCTCCATGTTCGCCGTCGGCGGCAATCGCGAAGCTGCACGGCGTTCCGGCATCAATGTGCGCCGCATCTATATGTCCGCCTTCATGCTGTGCTCGACGCTGGCGGCCCTTGGCGGCATTCTGGCCGCCTCCCGCCTCGCCTCCTCCAGCCAGCAGGCCGGCACCGGCGACGTCAATCTCAATGCCATCGCGGCGGCCGTCATCGGCGGAACCAGCCTGTTCGGCGGGCGCGGCAGCGCCTATTCCGCCCTGCTCGGCATCATCGTCATCCAGGCCATTTCCAACGGCCTGACATTGCTCAATCTCAGCTCCTCGCTGCGCTACATGATCACCGGCGCGGTTCTGGCCATCGCCGTCATCGTCGATTCGCTCGCCCGCCGCTCGCGCGTCAGCCACGGCAGGGCCTGATCAACAGGAAGGAAACATCATGGCGGAAATCATGAAGGGCAAGGTTGCGGCCATCACCGGGGCCGCATCGGGCATCGGCCTCGAATGCGCGCGCACCCTGCTGGCCGAGGGCGCCACGGTGGTGATGATCGACCGGGCGGCGAACCGTCTCGAAACGCTGTGCGCCGAGCTTGGCGAACGCGCCAGGCCCCTGGTGGTCGACCTGCTTTCGCCGGCCGACGTGTCGGGCATCCTGCCGCGCATCCTCGACGCCGCGGGGCGTCTCGACATCTTCCATGCCAATGCCGGCGCCTATATTGGCGGGCCGGTGGCCGAAGGCGATCCCGACGCCTGGGACAAAATGCTCAACCTCAACATCAACGCCGCTTTCCGCTCTGTCCATGCCGTGCTGCCGCATATGATCGGGCAAAAGAGCGGCGACATCCTGTTCACCAGCTCCATCGCCGGCGTGGTGCCGGTGGTGTGGGAGCCGATCTACACCGCCTCGAAATTCGCAGTGCAGGCCTTCGTTCACTCCATCCGCCGTCAGGTGGCGCAGCATGGCGTGCGCGTCGGCGCGGTGCTGCCCGGCCCGGTGGTGACGGCCCTGCTCGACGACTGGCCGAAGGCCAAGATGGAGGAGGCGCTCGCCAATGGCAGCCTGATGCAGCCGAAGGAAGTGGCCGAAGCGGTGCTGTTCATGCTGTCGCGCCCGCGCAACGTCACCATCCGCGATCTGGTCATCCTGCCAAACAGCGTCGACCTTTAAGAGGCGCCCTTCACCTCGCCCGCTTCCGACTATTGAGAGTGTCCCCATGAGCATGACGACCGGCGCTTCCGCGCCGCGCGATGCAGCCCGAGCCAGCCGCTATGTGATCGGCGTCGATGTCGGCACCGGCAGCGCGCGCGCCGGCCTGTTCGACCTCGAAGGCCGGATGCTGGCCACCGCAAAGCGCGACATCGCCCTTTATCGCGAGGCGGGATCGATGGTCGAGCAATCGAGCGCTGAAATCTGGGATGCCGTCTGCGCCAGCGTGAAAGAGGCTGTCACGACAGCCCGCATCGATCCGGCGGCCGTTGCCGGCATCGGCTTCGACGCCACCTGCTCGCTTGTGGTGCTGGGCGAGGGCGGAACACCGCTCGCGGTTGGCCCCTCCGAAGACGCCGGCCGCGACATCATCGTATGGATGGATCACCGCGCCACCGAACAGGCAGAGCGCATCAACCGGCTCGGCCATCCGGTGCTGCGCTATGTCGGCGAGCGCATTTCGCCGGAAATGGAGACGCCGAAGCTGCTGTGGTTGAAGGAAAACCGGCCGCAGATCTTCGATGCCGCCTGGCAGTTTTTCGACCTTGCCGACTATCTGACATGGCGCGCCAGCGGCGATCTCGCCCGCTCCATCTGCACCGTCACCTGCAAATGGACCTATCTCGCCCATGAGCAGCGCTGGGATGAAAGCTATTTCCGCAGGATCGGCCTCGGCGCACTTGCCGGCGAGGGCTTTTCGCGCATCGGAACGCGCATCGTGGAGCCGGGCACCGCGCTCGGCGGCGGCCTGACCGTGGAGGCGGCTTGCGCCATGGGCCTTGTCGCAGGCACCGCCGTGGCCGCCGGCATGATCGACGCGCATGCGGGCGGCATCGGCACCGCCGGCATCGGCGGCGAGCCGCAGCGCAACCTCGCCTATGTCTTCGGCACCTCCTCCTGCACCATGACCTCGACCAGCGAGCCGGTGTTCGTTCCCGGCGTGTGGGGGCCTTATTACTCCGCCATGGTGCCGGGCATGTGGCTGAACGAGGGCGGCCAGAGCGCGGCGGGCGCGGCCATCGACCGGCTTGTCGCCATGCATCCCGCCCATGGCGAGGCGAAGGCCCGCGCCGAAGCGGAAGGGATCGCCCTGCCCGCGCTGCTGGCCAGTCTCGCCCTTGCACGGGCCGGCACGGCCACCGAAGCGGTGCGGCTGGTGAAAGGGCTCCATGTCGTACCCGAATTCCTCGGCAACCGCGCGCCCTTCGCCGACCCCGAAGCGCGCGCCGTGATCGCCGGTCTTGGCATGGAGGACGATCTCGACAGCCTCGTTGCGCTCTATGTCGCGGGCATTTGCAGCATCGGCTACGGGCTGCGCCAGATCATCGAGGTTCAGGCCGAAGCCGGCGCCCATGTCGAACAGGTGGTGATCAGCGGTGGAGCCGGCCAGAGCGATTTCGTGCGCAGCCTGCTGGCCGGAGCCGGCGGCAAGCCGGTGGTGGCGCCCCGCACCGAAGAGCCGGTCTTGCTCGGTTCCGCCATTCTCGGCGCGGTCGCCAGCGGGGCCTTCGCCACCATGGGCGCAGCGATGGCGCAGCTTTCGGTTTCCGGCAGCGTCCACCGGCCCGCCGCAGGCAGCATCGCTGAACTGCACCAGCAGCGCTACGCAGCCTTTAAGGCGTTGCAGTCGCTCTACCGCGACATGCGCACCTGCTGAAGCCGCAGGCACGAATGCCTTATGGGGGCGCGGAGGGCTGGAGGCAGCGGGTTTCCGCACTCATCGCAGGGTTCGGATGAAGCGCCTTGAGCCGGCTTGCATTCATGTCGGCCCCGGACCGGACGGCATCCGCCTAAAGCGTTTCCAGGAAATGTGGAAACGCTTTCCGGTTCGCAAACGCGACGAAACAAAGACCTGGAGCCGTTCAGCGCTTCCGTGAAACAATGAACGGCTCTAAAGCGTATCGCGATCTTTCAGAT
Source organism: Alphaproteobacteria bacterium (assembly GCA_036678505.1). GTDB lineage: Bacteria > Pseudomonadota > Alphaproteobacteria > Rhizobiales > Rhizobiaceae > Mesorhizobium. The sequence continues at coordinate 22,074 of JAZIHP010000050.1, forward strand.
TCACTCCCTGCGCTTTAAGTTCTTGTTTTTACGCATGTCGTTACCCCGAAACCGGTTCCTGTTTTCGGGCAACATGCTCTAGACGACGGCTTGCCGCCCGGCGTTCATGCGCCGGGTCCAAGGCGTATCAGGCCTCTACGGCAGCGCGGGCGTTCAGCGCTTCGCTGAAATTATTGAAGAACTCATTGGCAAGCTTGTTGGCCGTGGCCTGGATCAGCCGCCCGCCCAGCGAGGCAAGCTTGCCGCCCAGCGCGGCGTCGGCGGTGTAGGTCAGGAGCGTACCGCCATCCTGGGGGGTGAGCTGCACGCGCGCCGAACCCCTGGCGAAACCGGCGATGCCGCCAGACCCCTTTCCCGACAGCAGGCAGGAGCGTGGCGCTTCCATATCCGACAGCTCCACATCGCCTTTGAACTTTGCCGAAACCGGGCCGATCTTCAGCTTGACCGTGGCGGCGAAAGTGGTGTCGCCGGTCTGCTCCAGTTGTTCGCAGCCGGGAATGGAAGCCGTCAGCGTCGCTGTTTCAAACAGCGCCGCCCAGACGACTTCGGGCGGAAAATCGAGTTCGTGCGAACCGTTGAGTTCCATGGTTTTCCTCCTGTTCAGTCTTGTCCCACGCCAAGCGCGGCCAATATGCGCGCCGGGGTCATCGGGGTTTGGGTAAGTCGCGCGCCGAATGACGAGAGCGCGTCGTTGACGGCGTTCATGACCGCGGCACCGGCTGCCGCGGTGCCGGCCTCGCCGACACCCTTGGCGCCCAGAATCGTATCCTGTGTGGGGGTTTCGACATGGCCGATCACGATGTCGGGCATCTCGCAGGCCATCGGCACCAGATAATCGGCCATCGACCCGTTGAGCAGCTGGCCGTTCTCGTCATAGAGGCATTCCTCGAACAGCGCCGCGCCCAGGCCCTGCACCACGCCGCCGCGAATCTGCTCGTCGACCAGAAGCGGATTGATGATGGTGCCGCAATCCTCCACCACCCAATGCTTCATGAGCCTGACCAGACCGGTCTCGATATCGACCTCGACCAGCGCCGCCTGCACGCCGTTGGTGAAGCCGAAGGGATAGCCGGAAGGAGCGAAATGCTGGGCGACGGTCAGCGAATTGTCGAGACCTTCAGGCAATGTATCTGGCCGGTAGGTCGCAATCCGGCCGATTTCCGCCAGCGAGATGCGGGCGGTTCCATCCGCACCGTCGGCAACCTCACCGTCGCGCAGGATCAGCGTTTCGGGGTCGGCCTGCAGGATGGCGGCGGCAATCCCGATGATGCGCGCCGCCAGCTTGCGGCCTGCCCGCAGCGCCGTCTCGCCGCCGATGCCGGCGCCGCGACAGGCCCATGTGGCGCCGCCCGAAGGCGTGGCATCGGTATCGCCGGTCGTCACCTTCACCTGTTCGGGCAAGACGCCAAGCTGGTCGGCAACGATCTGCGCGACGATGGTCTCCGTGCCCTGCCCCTGCTCGGTCACCGAGATGGCGCAATGCACCTCTCCCGATGGCGTCAGCCGCACCACCGCGCCGTCCTGCGCGGAAATACGGGCGCCGCCGAGCCCATAGAAGGCGACGCCGGGATTGGTGATTTCCACGAAGGTGGCAAGCCCGATGCCGCGATACACACCCCTGCCGCGCAGCTGTGCCTGTTCGCGGCGCAGCGCATCGTAATCCATCAATTCACGCAGCCGGCGCAGGCTTTTCTCATGCGAAAGCTTCTCGAAGCGGTAGCCGGTTGCCGAGGAGCAGGGATAGGCATCGTCCGGAACCACGTTGCGGGCGCGGATTTCCCAGGGGTCGATGCCAAGCTGCATGGCGGCGCGGTCGAGCAGCTCTTCCGTCACCTGACAGGCGATGGGGTGGCCCACCGCACGATACTGGCTGGTCTGCACCTTGTTCTGGAACAGCACCGTCAGCCGGCCGTGATAGTCCTTCATGCGGTAGGGCGCGCCCATCAGGCGGAACGCCTGATTGCCTTCCACCACCGAAGTGCGCGGATAGGCCGAGAACGCGCCGATGGGCGCGTAATCGTCCACATCCATGGCAAGAATGATGCCATCCGCATCCAGCGCCATGCGCGCGCCGACCTTGTGGTCGCGGGCATGGATGTCGGAAACGAAGCTCTCCAGCCTGTCGGCCACGAAGCGCACCGGCCGGTGCAGCAGAAGCGAGGCGGCAACGGTCGCCATCTCTTCATTGTAGAGATGCAGCTTCATGCCGAAACTGCCGCCGACATCGGGCGAAATCACCCGCACCCTGTTGTCGGGAATGCCGAACTGGCGCGCGTAAATATCCTGAAACTGAAACGGCGTCTGGGTGCCGTGATGAACGTCGAGCTGGCCGGTGGACGGATCGAAATCGGCCACGATGGCGCGCGGCTCCATGGTCACCGCGGTGTGGCGGCCGAACCGATACTCACCTTCCACAATGAGTGCGGCGCGGGCGAACGCTTCGGCCACGCCATCGGTTTTCAGTTCGTTGCGATAGCAAAGATTGCTCTCCAGCCCGGAAACGGCCGGCGCGACCTGCGGATCGAGCGCGGCCCCGATGCCCGCCACGGGCTCCAGCTCATCGATCTCCAGCGCGATCAGCTCGCACGCGTCCTCGGCCTGCGCGCGGCTGTGGGCCACCACCATCGCTACGGGGTGGCCGGCCCACAGCACCTCGTCCTGCGCCAGAATGTTCTGGGGCGCGCTGACCATGCCGGGAAAATGACCGAGATGACTGGTCCAGCCCGGACACATCCCGTTGAGGTCGGCGGCTGTGAAGACGGCAACCACGCCGGGGCTTTCGCGCGCGTCGGCCACGTCCAGCACCGCGATCCGGCCATGGGCGGCGGGGCTGCGCAGGAAAGCCGCATGCACCATGCGCGGCAGTTGCAGATCGCTGACGAAGCGCCCCCGCCCGGAAAGGTGGCGCAAGGCATTCTGCCGCCGGTGCGGATGCCCGATATGGGTGGCGCGGTCCATCATGCGGCCTTCTCCCGGCTGCGTTCCGCTGCGACCGTGGCAATGGCGTCGACGATCGCCTCATAGCCGGTGCAGCGACAGTAATTGCCGGAAAGGGCGGCGCGGATTTCCTGCCGGTCCGGGCACGGCGTCGTTTCCAGCAGCGCCTGTGCCGACATCAGCATTCCCGAAGTGCAATAGCCGCATTGCAGGGCGTTGCGCTCGTGGAAGGCGGCCTGAAGATCGGCAATCGCACCGCTCTGCGACAGTCCCTCGATGGTCTGCACCGCACGGCCGGCGGCCTGAACCGCCAGAACCAGACAGCCATGCACGGGCTTGCCGTCGAGCAACACCAGACAGGCGCCGCACACACCCATTTCGCAACCCAGACGGGTGCCGGTCAGGCGCAGCCTGTCACGCAGGAAGTCGGCAAGACTGGTGCGCGGCTCGATCAGCTCGCTCACCTCTTCGCCATTGACGCTGAATTCCACGGCGACCTTCATGCCTGCGCTCTCCCTGTGGCGTGCTTCAGGCATCGCACCCGAGACAGCCAGACAGGCGGCGCGGCCTGAAACGGCATCTGCCGGGGCGTGGCTGGGGCGGTTTGCATGGCTCCTCCGACTTCGCAAACTAATTTGTGACCATTTGGTTACAAATGACATCTGCACGAGTTGGGCGCAAGCGGAAAAGACCGATTGGTCACTTCTTTTCCTCACGCTATATCTGTGTGGAAATTACGGAGTGGAAATCGATGGAAAACACGGCCGTCAAAGCGCCGGCCCAGGCGCCCCGCCGCAAGAACATGCGCTCGCAGGATCGGGAAAAGCAGATTCTGGAAGGCGCGGTGCGGTTCTTCGCCGAATGCGGCTTCGAGGGGCAGACGCGCGAACTGGCGACGCGGCTCGGCGTTTCGCACGCGGTCATCTACCGCCACTTCGCCAGCAAGGAGGAGCTGATCGAGCGCGTTTACGAGCATGTCTACACCAGCCGCTGGCGCACAAGCTGGGACAGCCTGATCATCGACCGCGGCCTGCCGCTGGAGGAACGGCTGGTGCGCTTCTACCGCGAATATGCGGACTGCGTGTTCGAATATGAGTGGGTGCGCATCTTCATCTCCTCAGGCCTCAAATCCTACGGCCTGCCGGAGCGCTATCTCACGATCATCCGCGAGCACGTCATCGTGCCGGCCGTGCGGGAACTGCGCCACGACCTGTCGCTCGAAGCGCGCCAACCGACGCAAGCGGAGGAGGAACTGTTCTGGGGGCTGCATGGCGGCGTGTTCTATCTCGCCATCCGCAAATATATCTACGAGGTCGCCATCCCTGCGGATATCGAGAGTACCGTCACCCGCACGGTGCGTGCGTTTCTCGCCGGCATCCGCGAAAGCTTCGGGGCGGAGGCAGACCCGGGCGCCCGGGCAACCAGCCCGGC
>JAZIHP010000051.1:0-26202 GCA_036678505.1 Alphaproteobacteria bacterium
ATCCAGCCGTTCCGATATCGCCTCAGACGACAGCCCCTCCTCCTTGCCGAACCAGTCATCGCCGGTTTCGCCGGCGCTATGCGCTTCCGCCTCCTGCTGCGGCCCAACCGTCTCTTCCGGCCCCGCCCGTTCCAGCAGCGGATTGCGCTCCACTTCCTCATCGACGAATTGTTCGAGTTCGGCATGGGTGAATTGCAGCAGGCGTATCGATTGCAGCAGTTGCGGCGTCATCACCAGCGACTGCGTTTGCCTGAGCTGCAATTTTGCCGATAGCGCCATCCGGTAGTGTTTCTTCCCACGATGCGGCCGGAAAGGAAATTTTACGTGCCGGCAATTCAAACTGGCCCGGCTTTTGCTTGTCAAGCGCAGGCACGGTCCGGTTTCGCATAAAGGCCCATCGACCGGCGCCGCGCGCAACCGGACGGAGGATTATACCCGAAGGGAAAGGTCCGCTCTCCTGGCGGCAGGCTTCAGAGGGTGAAGCCTTCGCCGAGATAGAGACGCCGCACATCGGCATTGGCGACCACTTCCTCAGCCCGGCCGTGGGTGAGGACTTCGCCGGCATGGATGATGTAGGCGCGGTCGATCAGGCCCAGCGTCTCGCGCACATTGTGGTCGGTGATCAGCACGCCGATGCCGCGCCTGGTGAGATGGCGCACCAGTTGCTGGATATCGGCCACGGCGATGGGATCGATACCGGCGAAAGGCTCGTCCAGCAGCATATAGGCCGGGCGGCTGGCCAGCGCCCGCGCAATCTCCAGTCGCCTGCGCTCACCGCCCGACAACGCCATCGACGGCGCATGGCGAAGATGGCTGATGTGGAACTCTTCCAGCAGCTCGTCGAGGTTCTTCTCGCGCTGCTTGCGGTTCTTTTCCACGACCTCAAGCACCGCGCGTATGTTCTGCTCGACGCTGAGACCCCGGAAAATGGAGGTTTCCTGCGGCAGATAGCCGATACCGAGCCGCGCCCGCCGGTACATCGGCATGGAGGTGACGTCATAGCCATCGATCTCGATGGTGCCTTCGTCCACCGGAACCAGCCCCGTGACCATGTAGAAGCAGGTCGTCTTGCCGGCGCCGTTGGGGCCCAGCAGGCCGACGGCCTCGCCGGCGCGCACGCCAAGGGAAACGCCGTTGACCACCCTTCGGCCCTTGTAGCTCTTGGTCAGGCCGCGAGCGATCAGCGTGCCCTTGAGCCCGGACGAAACGGCCTCATCCTTCTGTGCGGAAACAGTCTGGCTCAGTTTGCGCCCGGACAGGCCGAGCTTTTGAAGCGAAAGCATCCGCGATCCTACGGTTTCTTCTGCGAACCCGGAGAGATCGACATCATGACCCGCTTGCCGCAGGCCTCGACCTGAGCGAGGCCGGTCTTCATCTGCACGGTCAGCTTGCAGCCGGTGAGAACATTGTCGCCATCGGACAGGACCACCTTGTCTCCCGACAGCACCAGAACCTCGGTCTTCATGTCGAACGTTCCGCGGTCGCCCGTGGCGACCTGCGTGTCGGACTTGATATAGACCTTGTCCTTGACCTCCAGCCGGTCGATATTCGCGGTGCCGGTGGTGGCGGAACCTGCGGCCGCGTCCGGACCGGCGCTCTTGTCGTTGACGTAATAAACGTCCATCGCGCCCGCCTTGAGCAGCGTCTGCCCCTGCACGACCTGCACATTGCCGGTAAAGATGGCGCGATTTTCATTCTCGCGCACTTCCAGCTTGTCGCTTTCGATCTCGATCGGCTGATCGCCCGCCAGTTTCAGGCCCGACATGGTGCCGGCGCCCCCCGACTGGGCGAGGGCGGCGCCCGCCACGACAAGGGAGCCCGCCACGACAAGAGCCCCCTTCAGGACAATAGACCGGGCAGATGCAAACGCTGCAAGCCTTGCCGAATCACTGCGTAGCATTGGTGTCTCCGCTCTTTTTCTGATCCGCCTTGCGGGCGGCGGGGTCGATGCTCACGCGAACCCGCTTCTCGAATATCATGATCTTGCCGCCATCTTCCACCGACATCGTGTCGGACGTGATTCGCGATCCGGCCCGGCTGATTTCGACGGGTTGCTCAGTCTTCATATTGCCTTTGTCCATGTCGAGAAAGGCCGATTTCAGCTTTGCAACCATTCCGTCGGTGGTGGTGACCGTAATTTCATTATCGAGCCGCAGCGTATTGCCCGAACGGTCATAAGAACCGTTTAACGCATCGACCTTCGCGGTCGTTTCCGCATTGAGCGGAAGCCGGGCGCTGATGCCTTCCAGTTCGATCACCCCTTCATTGCCCGCATCCTGCACGGCGCGGATCGCCGTCATCGCGTAAGGCAGCAACGCCTTGGTGAAGCCTTCAAGCCTGGGATTGGACATCACCAGCTTGCCATCCGAGAAAGCGCTGCTTTCCGTCGCGACCGGCACCTCTTCGGGGGCGACCATATAAGAATAGAGCGGGAAGGCGATGGCCATGGCAATGGCGATCGCGGGAACCACGAATTTAAGCGTGCGCACGCGGCGCGAATGCTGCCGGGCGCGGCCGAAGGCCGCTTCCCGGTACCCGTCGCCCGCCCCGGAACCATCGCGCGTATGGGCGGCCGCAGGCCGCGGCAATCTGTCTTCCATGCCCATCGGGTCTGTCGTTGGCGACAAAACAATACTTTCTACAAAGGGAAGCTCGCGCCTCATGCCCAGTAATTCGGAAGGCGGAACGTCTCAAACAAGTCCGGACGGATCAAAACCGTAAAAATATGACCAGTCTAAGGATACACGATGGCGCAAATGACCGGCAAGACCCCCTTTAAGGCGCAAAACAGGCAAAAGTAGTGGTCCCCGGCGGCGCGATGATCTAGACAGGCACTGCCGATACCCCATCCTGGAGGCTGAGCATGGCACAGAGAGCCGATGACCTGATCGACCGGCGCAGACTTCGGCGCAAGCTGACGTTCTGGCGCGCCCTGACAATCATCGTCGTTCTGCTCGCCATAGGCGGCATTGCAGCCTGGTTCGGCGCCGACGGTGCGGGCTCCGGCTCCCATATCGCCAGGATCAGGATCGCCGGCACCATCACGCAGGATGAAAAGCTGCTCGAACGGCTTGAGGAAATCCGCAAATCGCCCCGCGTCGCCGGCGTGATCGTGCAGATCGACTCGCCCGGAGGCACCACGACAGGCGGCGAATCCATCTACGAGGCCGTGCGCGGGATCGCCGCTGAAAAGCCGGTCGTCGCCGAAGTGGGCACGCTGGCGGCTTCCGCCGGCTACATGATCGCCGCCGCCACGGATCATATCGTGGCCCGCCAGTCATCGATCGTCGGCTCGATCGGCGTGCTCATCCAGTATCCCGACGTCACCGGCCTGATGGACAAGATAGGCGTGAAGCTGGAAGAGGTGAAATCCTCGCCGCTCAAGGCTTCGCCCTCGCCCTTCAAGCCGACCAGCGAGGAAGAGCGCGCCATGGTGCGCCGCCTGATCATGGACAGCTACGACTGGTTCGTCGACATCGTCGCCAACCGGCGTTCAATGACCCGCGAGCAGGCGCTGGCCCTCGCCGACGGCTCCATTTTCACCGGGCGGCAGGGCCTGAAGAACAAGCTCGTGGACGCTCTCGGCGGCGAGGAAGAGGCCGTGGCCTGGCTGGAAAGCAAGGGCGTGGCTCCCGATCTCAAGGTTATCGAGTGGAAGCCGGCGCAGGGAACGGCAAGCCTTCTTCTGTCGCAGTCTCTGGTCCGCGACATCGCGCGCGCTCTGGGCCTGCCCGGCCAAAGCGGCGATGTCGTGAGGGAGCTTGGCGTGGAACGGCTGTTCCTTGACGGGCTGGTGTCGGTCTGGCGCCCTTGACAGCCTCGCTTGCAAATGAAAAAAACGAATGAAATCATCCGCATAATTTCGACCGCATGTTCCGCAAGGGGATTGCCCGCATGATCAAGTCTGAACTCGTGCAAATCATCGCCTCTCGCAACCCGCATCTTTTCCTGCGCGATGTCGAAAACATCGTCAGCGCGGTGTTCGATGAGATCACCGATGCGCTGGCGGAGGGCAACCGCGTGGAATTGCGCGGCTTCGGAGCGTTTTCGGTGAAGAACCGCCCGGCCCGCACCGGACGCAACCCGCGCACGGGCGAAGCGGTCGAGGTCGAGGAAAAGTGGGTTCCCTTCTTCAAGACCGGCAAGGAACTGCGTGAAAGGCTGAACGCGGAGGACTGAAGCATATCGCCCGAAAGCGGGAACCGTTTCGGGCGACATGCTTTACAACAGGAACCCGAAGCATGAGAAGCGGCTCTGAAAGAGCGCGACACGTTTCAGGCGTCAGGAATTTCCCATGTTCAATCGCTTCGCACTCGTTCTCGTCCTTGTGCCGCTCGCCATCGTCCTGATTGCTCTGGCGGTGGCGAACCGGGCTCCGGCTGCCTTCACCGTCGACCCTTTCAATCCCGGCAATCCCGCGCTGACCTACACGCTGCCGTTCTTCGTGTTCTTGTTCGCGGCACTGGCGCTCGGCATGGTCATCGGCAGCCTCGCCACATGGTTCCGGCAGGGACGCTATCGCAAGCTGGCCCGCCAGCGCGCAATCGAAACCGAAAGCCTGAGGCAGGCGGCAGGCACGCGCCCGGCCCCCGCGGCCCCGCACAATCCGGCCCTGCCGCACCCGTCGGCCTGAACCGCCGCGCGCCTTGCTACAAAACATGTCGCCCGAAAAGGGGAACCGGTTTCGGGACACCGCCGGTTTCGGGTCAACGACATGCGTGAAAACAAGAGCTTGAAGCGCAGGGAGCGAAGCTGAAAGATCGCGACACGCTTTAAGGAGCGAAGCTGAAAGATCGCGGCGCGCTTTCGTAACCGGCTCCGGTGTTGCGACGCGTCTGCCGCTATGGCAGAAGCGCCATGCATATTTCCACCGGAGCATTCGCTTGAAAGCCACGCGCAACAAGGGCCATGAGGCAAGGCCGCGACCGGAGCGGGGGCCCCGCCCGGAGCAGGAACGCGACGCCCCGCCGCAACCGAAGCGCCAGCTGGCGCGCCGCGACGGTGCCTTGCCGGCCGAAAAGCTGCCGCTGATCCTCGAAGTCGCGCCCAATGCCGATTACGCCCTGCTCGACAGCGGCGACGGACGCAAGCTGGAGCAATACGGCCCCTATCGCATCGTGCGCCCGGAGGGGCAGGCGATCTGGCGACCTGCCCTGCCGGAAAAGGAATGGAGCCGCGCCGACGCCATCTTCACCGGCAATACGGATGAGGAAGGCATGGGCCGCTGGCATTTTCCCCGCAATCCTCTCGGCGAAACATGGCCGATGAAGCATGACGGCATCGATTATCTCGGCCGCTTCACCTCGTTTCGCCATGTCGGCGTCTTTCCCGAACAGGGTTCCCACTGGGACCACATGGCCGGGTTGATCGAAAAGGCCCGGCGGCCGGTGAAGGTGCTCAACCTGTTCGGCTATACCGGCCTCGCCTCGCTGGTCGCCGCCCGCGCCGGGGCCGAAGTCACGCATGTCGACGCCTCGAAGAAAGCCATCGGCTGGGCCCGCGAAAATCAGGAAGTGGCGCGGCTTACCAACAAACCGATCCGCTGGATCGTCGAGGACGCGATGAAATTCGCCGAGCGCGAGGAGCGCCGCGGCAGCCGCTACGACATCATCCTGTTCGATCCGCCCGCCTATGGGCGCGGACCGAAAGGCGAGGTCTGGCAGCTGTTCGAGCATCTGCCGGCCCTTGCCGACATCTGCCGCTCCATCCTGACGCCGAAGCCGCTCGCCGTCGTGCTCACCGCCTATTCCATCCGCGCCTCCTTCTTCGCCATCCATGCGCTGATGCGCGACACATTCGCCGGCATGGGCGGCACCGTGGAATCCGGTGAACTGATCATTCGCGAGAAATCGGCCGGCCGCGCGCTTTCCACCTCGCTCTTTTCCAGATGGGTCGCCAGATGAGCGAACATGAAAAACGCCGCCCGGTCGGCCGGGTCAAGGAAGTCACCAGCCTGTCCAATCCGCTGGTCAAGGACATCAAGGCGCTGGCGCTGAAGAAATTCCGCGACCAGAACAACGCCTTCATGGCAGAGGGACTGAAGCTGGTCATCGACGCGCTCGATCTCGGCTGGGAAATCCGCACCCTGATCTTCGGCAGGGCCGGGCGCGGCAATGCGGCGGTGGAAAAGGTCGCGGCCCGCACTGTCGCCGCCGGCGGCGACGTGCTGGAAGTGTCGGAAAAGGTGCTGTCCTCGATCACCCGGCGCGACAATCCGCAAATGGTGGTGGGCGTGTTCACACAGCGCCTCATGCCATTGAAGGACATCCGCCCCGCCAATGGCGATGTCTGGGTGGCGCTCGACCGGGTGCGCGATCCGGGCAATCTCGGCACCGTCATCCGCACCGTCGATGCGGTGGGCGCCAAAGGCGTGATCCTCATCGGCGACGCCACCGATCCGTTCTCGCTGGAAACGGTGCGCGCCACCATGGGCTCGATCTTCGCCGTTCCGGTCGCGAAGACCGGCGCCGAGGGTTTCCTCGCCTGGCGCAAGGGTTTTCCGGGCCTCGTCGCCGGCACGCATCTGAAAGGCGCGGTCGATTATCGCGCGGTCGATTTTTCCGGCAGGCCCGTGCTGCTGCTGATGGGCAACGAACAGCAGGGCCTGCCCGACGATCTGGCGCAAAGCTGCGACCGCTTGCTGCGCATTCCCCAGGCCGGACGCGCCGATTCGCTCAATCTCGCCGTCGCGACCGGAGTGATGCTGTTCGAGATCCGCCGCAAGGCACTTTCTCTGGAGGCGCCCGCGCCATGAGCTCCACCCCTGCCCCATCGGCCGCCGGCAAGTCGCTCGGCCCCTATGCCGTCCTCGCCATCGTCGCCATCGCGCTCGACCAATGGATCAAATATGCCGTCGAAAGCGGGCTTCCCTTTCAGGAGAAGATCGACCTCCTGCCGTTTCTGGCCCTGTTTCGCACCTACAACACCGGCATCGCCTTCTCGATGCTGTCCTCTTTCGGCGATATCGGGCTGATCGTCATCTCGCTCGTCATATCGGTCTTCATCGTCTATCTGGCGCTGCGCAGCACGCCGCGTCAGCTCCTCGCCCGGCTTGGTTTCGCGCTCATCCTCGGCGGCGCGATGGGCAATGTCATCGACCGCGCCATTTACGGCCATGTCGTGGATTATATTCTCCTCCATACGCCGAACTGGTCCTTCGCCGTGTTCAATCTGGCCGACATCTTCATCAGCGCCGGCGCATTCCTGGTGGTTGTGGAAGAGTTCATCGGCTGGCGGGACGAGGCCGGATCGCCCGACGACTGACTTGAAGCGCATCGCGATCTTTCAGATCAGCTCCCTGCGCTTTAAGCTGTTGTTTTTACGCATGTCGTTGCCCCGAAACCGGTTCCCACTTTCGGGCGACATGCTTTAAGTCCCGTTGCTTCCCCGAAACCGGCGCCCGCTTTTGGGGCGGCAGGTCTTTGACTTCCCGCAATTCGGTAAAATTGCGCGGGTTAGCCGAAGCCTTCCCTAAGCTCTTTCTGCCATTGTTTCGTGCATGACAGCACAGACGGATCACGGCCGGACAGGAAAGGACGAAGCGCGCGACACCGGCGGCCAGCGCCTTCGCGTCGCTCCCCCGCCCCTGTCGCCCGAAGCGCTCGGAAGCGAGCTTTCCGCCGCGCCCGTCTCCCGTAACCTGCCTGCCGCAAGCTGGATCTTCGTTCTGCTGTTCGCCGGGCTTGCCCATCTCACCGGCGCGCCCGCCTTCCTCGGCATTGCCATGCTGGCCACCGGTTTTGGCGGCATTCTCCTGCATGAGCTGATCCTGTCGAAGGAACGCCGCGCCCAAAGGCGGCTGGACCGGGAGGCCGTTCAGGCGCGCACGCGGCTTGAAACGCTTTCCGACCGGATGTGGGAGATGCAGGAAAGCGAAGAGCGCTTCCATGGTCTCATCGATGCGCTGGGCGACATCGTCGTCCACCGCGACCGGAACGGCGGGATCGTCTATGCAAACCGGGTTTTCAGCGAACTTGTCGGCAAGGACATGCGCGATCTGCGCGGCATGACCCTTGCCGATCTCGGCATCGTCTTCGCGGTGACGCCGGAGGCCGCGTTCACCGACAATGAATGCCTGCGCTCGACGGATGCCTGCATAACCACGCCAGAGGGCCAGCGCTGGTTCTCATGGACAGAGCTTTCGGTGCGCGAAAAGGATAGCGGCGCCGTCTCCCATCGCGCCATCGCCCGCGAAATCACCGCGCGCAAGCAGGCGGAAACCTCGCTGATCGCCGCGCGCGAACGGGCGGAATTCGCCAATCAGGCAAAATCCCGCTTCCTTGCCATCGTCAGCCATGAAATCCGCACGCCGATGAACGGCATCATGGGCATGGCGCGGCTGCTGTCGGAGACCGGCCTGTCGCCCGAGCAGCGCACCTATGTCAGCGCCGTATCCACCTCGGCCTGCGCGCTGCTGGCGCTGATCGACGACCTTCTGGATTATTCCAAGATCGAGGCCGGCCGGTTCGATCCGGAGCCGCAGCCCGTGTCGGTGCGTGAACTGGCCGACAATGTGGTGGAACTGCTGGCCGACCGCGCCTATGGCAAGGGCATCGGCCTCGGCTGCCACGTCGCACCCGACGTTCCCCAGACGATCACCGCCGATCCGGGACGGGTGCGGCAGGTGCTGCTCAATCTTCTCGGCAACGCCGTCAAGTTCACCGAAACCGGCGGCGTGGCGCTCGTCATCAGCCGCGACGGAAACGATGGCGGCGACCATGTCCGTTTCCGCGTAAGCGATACCGGTCCGGGAATGCAGCAAGGCGATCTCGAACGCATATTCCTCGAATTCGAGCAGGCCGACGCAACCTCGACGCGACGGCATGGCGGCGCCGGATTGGGCCTTGCGATTTCCCGGCGCCTGGTAACGGCGATGGGCGGCGCGATTTCCGTATCCAGCACGCCCGGAACCGGAACGGAATTTGTTTTCCAGCTGCCGGCGCATGAGGCAACCGACCCGCCGCGGGAGCGGCAAACAGCGCTCGCGGGCCGCAATGTGGTGATCCTCTCCGCCAACCGGGTCGAGGCGGAGGTGATCGCACGGAGCATCCGCGCCCTTGGCGGCTCCGCTGAAATTGCCGAAAGCTCCCGGATGGCGCGGGAAATGGCCGCCGGCTGCGATACGCTGATGGTGGACGCGGCATTGGAAAACAGTGATGCTCACGCCGTTCAGGCGCTGCGCGAGGATGCATTCGCCTCCAGCCGCGCCATCATCCTGCTGTCGCCGAACGAGCGCGGCCGGCTCAGGGAGTATCTGGCCAGCGGCTATGGCGGCTTCCTCGCCCGCCCCGTGCGGGGGGGAACGCTGCTGAAACTGCTCGCCGGCGGAAATTCCGGCAGCGCCGGCGAACAGCAAATGGCGGAACCTGGAACAGGCGCGCGTCCGTCGCCCGGGCATTCTCTCCGGGAACTTTCCATCCTGATCGCGGAAGACAATGAAATCAATGCGCTGCTGGTTCGCGCCGCCCTCGGCAGCGCCGGCCATCGTCTTGAGCTGGTCAGAACCGGCAAGGAGGCGGTGGACCTGCTCACGTCTTCCGACACCGGCTCGACCCGCCACGATGTCGTTCTCATGGACCTCCACATGCCGGTGATGGACGGTATGGATGCGATTGCCCGCATCCGGCGGCACGAAAGAATGCACGGCGTTCCGGCGGTTCCGATTCTGGTTCTCTCGGCGGACAATCAGGAAAAGACGCGCCATGCCGTGCTCGCTCAAGGCGCCACCGCCTTCCTGACGAAGCCACTCGATCCGCGCGACCTGCTGGCCGCCGTTCAGGACCATGTTTCCACTTGAACGATGCCCTGGCGCAGACCCGGCTTCACTGCCGGTCACGGCATATTACGCCATATCACGCCATATCACGCCATATCACGGTAGTGTCACAATCCTGTTGCACCATGATCGTATCCCCGCGCCACGAGGGATGGCTCGAAGGAGAATCGCCCGTGCAGACAGCGATGCCGCAAGCTACCGGATTGGGCTCCACGCTCGTTACCGTATCGGCCTCCGGGCCACGGGCCCCTTCAATCGCGGACCCGATCGCCGGCCCCCTTGGCCGTATAGGCACTCTGGAGGTCCGGCTGGCGCGCAACGAGGCCGAGATCGAGGCCGCACAGGAAATCCGCTACCGCATCTTCTATGACGAACTGGGCGCCCGCAGCGGCCTGGACCAGATCGACCAACGCGATGCGGATCGCTTCGACCCGTTCTGCGACCATCTTCTGGTTCTGGACAGCGGCCTGAGCGGTCCCGAGCACAGGCGCATCGTGGGCACCTACCGCCTGCTGCGGCAGGAGGTGGCGACGGCGGCCGGCGGGTTCTATTCGGAAGACGAATTCGAACTGCGCAGGCTCGTCGCCCGCCACCCCGATTTGCGGTTCCTTGAGCTTGGCCGCTCCTGCGTGCTTCCCGAATACAGGTCCAGGCGCACCATCGAGGCCCTGTGGCAGGGCATCTGGGCCTATCTCAACCATTACGCCATCGATGTCATGGTGGGCTGCGCCTCCTTCCCCGGCGCCGACCCGGCCGCCCATGCCGAGGCGCTGACCTATCTGGCGCATCATTGCCGCACGGGCGCCGACTGGGACGTGCGCGCCATCGGCCGCCGCTATCACCGCATGGCCATGATGCCGATAGAGGCGGTGAACCCCAGGGCGGCGTTCGCCGCCATGCCGCCCCTGGTGAAAGCCTATCTGCGCATCGGCGCGCGCATCGGCGATGGCTGCGTCATCGACCGCGATTTTTCGACGGTCGATGTGTTCATCGTCATGCCGGTGAAGGAAATCGCCGCCCGCTACATCAGCTATTATGGCGGTGACGGCCAGAGCTACGTGGCCTGAAGATCGGTCCTGCATTCAGGGGATATCTTCGGGGCGGCGGCCGGGCCTGCTCTTGTAGGGCGGGATTCGCCAGCCGAAACGGATCGCCCCGCCACGCACGGCAAGGGCAGTGACGAAGCCGCCGAACTGGCAGATAAACGGTGCAAGGCCAGCCAGGTCTCCCGCCGTATAGACGCCGGCGCCCATGAGGGCTGCCGACACATAGACCTCCGGGCGCAGGAGCGCCGAGGGCTCGCCGGTCAGCACATCGCGCAGGACGCCGCCAAAAGTGGCCGTGAGCATGCCCATGATGATCGCCACGACCGGTGAGCCGGTGACCGTCAGCCCTCTGGAAGCCCCCATCACCGCGAAAGCGGCAAGGCCGATGGCATCCAGCCACAGCAGGAGCCTGTAACGCGACTCGACCCGGTGCGCGGTGAAAAACACCAGCACCGCGACCGCGGCGCACACCAGAATATAATCGTGATTGGAAATCCAGAAGACCGGCACATTGAGAACGAGGTCGCGGAACGTTCCCCCGCCGACACCCGTCACGCCGGCCAGAAACATGAAGCCGATGATATCCATCTGCTTGCGCGAAGCCGAAAGCGCTCCGGTCGCCGCAAAAACGGCGACGCCGGAATAGTCGAGAAAAGTCACGAGGTTCATGGCAGGGCGTGCATCCCCGATGGCAGGTGGCCGCTACACCAAGGCATTTTGCATGGAGGCCCTGGCGGCAATGGCCCCGCGATGTTGCGGGACCTTAAAGCATGCCGCCCGAAAATGGGAACCGGTTTCAGGCAACGACATGCGTAAAAACAACAGCTTGAGGCGCAGGGAGCTGATCTGAAGGATCGCGACACGCTTTAGGGCGATCAGCCCTGATTTTGTTCGCCGGCAGCACCGGCGGCCTGCCCCGGAGCCTGCTTCGGTCCGTCCTTCGAGACACCGACCTTGGCCGGGCGTAGAACCCGCTCGCCGATTGAATATCCCGGCTGAACGACTTGCAGAACGGTGCCCGCGACCACCTGCGGATTCGGAATTTCAAACAGCGCCTCATGGAAATTGGGATCGAATTTTTCTCCCTCGGGAGCCAGCTTCCTGACGCCGTGGCGCTCAAGCGCGCCGATCAGGGCCCGCGCGGTGATCTCGACGCCCTCGATCAGCGCCCTGAAGCCGGCATCGTCCGATGCCTTGGCCTCTGCCGGAATGGCGTCCAGCGCACGTTGCAGGTCGTCGGCAACCGTCAGCATGTCACGGGCGAAGTTGGCGATGGAGTAAGCGCGCGCATCCTGCACGTCACGGGCGGCGCGGCGGCGCATGTTTTCCACCTCGGCGGCGGCGCGAAGAGCCCTGTCCTTCAGCTCATCGTTTTCCTTCATCAGACGGACAAGCGCCTCGTAGTCCCCTTCCCCGCCCTCGCTTTGCTGCTCGGCAAGAGCTTCGGCGGCCTCGGTTTCGTCGGGCGTGCGCTCGTCTTTGGCCTGGTCACTCATGGCGTATTCCCATTCTTTTCGAAGTTTCGAGGTTGGGCTCGATATCGAGGTTCGACACTCAAAAATCAAGGCCCCCGGCCCGCCGTCTGCCTTTTGCGTCAACAAACATAATTAATTCAAATTTTACCTTGTTGCGCTGATCTATACCCCGACACCCCGCCAAAGGGGGAACTTTGGACGGATACAGGGAGTTTCGAAACCGAAAGGATTTTGGAACGATGACCCGAACGGGCAAAGCAGGGCCACAGGAAACGGCACGACGCAATCTGGCCACGACGATCCGGCGTCAGCTTCGCAGCCACGCCACGCGCGGATTGCTGCGGTCCTTGCCGGATTTCAAGGTGGTCCAGGACATACCCTCACAGTTGCAGGCACTTATGTGCCGGCTTGATGCTGCGGAAGCGCAATATGACGAGGGACGGAAACGGTAATTCCATTCCGGCCTTCATATCGTCATACATGCCGGGGCGGGCTATGGCGCTGCTCTTCGACGCCATGAATAGGCGCCGCCCGCCGCAGCCGCGGAAGTCGCCGCCGGCTGGGAATGGAGCGGCAATCCGCCAGTCTCGCCTTTTTCCAGCCGTCCAAGCAGGACCTTGCTGGAAATCTCGAATTCGTCGAAGCCCACGCGCAGCATATGCGGAAGCTGGTCGACGAGCACATCGCCCACCGCGCGGACCCTGCCTGTAAAACCATGCCGGCTGCGCAGCAGTTCCGCCTTGGAGTAACTGCGGCCATCGCCATAGGCCGGGAAAGCCAGCGCCACCAGAGACAACGCGCCGAGAAGACCGGCGATCTCGCCGAGTTGCTCTCCCGGTTGCAGGATCACCCCCAGACGCGCGTGATCGAGAGCCCGCTCTTCAGGATCGAGATCGAGAAATATCTGCAAAGGCAGGATCAGGCGGTTGTTGCCGGCAAGAGCTTCGGCGCTTTCGGCATGTATCCATTCATCGTCGCGGAAACCCCGCGGGGTCCACAGACGCATTTCGGGAGTTGCCTGTTCACTTCCCGTCGCTTGCTCGCTCATATTGTCTTTCCCGACTGGCTGATCTGGCCCGACTGGCTGATCTGGCCCGGCTGGCTGATCTGGCCCGACTGGCTGGTTTGGCCGAGGCTCTGTTCCAGGCCGCCGAGATGGATGCCGCATTCGGTTTTGGCCTGCCCTGCCCAGCGCCCGCTGCGCGCATCCTGCCCCTGCCCGACCGGGCGGGTGCAGGCAAAGCAGCCGATGGAGAGATAACCATAGGCGACCAGCGGATTTTCGCGCAGCCCGTGCGCCTGCATGTAGCTGGCAAGATCGGCCGGAGCCCAGCTCGCCAGGGGATTGATGCGGATGCGCGGCCCCACCGCCTCGAACACCGGCAGGCCGGCGCGCGTCAGCGCCTGATGGCGCTTGCGGCCGGTGAACCAGGCCCGGAACGGCTCCACGCCCCTTGCCATCGTCTCCACCTTGCGCACATGGCAGCAGGCGTCGGCATCGCTTTCATGCAGGCGGCCCGCAGGATCGACGCGCTGCAATGCCGCCGCGTCCGGGTGGATCACCCTGATGCCGGTCAGGCCCAAATCGTCGGCCAGCGCATCGCGGTAGCGCAGGGTTTCCCCGAAATGCTTGCCGGTATCGAGGAACACGACCGGCAGATGCCGGTCCACCTGCGCGATGAGATGCAGGAGCACCGCCGAATCCGCCCCGAAGGACGAGACGGCGGCCACCTCTCCGGCAAACAGGCTGCCCACCGCCAGCTCGATGATGCGTTCGGCCGAAAGCCGGCCGTGGCGCGCTTCGAGGGCCGCGGCATCGAAAACGTCCATCTCAGGCAGCCTTTGCCTCGGCGCCGTAAAGAGCCTCCCTGAACGGCGCCGCGCCAAGGCGGCGATAGACGTCGAGGAACCTTTCCGAGGGCGCGCTGCGTATGGCGAGATAGGTTTCGACCAGCTTCTCGATCGCGTCGACGATCTCGTCGGGCCCGAAGCCGCGGCCGATGATCTCGCCGACGCTGGTGTTCTCGTCGGCGGAACCGCCGAGCGTGATCTGGTAAAGCTCCGCGCCCTTCTTCTCCACGCCCAGTATGCCGATATGGCCGACATGGTGATGGCCGCAGGCATTGATGCAGCCGGAGATCTTGAGCTTCAGCTCGCCGATCTCGCGCTGGCGCTCCAGCGACGAAAACCGCGTTGAAATCTGCTGCGCGACGGGAATGGAACGGGCATTGGCGAGCGCGCAATAGTCGAGGCCGGGGCAGGCGATGATGTCGCTGATCAGGCCGGCATTGGCGGTCGCAAGCCCCATCCCGGCCAGCGCGTCATGAACCTTTCTCAGATCGGCGCGCGCCACATGCGGCAGCACCAGGTTCTGCTCATGCGTCACCCGCACCTCGTCGAACGCGAAGCGCTCGGCAAGGTCGGCCACCGCTTCCATCTGGCTGTCGGTCACGTCGCCCGGAACCTCGCCGATGCCCTTCAGCGAAATGGTCACCGCCGCATAGTCGGGGTTGCGGTGCGTGGTCACGTTCTGGCCAAGCCATTCGCAAAAGGCGCGCGAATCGAGGCGGGCGAGCCGCACCGCCTCGTCGCCTTCGGGCCGGGGCGGAAGCTCGGGCGGCGCGAAATAGGCGCGGATCGCGGCGACATCGGCATCCGGCAGCTTCAGCCCGCCATCCTTCAGCGCCTGCCATTCCGCCTCGATCCGGCTTGCCAGTTCCTCGGTTCCGGTTTCGTGGACGAGGATCTTGATGCGCGCCTTGAACTTGTTGTCGCGGCGGCCGTGCAGATTGTAGACGCGCAGGATCGCCGTCACATAGGAGAGCAGGTGTTCCTGCGGCAGGAAATCGCGGATTTTCCTCGCCACCATCGGCGTGCGGCCGAGGCCCCCGCCGACATAGACGGCAAAGCCCGGCTCGCCCGCCTCGTTCTTCTTCAGATGCAGGCCGATATCGTGGGTCTTGATGGCCGCGCGGTCGCGCTCCGCGCCCGTCACCGCGATCTTGAACTTGCGCGGCAGGTAGGAAAACTCGGGATGCACCGACGACCATTGGCGCAGAATCTCGGCATAGGGGCGCGGATCGGCGACCTCGTCGGCCGCGGCACCGGCGAAATGATCGGCCGTGACGTTGCGGATGCAGTTGCCGCTGGTCTGGATGCAATGCATCTCGACCTGCGCCAGTTCGGCAAGGATGGCCGGAACGTCGGACAATGCCGGCCAGTTGAACTGGATGTTCTGGCGCGTGGTGAAGTGGCCATAGCCCTTGTCGTAGGTGCGCGCGACATGGGCCAGCATGCGCAGCTGGCGCGGATGCAGCGTGCCGTAGGGGATGGCGATGCGCAGCATATAGGCGTGAAGCTGGAGATAGACCCCGTTCATGAGCCTGAGCGGCTTGAACTGGTCTTCCGTCAGCTCGCCCGAAAGCCGTCGCTCGACCTGATCGGCGAACTGGGCGACCCTTCCCTGAACAAATTCGCGGTCGAACTCATCGTAGCGGTACATCGGTGGTCCTCCGGCTCACGCCGCGTTCTGCGTGCGGGCCTGCTTGCCCAGATCGTTGCGGGTCGTGGGGCCGGCGGCGCGGATGCGCTCGCGCAGCCTCAGCGGGCGAACGGTGCCGCCAATGATTTCCACGTCGATGAGGCTGGCATCGACCACGAGATTGCCCGCAAGCCCCCGCGCGCCGGCAGCCTCCAGCGCGGCTTCGGCTTGCCTGTCATGCGCGATCTCGGCCCCGGCGATCGTCTCGACCCATCGGCCATTTGCGTACCAGACGACCTCGCCGTCGCTCAGCCGGTTTGCGGTCAGGATTTTCATGGTGCGGCCTCCTGCGAAATGCGCTGGCGGGAAGGAACGGCCGCAAGCGCCTGCGAGCGGCTGAAATCGGCCCCCGCCACCGCGTCCCCGATGATGGTCATGACCGGACCGGCAAGATCGCGGCGCTCTTCCAGCGCGGGCAGATCGGCCAGCGTTCCGTGGAAGCGGCGGCATCCGGGCAGGCTGGCGTTCTCGACCACGGCAACCGCGGTATCCGGCGAAAGACCGGCCCCGATCAGCCGCCCCGCGACTTCCGCCGCAACCGAGCGGCCCATATAGACGGCGACCGTCGCGCCCGAAATGGCGAGCTTTGCCCAGTCCGGCAGCGACCCGCCCTTCAGGTCATGGCCGGTGGTGAACACCATGGACGAGGTGACGCCGCGCAGCGTCAGCGGCAGTTCGAAATCGGCAGCGGCGGCGAAGGCCGCGGTCACGCCCGGCACGACCTCATGGAAAATGCCGGCCTCGCGCAGCGCCGCCATTTCCTCGCCGGCCCGCCCGAACACCAGCGGGTCGCCGCTTTTCAGGCGCACCACCCGCTTGCCTTGCCGGCCAAGCTCCACCAGAAGCGCGTTGATCTGCGACTGGCCCTTCGAATGGCAGCCCTTGCGCTTGCCGACCGCGATGCGCTCGGCGTCGCGACGTCCCATGGCGACCACGGCCTCGGGAACCAGCGCATCGTGCAGGATCACGTCGGCTTCCATCAAAAGCCGCTGGGCCCTCAGCGTCAGCAGGTCTTCAGCACCCGGCCCGGCCCCCACCAGCGCGACATGGCCCAATATATGCTCCGGATGGCCAAGCATGGCGGAAGCCGCCGCATGGGCGCGGGAAACATCGCCGCCCGCCACGGCGCGCGCGGGCGCCCCTTCAAAGAACTCGCGCCAGAAGCGGCGGCGCGGCCTGCCTTTGGGCAGCATGCGCTCCGCCGCGTCGCGGAACCCGTCCGCCAGCGAGGCGAGCACGCCAAGCGAGGGCGACAGCATGCGGTCGATGCGCGCGCGGATCATCTGGGCGAGAACCGGCCCCGCCCCCTCCGTGCCGATGGCGACAGCGACGGGCGCGCGGTTGACCAGCGCGGGCGTGAAGAAATCGCACAGTTCCGGACGGTCGACCGCGTTGACGCTGATGCCGAGGGCGCGGGCGTCTTCCACCACCCGGCGGTCGAGTTCCTCGTCGCCGCTGGCCGCGAAGACGAGCGCCGCCCCTTCGAGCTGTTCGCGCGCATATGCCTGCCCGATATGGACGGCACCATTGGCCGAAATCCAGTCCAGCAGGTCGGAACAGGCCCTGGGCGCGACGATCCGCAAAACAGCGGACGACTGGCCAAGCAGCCTCGCCTTGGCAAGCGCTTCCTCGCCATCTCCGACGATGACGACGCGCGCGCCTTCGACGCGCATGAAGATCGGAAAAGCGTTCAGCTTGGGAGTATCGAGCGGCATCGCGGTAAAACCCTGTGCAGGCTCATATGTCTAGCCTGACAGGGTTCGGCGGCGAAGGAACGGGCTCGCGCCCGCCTTGGCGGCAGGCAATGTTTTTTGCCCGGTAACGGATATGGAAAGAAAAACATTCCCGATAGCGGCAACGCCATCCCGCCTTGCCGCTATCGGGGGTCAGACGTGCTGGCCGCCATTGATATGGATTTCCGAGCCCGTCACATAGGAAGACTGGCCCGAACACAGGAAGTAGATGATGTCCGCCACCTCCGCCGTGGTGCCGAGACGGCGCAGCGGAATGGTCTCGACGATCTTTTCCGTGCCCGGCGACAGGATTGCGGTGTCGATCTCGCCCGGCGCAATGGCGTTGACGCGAATGCCGTGCGGACCGAAGTCGTGTGCCATCTCGCGCGTCAGCGAGCCCAGCGCCGCCTTCGAGGTGGCATAGGCCGTGCCGGCGAAGGGATGCACCCGCGTGCCGGCAATCGAGGTGACGTTGACCACCGAGCCCCTGGCGGCGGCGAGTTCCCTGAACAGTCCGCGCGCCAGCATGATCGGTGCGAAGAAATTCACCTGAAACACGTCACGCCACACATGCATGGGGGTATCGAGCGAATCCATGCGCTCATTCTTCGGCGTCTTGGGCGAAATACCGGCATTGTTGACCAGCGCGTTCAGCTGGCCGCCATTGGCTTCCAGCCGGTGCCGGATTTCAGCCACTGCGACGCCCACGTCCTCCGGATCGGCCAGATCGACCTTGATGTGGTCTTCCGGCCCGGCCGGCCACGGGCAATTCTCGGAAAAAGCCTGCCGCGAGCAGGTGATGACGCGCCATCCCTCCATGGAAAAGCGCTTTACCGTCGCATGGCCGATGCCACGGCTGGCCCCGGTCAGAACAATGGTCTTCCTGCTGTCTGCGTGCGTCATGACGAAAACGGGCCCGTTGATGTGTACTCAGACATCTAGCCGAACGCGAAGGTTCTGGCGAGGGCCGGACAGACACAACCGCGCGCGGACGAAACCCGGCCTCAGCCGCCGGAAAGAATGTCGAAAATGGACGTGGTGCCCTTCTTCATCGGCGCACCGACATCGCCCGGCGGCACGGGGCGCTTGATAGATGCCGTAGACCGGCCGTCGGACGGCATGGCGGGGCGGGAATTGCCTCCATCCGCCCCGGAACCGACAGGAACGGAAGGCCGCGCGACCGTGGCGGGCGGAACCGGGGCCGCGCGCCGGACCGGCTCTGCCGGGCGCATGTTCACGGCGGAGGGAACCGGGACCGCCGGCGCCGGCTCGCCGATGGCGATTTCCGGAACGGCGGGGGCAACCAGCGCCGGCTGCCAGCTGCCCGGCAGGCGCGCCACCGGCACCCCCTCATGCGCCGCCACCATGAATTCATGCCATGCCTGCGCCGGCAGCGCGCCGCCGGTCACGTTCTTCATCGGTCTTGCATCGTCGTTGCCGAACCACACGCCGGTGGTGAGATTGGCGGTATAGCCCACGAACCAGGCGTCGCGGGAATTCTGGCTGGTGCCGGTCTTGCCGGCTGCCGGCCATGCGAACGCCGCCTTGCGCGCCGTGCCGATCTCCACCGCGCCCGCCATCATCGAATTCATCATGCCGACGATTTCGGGCTTCAGCACGCGGGATGCGGACCCTCCGGTGAATTCATACAGCACCTTGCCCTTGGCATTGGTCACGCGCTTCACGAAATGCACCTGCGGGCGATAGCCGCCATTGGCGAAGGGCACATAGGCGGCCGTCAGCTCCAGCGGCGTCACTTCCGATGTGCCGAGCGCGATGGAAACGTTCTTCTGAAGATCGGACTGCACGCCCATGCGATTGGCGATCTCGATCACCGCCTGCGGGCCGACTTCCATGGCAAGCTGGGCGGCAACCGAGTTCAGCGACTTGGCGAGCGCCGTCGCCAAAGTGACCTTGCCATGATAGTTGCCGCCATAATTGACCGGCTTCCACTTGCCGATCCGGATCGGCGCATCGTTGCGCACGCTGTCCGGCGTGCGCCCTGCCTCCAGCGCGGCGGCATAGACGAAAGGCTTGAAGGCCGAACCGGGCTGGCGTCTGGCGCCGGATGCGCGGTCGAACTGGCTGGTCGAATAATCGTAACCGCCGACCATGGCGCGCACCGCACCGGAGTTGTCGATGGAAACGAGCGCGCCCTGGCTGACATCGAGCTTCTTGCCGTTTTCGTCGATCAGCCGGCGAATGGAGCGCTCGGCCTGCTTCTGAAGATCGAGATCGATGGTGGTGTCGACGATGATGTCGCCCTCGACCTCGCCGATCAGATCGGGCAGTTCCTCCATGATCGTGTCGGCGACATAATTCTCCGAGCCCGTCCAGTAGGAAGGCACGCGGGCGGCCGGCGCACTCATGGCATGGGTCATTTCGCGGGAACCGACCAGCCCTTCATCCTGCATCGCCGCCAGAACGAGCTGCGAGCGCTCTTCCGCGGCTTTCGGATCGCGCGCCGGCGACAGGCGCGACGGCGCCTTGAGCAGGCCGGCCAGCAGAGCCGCTTCCGAGAGGGTGACGTCGCGGGCGCTCTTGCTGAAATAGCGCCGCGACGCGGCCTCGACGCCATAGGCCCCCGAACCGAAATAGACCCGGTTGAGATACATGGCGAGGATCTCGTCCTTGGTGTGCTTGTGTTCCAGCCAGAGCGCGAGCAGCACCTCCTGGACCTTGCGCTCCAGCGTGCGGTCGGGCTTCAGGAACAGGTTCTTGGCAAGCTGTTGCGTCAGCGTCGAGCCGCCCTGCGAAAGCCGGCCGTGCATCAGGTTGGTGACCACGGCGCGGCCAAGGCCCAGCGGATCGATGCCGAAATGGGAATAGAAGCGGCGGTCCTCGATGGCGATGACCGCCTTCGGGATGTAGGCCGACATTTCCGAAAGACGCAATGCCTCGCCGCCGCTCATGCCGCGATTGGCGATCAGGCGGCCATCCACCGATACGATCTTGATGTTGGGCGCCCGGTCGGGGATCGCCCATGTCGTGGCGGCCGGCATCTTGGCGCCGTAGTAGACAACCATGCCCGCGGCCGCGATGCCCGCCCAGATCGCCAGCACGAAGCACCAGTAGACCATGCGCATGAAAAGGCCGAGCAGGCCGCGACGCCTGCGCCGCCCGCCACGCGCGGAACGCGCCTTCCGGGAGCGCCGGGGCGTTTCCGCCTTGCGCGAACGCGGCTTGCGGCTGGCAGGCACGACCCGATCCTCTTCACGCAGGGAAAAACCCGCCACCGACGCCTCACGCGCCGGCTCCCCGAAACTTGGTTCGATGCGTCTGTTCCTGCGGTTCGCCATGCGCGATGCCGTACCTTCCCCCAGCCATTGGCGATGGGGTGCCCCAGCCAATGGCGATGGGGTGCAGGTTAGTTACGGCGATTTAAGGGCGGGTTAACCGGGGCGAGCGGTGGGGGCCGGCTCATTGCAAACGCTGGCATCGCCAGCATGAACCCTGCCCGAAGCGGGCATGGAGGCAACGGCGGCAGGAGAGAGTTTTCCCCCACGACGGAACCCGTTACCCCCCGGTTCATGATATCGGCTTCATGATATCGGCTCAGGGCATCGCGTGGGAAATATGCTCCGCTCTCACTCAGACGAAGCTGAGTGAGAGCGGATATGGGGCTTGCATCTTGCGGGAATTATGCTTCCACAACTGCTCTGCAGCGAGCGGCTTTCATGCCGAATTCACGCCCGGCTCAGCGCCTCGGCAATCTTGTCCTTCAGAGCAAGACGGCGGCGGCGCAATTCGGTTTCGGCATCATCGCTGATCGCATCGATACGTGTCTCGGATCTGTGTATCTGATCGTTGACATCGTCATATTCCTCAAGGACACGGGCGAATTCCGCATCCTGCGCCTTGAGGGCATGGATTGCGTCGAGTTTGCCGGGGAATTCCTCGCCAAGGGTATGCGGGGTATTTGACATGTCGCCTCCTGTGGTTTGCTTCCCCAACATAGAAGCCAGGGTGCTGCCCCGGTTGATCGATGTCAAACAAATCGCTGACTTCGCGGAACATCGTGTCGCAGATCTGAAGTCTTCACCCGAGGACCGGGGAGCGAGCCTGAAAGGTCGCGACGCGCTTCAAGCTGTTGTTTTCACGCATGTCGTCGTCCCGAAACCGGGTCCCACTTTCGGGCGACAGGCTTTAGAGCGCTTCCAGGAAAAGTGGAAACAGTTTCCCGGTTCGCAAACGCGACAAACAAAGACCTGGGGCCGTTCGGCGATTCCGTGAAACCGTGAACGGCTCCAATGCATCGGTTACGGGCCGCTCTTCCGCGGCAATCGCCATCGCCACGGTGGCGGACGTCCTGCACGGCATGTTGCCGGTAGCGAAAACCGCCGCCGATCCCGGATGCGGACAGGTAGCCTCCGTCAGCCGGCCGCCGCCTGGCGGAAATCATGCCGGCGAAGGACAGGATCCCTGCGAAAACCCTGTCCATGCGCTTCGTGCAAGCCTCAGCGAACCACCAGCACCGGCACCTTGGAATGGGTCAGCACTTCAACGGTCTGGCTGCCGAGCAGCAGACGGCCGATGCCGCGGCGTCCATGCGAGGCCATGACGATCAGATTGGCATCTTTTTCCTCGGCGACCTCGATGATCGCATCGGCCGGCCAGCGATCGGCCAGATGCTCCACATCGGCCTTGATACCCATCTTCTCCGCCACCGCCCGCGCCTTCTCCAGAATGCCATGGGCGAATTCCCTCTGGCCTTCCTCGTAACGGGAAATATCATTTGGCCCGGCCACCCAGCCCGAAGCGGTCGCTCCCGCCGCAACCGGGAAAGGTTCCGTCACCATGACGAAAGTGACCTTGGCAGACAGGGCCTTCGCCAGCGACAGACCGTGGTCGATGCCCTTCTGGGCAAGCTCGGATCCGTCGATGGCGATGAGGATGTGGGTGTACATGGGCTGAACCTCTTGTTGTGTCCCGTCAGAAAACCAAAGCCGCGCATGGCGCGCAAGTGCGCAGAGCGCACGAATAATGATGGCAGTTCATATCATGCGGCGCAGCACGACATTGATGCAAGTCAACCTCGCGGGCGAAGCCTGGCCAGCACACGGCTCAGCGCCCGGTCCAGCGTCCGGTGCAGCGCACCGCTGCGGGCGCATCTCCCGTGATTCCGGTGCGGACGAGCGGAACCATATGGCTTCATCCGCGTTAACCATCGATTCACCACCAGTGTCTGATGCCGAGGGAGGTTGCCGATGGATCGCTTGCAGTTCTTTTCGCCTGTTCGCATCTCATTGGGACGCGGCGAGGCGGTGTACACCATCGAAAATGTCAGTGAAGCGCTTGTGTTCCTGCGGGAATGGCCGATTGGCCGGCGCGGCCCGGTCTACCGTTGCGCGCTGAACTGCTGCGCCGCAGCGATGGCGGCACAGATGAGCGCGGAAGAAGCCCGCAAATCATTCGCGGGGTTCGCACGCATCACCGGACTGCTGGTCGACGGCGGTCCCTCGCCGTTTGTGGTGAGCGCGCGCTCGGGCTCTCATCGTCCGGCAAGCTGAACGGCATATCCACACCGGCCATCGGGGGCACAGGCCGTCGGAGGGTACAGGGGCCGTCGGGAAAAAGCCGCCCGGCAACCTGAAGGGTCGCGGGGCGGCAGGGCATCAGTTCTGCTCGATGGAAACGCCACCCTCATCGATCTTGAGCTCGATGCCGGCAGGCTTCGTCTCCTCGCGATAGACATAGATGCCAAGGCCGATCACGACGACGATCAGCGCTCCGATGAGGAGATAGAGTGTGTTTCTGTTCATGGACACGCTTTCCCTGCCTGATTCGGGCCCTGCCTGATTCGGGCCCTGCCTGATTCGGGCCCTGCCTGATTCGGGCCCTGCCTGATTCGGGCCCTGCCCGATTCGGGCCCCGCCCGCTTCAGGCCGACTTCACCACGCGGATCAGCAACAGCAGGATCACCGCGCCAATCACCGCATTGATGATGTTGGCAACAATTCCGGTGCCGATATTGATCTGGAGCATCGGAAACAACCAGCCGGCGATGAATGCGCCAACGATGCCGACCACGATGTTGCCGAGCAGGCCAAAACCGTAGCCCTTGACGATCAGCCCGGCGAGCCAGCCCGCAACGGCGCCGACGATAAGAAAAACGATGATACCTTCCGCATCCATGACATTCCCTCCGTGAGAAATGGCCAGACCGGAGCGTTCCGCCCCGGATCGAAGCCGGGTTTCGACAAATGCAGGGTATGGAAATATGCACACCGCCGCCAACGGTTACATTGGGCGTGACGGACAAGCGTCAAGCCTGCCCGATGCTATTCTTCGTCATCGGCTTCGTCAGCGGAATTTTCCGGCCGCCAGCTTGCCGGCTCGACCTTCTTCTGGGTCTTTGAATCCGTATAGGCCCACCATGCCTGATCCTCGGCGTCCCAGCGGGCGAGAGATTCGTTCATGACGCCGTCGCCGTCGGTCCAGTAAACGGTCACCCGCGAGCCGTCCTTCGGGGCGCTGGCGATGGGTTCACGCTCTGCCATATGATCTTCCTCCCATGCGACCTTCCTCTCATGCCATCTTCTTCCTGGCCTGAAGCACATCCGGCGACGGAACCGCAACGCGCTGCGCCGCCGGAGGGTTCCGCAGCGAACAGGCTTCAGCTATGGGCGAAGATATCCGTTTCCTCCCAGCCCATCAGGTCGAGCTTCGAGCGTGTCGGCAGGAAACCGAAGCAGGCTTCGGCCTCCTGCGCCCTGCCGTCGCGCTTCAGCCGGCCGGCCAGAACCTCGCGCAGGCGGTGAAGATAGAGAACGTCCGAAGCCGCATATTCGAGCTGCTCAGGCGTCAGCGTCTCCGCCGCCCAGTCGGAGGATTGCTGCTGCTTGGAGATGCTCACCCCCAGCAATTCGTTGCAGATATCCTTCAGCCCGTGACGGTCGGTATAGGTACGGGTCAGCCGCGAGGCGATCTTGGTGCAAAACACCGGCGCGGCCATGACGCCGAAGGCGTTGTAGAGCACCGCGATATCGAAGCGCCCGAAGTGGAACAGCTTCGTCACCTTCGGATTGCTGAGCAGGCTGACGAGGTTGGGCGCCTCGTTCTGGCCGGGCGCGATCTGGATCACGTCGGCCGTGCCGTCGCCCGGTGAAATCTGCACCACGCACAAACGGTCGCGATGCGGGTTGAGGCCGAGCGTCTCGGTATCGATGGCCACGGCATCGACATCGTAATGGGTAAGATCGGGCAGATCGCCCTTGTGAAAACGGATCGTGCTCATGCCATCCTCACTTCGTCGTCAGCGCCGCGAGAATGCGCGCCCAGGAACGCTGTCCCTTGTGGAAGGACGACAGCTCGTATTTCTCGTTGGGCGAATGGATGCGGTCGTCGGAAAGACCGAAGCCGACCAGCAGAGATTCCATGCCGAGATAGGTCTGGAAATCTCCGACGATGGGGATCGACCCGCCCATGGCGATCATCACCGCGGGCCGGGGCCATTCGTCGGACAGAGCGTCCTTGGCCTTGGCCAGGAACGGCGAGTCGTAGGAAAGCTGGATGGCGGGCGAGCCGCCATGCTCGTGGAATTCGACGGAACAATCGGCCGGAATGCGCTCCTCGACGAATTTGCGGAAGGCGGCGCGGATTTTTACCGGATCCTGCTTGTGCACGAGGCGGAACGACACCTTGGCCGAGGCCTGCGAGGCGATCACCGTCTTGAAGCCCTTGCCCGTATAGCCGCCGGTGATGCCGTTGAATTCCGCCGTCGGGCGCGCCCAGACCAGTTCGAGCACCGAGCGGCCCTTTTCGCCCGACGGAATCGACAATCCCACCTGCCCGAGGAAGGTCTCCGCCGTTTCGCCCAGCGTCTCCCACGACTTCAGCACCTGCGAGGGCGTTTCCTCGACGCCGTCGTAGAAACCGGGAATGGCGACGCGGCCATTCTCGTCATGAATATCGGCAAGAACCCGCGACAGGATGCGGATCGGGTTGGCGGCGGCGCCGCCGAACTCGCCCGAATGCAGATCGCGGTCGGCAGCGTGGATCACCACCTCTTCGCCCACCAGCCCGCGCAGGGCGGTGGAGATGGCGGGGGTGTCGCGGTCCCACATGCCGGTGTCGCACACCAGCGCGAAATCGGCCTTCAGCTCTTGCGCATTGGCTTCGAGGAACGGCTTCAGCGAGGGCGAGCCGCTTTCTTCCTCGCCTTCGAACAACAGCGTGATGCGGCAGGGAAGGCCGCCATGCACCGCCTTCCAGGCGCGGCAGGCTTCCACGAAGGTCATGAGCTGGCCCTTGTCGTCGGCCGAGCCGCGTCCGGTGATGACCTTGCGGCCGGGCTCGATCTCCTTCAGCGCCGGAGCGAAGGGATCGTCGTGCCACAACTCCAGCGGATCGACCGGCTGAACGTCATAATGGCCGTAGAACAACACATGCGGGCTGCCTTCCGGGCCTTCGTGACGGGCAACGACCATGGGATGGCCGGGCGTGTCGCGCACGGAAGCGTCGAAGCCGATGCTCTTGAGATCCTCGACCAGCCATTCGGCCCCCTTGCGGCACTCGGCGGCAAATTCCGGGTCGGTC
Source organism: Alphaproteobacteria bacterium (assembly GCA_036678505.1). Lineage (GTDB taxonomy): Bacteria > Pseudomonadota > Alphaproteobacteria > Rhizobiales > Rhizobiaceae > Mesorhizobium. Next base: position 26,109 of record JAZIHP010000051.1, read on the forward strand.
GAGATCGAGCGAATGCGCAGCAGCGCAAACAGGCGATCGAGGCTCTCGTCCAGAGACTGGTCGAGGCGATCGAGGACGGGGGCGAGGACGGGGG
>JAZIHP010000052.1:0-25615 GCA_036678505.1 Alphaproteobacteria bacterium
CGGGTTCCCGATAGCACGAGACTATCCACAGGTTTTCCACAGGCCGGGACAGGCTCGAAAGCGAGCAGCATCCGGCCTCCGGTTTCGACCTCGGCGAACAGGGTGTAGCCGGGCAGTGGCTGGCGGCGGATAATGTCGCGCAGCTCGAAGGCGAAGCGCTTGAACGGCGACAGACTGCCCGATTTCTGGTGCAGGTGACGGAAGTCGAACCGCCAACCGTTTTTCTGCCGCCCACCATGCTTGCGCACCAAGCGATAGAGCCAGCGATCCAGCCCGCCGGTCAGATTGAAATAGGCCCGGTCGATGGTGAGGATCAGGGCGTCATCCAGAACCGCACTGTAGAACCAGTCGGGCACGATCATCTCGATGCCGTCCGGGCGGCCATTGGCATCGGTCCGCTCGTGCCATTCGTTGATCCACGAAAAACGATGGCGCCGTCCGTTGGCGGGCTGGCGGATCGAGGTTGCGACCGTGGTCGATTGCAGCCGGTCGAGCGCGGCTTTCAGCCGCTGATAGTCCCGCTGCGAGGTTCCGCGCCCTGTAAAGGTGAGGATTTCATAGGGCGTTGCTGCCATCAGGCGCGATGTGCGCAGGCCTGCGTCTCGCGCCTCGACAATCTGGCTGGCGGCCCAGATCAGAATATCGGCGTCCCAGATCGTCGCCATGCCGTGGTCGGGAACAGCTTCGACGCGGATCGAGACATTGCCCGCGGTAAAATCAATCGGGCGAATGCGGTGTGATTTAGAAAGGGAGAAGAAGGGATAAGCCATGAGATCCTGTGCGTCTCGTGGTGCAAATTCACCGGGAAGCGCCCGAAACAGATCGAGTTGGCCGCGTTCCGAGCCGGATCGGTGCTGGGGTGCCATGAGGAAACTGCAGCCGCGTTCAGCGCGTAAGGCGTTTGGGCGCGGTGAACGGTGCCTCCGGCAGAGGTTTCGCCGGGAGGACCTGTCCACGCGGATCGGACGTGGAAGTAACCGCTCCCCGCGCAACCCAGGCCGCCAGATCCTCGACCGAATAGACGACGCGGCCGCCGAGCTTGTGATAGGCAGGCCCGGTTCCGTAGGTCCTGTGCTTTTCCAGCGTGCGGGCCGACAGGCTGAGGAAGTCGGCGGCCTCCTTGGTGCGCAGGTAGCGTGGCGGCAAGGCGGCGAGATCGGGTCGCATGGGGCGGGCCTCCGTGGTTGTGCAGGATGCCGCTGACGATCAGCGGCGTGTCATGCGCACGGTGGCGAAGGAGCCTCGGCATGGGGGATGAGGAAGATCGAGGGGGTGAAATCTTCACCCCCAACCTGACGACTGGCGTCAGGGCTTGCGACGATGGCGCAAGAGGTCGTGATAGCCGCCATCGATGAGCGCGGCGGCGGACCGGACAAGGGCGATGACAGATGCGCGCAAGGCCGATGTCTTCCACGGCTCGGCCCGAACGCGGTCCTCTCCGTAGATCGCGACGGCAATCTCGCGATAGGTGGCCTGATTGGCGTTGCCGTCTGCGGCTTGCATCATCAGGCGGAAGCGCCGGCGCTGATACGGCGTCATTCTGGGGTCTCGGCGTGCCGGTTTCGCGGCGAGCATGTGCCAGAGCCTGAGAATGGATTCGAGCCGGTCCGGCAGATCGCCGTCCAGCGGCAGGATGATCGCGGGCCGAGCATCAGGGCTGGTATCAGCCAGGATCAGATATTGGCCGTCCCCGTCGCGGCATACGCTATATGACCCCTCGGGCCCGCTGATGACCTCAACAATATCGACGGATAGCGCGGCCGGCGAAGGGGGAAGAAAATCTGGGGTGGTCCCGAGCATCAGCACGGCCGGATTGGCAAAGACCGACCAGATGACCGGTTGCTCGAGCGCGGAATGTTGGGGGTCTGCCGGGAAATCGCAACCCCCAGCGATGTTGGACGTCATCCGCAAAGGGAAGATGCCCGGTGCCTTGCGCTACAAGATCTTCGAAACTGGCCTGATAGGTGGCGTTACGGCGCAGGCATTCCCAGGCGACGCCCTCAACGGGTAACGCGTCGTAGAATTCATACTGGTCCTGGTCTCGCCAGCGGGATGTATCCGGCTTCATTGCTCCGCTCCTGGTTGAAACTGCACAGGTGGAGCGTGAAAGAATTGCGGCGCCTCTACCAAGATGGAAGCCGGAACGAAGACATGAGGTGATGCCCTCGGGGCATCACTGGTGCGACGGCGCCGAGGTCAGGTCCGATCTGTCGGATGACGCAGCAGCTGACGATAGCCGCTCTGTGTCATCCAGCGCGCCCGTGCCAGATGGCTGTCATGGACCTTCCGGGCGCGCACTGGTTCCAGGGCGGGGTCGAGACCGAACAGAATCTTGACGGCTTCGGTCCATTCCGCACCATCGGCGTGAGCATCAAGCAAGCGCATGTAGAGCTTGACATGCGCGCGATCATATTCGGTCAGCTCGTTGCCGACAGGCGCGATGTCGTCAAAGGGGATGACTGCGGATGTCATGTCGAGAGCCGCCGCAGGGCGCGGTCCGCAGCGGCGGATTGATGATGCCGCCGGTGCCGATCAGGCGCCATGGATCTGGCGATATTTCTTCTCGTCTTGGTCATGAACCAGCAACACTCCTTGCCCGCGATCCGTGGACAGGAGAACAATCCCTGCTGCTTCAAGCGCCCGGCGCACCTGATCCCGCGTTGTCTCATACACCTCGAGCCGGTTCTCGGACTCGAGGCGCTTCAGGGCAGTCAGCGATATTCGGGCCTTGTCAGCGAGCGTCTCCTGCGTCCAACCCAGCAACGCGCGTGCGGCCCGCGACTGTCGAGCGGTGATCATGCATGATCACCTCCCATCGCGACCGGCGCGCATTCCAGAACTACGGCTATTTTAGTCGTCTTCGCCCGATACGCCATACGAAATCGTCGAATCTGGCCAAGGCGTTATTTGCACGGCTGAGCATGCAGTCCGACTGATTCGCCTGTATGCCGCAATTGCAGCACTTGTGCTGGCGGTAGCGCCGACCATCGCAAGATGATCCCCAAACGCTCCATGGAAAATGATAATGATATGTTTGGAGATCATTTTGTTGCATCCCACACCTGATATGATACCTATCCAGATCAATGCAGCAGAAATGATCCGTAAAGGCATCACATGAAGGCGGAAGAAGAAACACTGAGGCTGATCGGCGACCATTTTCGCCGCGCGCGTCTTGCAGCGGGGTTGACCCAGGAGCAGGTGGCCGATCTTGCGGGCATTTCGCGCCCGCGCTACCGCGACATCGAGACGGGGGCGGCGGCTGCGCGCACCACGACATTGATCAACATTGCCAGGGCGCTTGGGCTCGAAATGATGCTGGTCCCGCAGGCAATGGTGCCCGCCATCGAGGCGCTTTTGCGCCCCGAGGCCGAGGATGATCATCCGGCCTTCAGCCCGCAACCGGAGAGCGACGATGACAGCCGCCCGCACCGCTGAGACCATCACCTCGCTGGACGTGTTCCTGAACAGTGCGAAGGTCGGCACGATCGTCAGGACGCCGGGTGATTTCAACGCCTTCAGCCTTGACCCGACCTATCGCGCGAACGGCGGCATTCCGGTTCTGAGCCTGTCGTTGCGGGCCGCTGCGGGGGGCTTGCGCAAAGATCCGCGCCCGATCGCAGGCGCGTTGCCGCCCTTCTTCGCCAATCTCCTGCCCGAAGACAGGCTGCGCGAGGCGATGGAAAAGCACCACGCCGCCCATGTTCGGCCGGGGAATGATTTTGATCTCCTAGCCACCCTTGGTGCGGATCTGCCGGGGGCCGTTCGGGTGCTGCCCGGTGACGGTCAACCCGGCATTGGGGCAGCGCCAACCCAAGGGCGGCCAAAAGCCCGCTTCTCGCTGGCAGGTGTGCAGATGAAGCTTTCGGTGATGAAGAATACCGGCAAGGGCGGCGGCCTGACCTTGCCGCTCGGCGATGGCGAAGGGCAGTATATCGCCAAGTTCCCGTCCACGGCCTTTCCGGGCGTGTCGGAGAATGAGTTCGCGAACCTTGCGCTTGCCGAGGCCATCGGCATGGATGTGCCCGAACGGGAACTGGTCGGCCGCGACCAGTTCGAGGGCATTCCCGAAGAGTTCGAGACGCTTGCCGAAGGGTTAGTCCTGCTGGTGCGGCGCTTCGATCGTGGAACCGATGGACAGCGCATCCATATCGAGGATTTCGCGCAGGTCTTTGGCCTGTACCCGGCGCGCAAATATGACGGAGCCGCCTCTCACGACATCGCATCCGTGCTGAACGTGGCGATCTCGCCCTTTGCCGCCCTGGAGTTCGTCCGGCGGCTGACCTTCTCGGTGGTCATGGGCAATGGCGACATGCACCTCAAGAACTGGTCGCTGATCTATCCGGGCGACGGCGACACGCCCGCGCTTGCGCCGATCTACGACATGCTTTCGACCGTTCCCTATATTCCAGCCGATGGGCTTGCGCTGTCTCTGGGCGGCGAGCGTGTCTTCAAGGGCCTGACCCCGGCCCGCTGGAAGGCGTTTGCCAATAGGGCCAGGTTGCCCGAGCCTGCTGTCCTCAAGGCGGTTGCCGAGACGGTGAAGCAGATCAATGCGAAATGGTGGACCCTGCCGGAACGCGAAGTGGTCCCCCCGCTCGTGCTGGAACGGATCGACGCCCATGTGAAAGCCATGATCCCGATCCTCACCGGCTGAGCCGATTTTGCCCGGGCAAATGCCGTGGGCGAACAGGTCTTTTCGCAGGCAATGGGAAGGCCCCGGCCTTGCGACCGGGGCCATTGTGCCCGTGTCAGTCGCTGCGGCGACCGTTGGGACGGGACCAGATAAGCGAGAAGGTCTCGCCGTCTTCCTCGTCGAAGAGGTTGGCGTAGATCGGGGCGTTGAAGCTCGGATCGTCCAGCTTGAGGCCCAGATAGTCGCGGCCCTCGTTCGAGCGCTTGGACCAGGCGGCGCCGATCTCGGCGCGGCCGACCAGGACCCGGTGGCTGGGGGCGTTGTCGCCGGTGGCGCGCAGGTCGGGGATGATGCGCACGCCTTTGGCCTGGACGCTGAGGGTGACGATGTCGCCGGTGAATTCGTTCGAGCCGGTCTTCTTGAAGGTGCCGATGGTTGCCATTGTAAGTCTCCGTTTTCCGTTTCCGAGCCCGCACCATTGCGGCCTCGATGGCGATCGACCGGCCGGAGACGAACGCAGGCGCACCCCCGCACAGCAGGGGGCTGGACAGCACAGGAGAAACTTTCTTGGCTCGCGAGGAATGGCGGCTCCGCCGTCAGGGGAAGAAAGTTGTGACGACGCTGTTGCGTTAAAGCGGTCGAAGCGCTTGCGCTGGTCTTCGTCCAGATCAGGCCATTGAAGAGGCCGTTTGGAGCGGTTGAGACACGGGGCCTGACCGGAGACGCGGCGACCTTGATGCTCCCTCAGGATGACCAGACCGGCAACACCGGCCATATCGCACCCTGCATTGCAGGCTGTGCGCATCCTTCCTCCCGGCCTATCCCACCGACATCGCTCTAACCAGGCTCCCGGTTCAGCCCGCGAACGCTGGCGCTAACCGTGCAACACTCTTGGGGGCCACGTCAGGGCTCTAAGCCGATCCGGGATTTACGCGCTGTTTCCCTGCCTGCCGTTTGACGAAGATAGCGAATGATCCTCACCTCTTCCGCTTCTCCCTCCACGGATCACTCTAGTTCAGGAGCGTACAAGAATTCCGTCTGCATTGCCGCGATAACAGTACCAACAAAGGTCCGATTGTCTCAGTTCTTACTTGATCTCATATCATTTTGCCGCAATATAGCCACGATCAACCGGACCCGCGTGACGGGTGGCTTCTCCGGGCGCCTATCCCCCGGCAACCAGCTAGCTCCCTGCAACATCGATCCGATGGGTGCACCGTGAGCATTCCGATTGGGCCCCTTCATGACTGCGATCGACTGATCACGCTCGCGCGCCGACGTTCGCCGCTTTGCGCATCACCGCAGCGCCTGGCGCGAACCCATACGCGCCGACACACCATAGCAATTCCAGAAAACGCCGCGTCGACCGTCCTCCTAGGCGTCGCCGGCACGGAGAACATACACTTGAACCGTGATTTCATTGGCACACTCAAAACCGAATGGTTCGGCAACATCAAAGGGGACGTGCTCGCCGGCATCGTCGTTGCACTCGCCCTGATCCCTGAGGCTATCGCCTTTTCCATCATTGCCGGCGTCGATCCAAAAGTTGGTCTCTATGCCTCCTTCTCGATCGCCGTGCTGATCGCCTTCGTCGGCGGGCGGCCGGGTATGATCTCGGCCGCCACCGCTGCCACGGCCGTTCTCATGGTCACGCTCGTCCGCGACCATGGCCTGCAATACCTGCTCGCTGCGACGGTGCTGGCCGGTCTCCTGCAAATCGTCGCCGGCATCTTCAAGCTTGGCTATCTGATGCGCTTCGTGTCGCGCTCGGTCATGACCGGCTTCGTCAACGCGCTCGCCATCCTGATTTTCATGGCGCAGTTGCCTGAGCTGACCAATGTGCCGATGCTGACCTACATCCTCGTGGCGGCCGGCCTCGGCATCATCTATCTCTTTCCTTATGCCACCAAGGCCGTGCCGTCACCGCTCGTCTGCATCGTGGTGCTGACGGCATTATCGATATGGTTAGGCTTTGATGTCCGCACCGTTGGCGACATGGGCGAACTACCCTCGACCTTACCCGTCTTCCTGATCCCGCAGATTCCATTCAACCTCGAAACGCTGCGGATCATCCTGCCGTACTCGGTGGCCGTCGCTGCCGTTGGCCTGCTGGAATCGCTAATGACCGCTCAGATCGTTGACGATCTGACCGATACGCCGAGCGACAAGAATCGTGAGTGCATCGGCCAGGGTGTCGCCAACACGGCAACTGGCTTCATCGGCGGCATGGCCGGCTGCGCCATGATCGGCCAATCAATCATCAACGTGAAGTCAGGCGGGCGCGGGCGTCTCTCTACCTTCTGCGCTGGCGGCTTCCTGCTGTTCATGATCCTCGTGCTTGGTGATTTGGTCAGCCGGATTCCCATGGCTGCCCTCGTCGCCATCATGATCATGGTCTCGATCGGCACCTTCTCATGGTCCTCGATCAAGAACCTGAAAATTCACCCGCGCTCTTCCTCGCTCGTCATGATCGCAACCGTTGTCGGCGTGGTCTACACCCATAACCTCGCCATCGGTGTGCTGATCGGCGTGCTTCTGTCGGCCGTCTTCTTCTCGTGGAAAATTTCGCAGATTTTCCGCATCACCTCGACGCTTTCCGCTGATGGCTCGCATCGCACTTATACGGTTCAAGGCCAGATTTTCTTCGCGTCCGCCGATGACTTCAACAAGGCGTTCGACTTCAAGGAGGTTCTCGACAAGGTGACGATCGACGTTACCCACGCGCATATCTGGGACATTTCCAGTGTAGCTGCCCTCGACATGATCGTCCTGAAATTCCGCCGCGAAGGGGCGGACGTGGACATCATCGGCATGAATGAGGCGAGCGAAACCATCGTTGACAGGCTCGCAATCCACGACAAGCCCGGCGCGCTCGAACGCCTGATGGGTCATTAAGGGAGGACCGCACCATGAAAATACTCGGACTTATCGACGGCTCAACCTATGCCGAAAGCGTGTGCGATCATGCCGCCTGGATCGCCGGCAAGATCGACGCCAGCGTGGAAATCCTGCACGTCATCGGTCGTCGCGATCTCTCGACGGAGCCGGTCAACCTCAGCGGCAATATCGGCCTGGGCGCGCGCACGGCGCTGCTGGAGGAGCTGGCCGACCTTGACGCCCAAAAGGCCAAGATGGCGCAGAAGCGCGGCCGGCTCCTGCTCGAAGATGCCAAGGCGCGGCTACACGCGGCTGGTATCCAGGCCGTCGAAACCAAACTGCGCAACGGCGATCTGGTGGAAACCGTGCTCGAATTTGAAGCCGACACGGATATCATCGTCATCGGCAAGCGTGGTGAAGGGGCCGACTTCGCCAAAGGGCATCTCGGCTCCAATCTGGAACGGGTCGTTCGCTCCACTCATAGGGCAATCGTCATCGCCTCGCGTGCCTATAAGCCGGTCAACAAGCTGCTGATCGCCTATGACGGCGGGACGATGGCCATGAAGACCGTCGATCAGGTTTCCCGCAGCCCGATCCTTGCCGGCCTTGGCTGCAAGCTGGTGATGGCCGGGGAGGACACCCCGGAGAACCGCAAGAAGCTCGATGACGCGGCGGTGATCCTGAAAGCCGCCGGCTATGCCCCGGAAATCGCGCTCGTGCAGGGCGCGGCCGACAAGGTGATAACCGGGATCATCGAACAAGAGGGCTTCGACCTTCTGGCGATGGGGGCCTACAGCCATTCGCGGCTGCGTAGCCTGTTCATCGGCTCGACAACAACGGAGATGATCCGCTCCTGTAAGGTGCCGGTCGTCATCTTCCGTTGAGAACAGGCGGGCGACCCGCTCGCCCGCCCCTTCGTTTAGGGGAGGGCGTACATAAAAACTATAGAGGACGCCGAAGTCGTTCGGGAGTTGTTGGAGCGCGGCGCTTCCGCAAATTACAAGCGTTCTCTCAAGCTCAGGGGATTCAAAAACGCGGGGGCATGGACTGATCTTTTTATCCTAGGGCACAGCCGCTTGTAACGTCGTCAGACGGGAAATCAACCTCAACTCTTGCATTATACAAATATCATTGTAGTATGCGCGCATGGATGATCAATTAGCAGTTGCCGCCCTTTCCGCCCTCGCTCACGAGGATCGTCTTGTGGCCTTTCGCTTGTTGGTCCGTGCTGGGCCGGACGGTATGGCCTCGGGTGAGATTGCCGAGGCTCTGTCGATCCCGCCGACGCGAATGAGCTTCCACCTGTCGACACTTGAGCGCGCCAAGCTGTTGCGCTCCTGGCGCGATGGTCGCCGCATTCTCTACGCCGCGAGCTATGCCGACATGCGCAGTCTGCTCGTTTTCCTCACCGACGATTGCTGTTCCGGTAAACCGGAAATCTGCGGTGATCTCAGCCAAATTTCTTTCCAATGCGAACCGGAGACATGTCGTTGACTGTCACGATCTACCACAATCCCGCTTGCGGCACGTCGCGCAACACGCTCGCCATGATCCGCCAATCCGGCGAGGAGCCTCATGTCATCGAATATCTTAAAACGCCGCCCGCGCGCGAGGAACTGGTAAAACTGATTGACGCAATAGGCATCACGCCGCGCGAACTCCTACGCGAGAAGGGCACGCCCTATGGCGAGCTCGGCTTGGGCGATCCATCGCTGACCGACGACGCGCTGATCGATGCGATGATCACGCACCCCGTCCTGATCAACCGTCCGATTGTCGTAACGGAGAAGGGAACAGCCCTCTGCCGCCCTTCTGAGAAGGTTCTGTCGCTTCTTGCCAATCCGGTATCGTCCTACGTCAAGGAAGATGGCGAGGTCGTGACACTACAGGACCCCAAATCGTGACGGACGCGGTTTCTTTCGATCTGCCAAACATTGATCTGGCACAGCTTCAGCCAATCGACGGCGAAGCGCTCGCTGATACCAACGGGCCATCGCACCCACCACGTATTCTCATTCTCTACGGCTCGATCCGGGAGCGATCCTATTCGCGACTCCTGTCGGAGGAAGCGGGAAGGCTGCTTCGATGGTTCGGCTGCGAAGTTCGTACATTTGACCCACGGGGCCTCCCGTTGCCGGATGGGGCCGAACCAGATCACCCCAAGGTAAAAGAGCTTCGTGATCTCGCTCACTGGTCCGAAGGCATGGCCTGGGTCAGTCCCGAGCGTCACGGCGCGATGACTGGTATCATGAAGGCGCAGATTGACTGGATCCCGCTCAGTCTTGGAGCCAAGCGTCCAACCCAGGGAAAGACGCTTGCGGTGATGGAAGTGTCCGGAGGCTCCCAAAGCTTCAACGCCGTGAACCAGATGCGCATCCTTGGACGCTGGATGCGAATGGTGACGATCCCAAACCAGTCATCGGTCCCAAAGGCGTTCCTGGAATTTGACGATGCCGGCCGCATGAAACCGTCTTCCTACTACAGTCGCGTGGTCGATGTCTGTGAGGAACTGGTGAAGTTCACGTGGCTCGTGCGCGGTCGTTCTGCCTACCTGACGGATCGCTATTCCGAGCGCATCGAAAGCGCAGCTGAATTGTCCAAGCGCGTGAACCAGCGCGCCATCTGACCTTCATAGGAACATTTCCATGCTGGCCTTTGCGATCTTCGTCGCCACCCTCGTTTTCGTCATCTGGCAACCAAAGGGCCTCGGCATTGGCTGGTCGGCATTGGCTGGAGCTGCTGTTGCCCTTCTCACTGGGGTTGTGGGTTGGGGCGATGTCGGCACCGTCTGGCACATCGTTTGGGATGCCACGTTCACCTTCGTCGCGCTGATCATCATTTCGCTGATCCTCGATGAAGCCGGGTTCTTTTCATGGGCCGCGCTCCATGTCGCACGCTGGGGCGGAGGCAACGGGCACAGGCTGTTTCCGCTGATCATCATTCTGGGCGCTGCGATCGCGGCTGTCTTTGCCAATGACGGGGCGGCACTCCTGCTCACCCCGATCGTCCTTGCCATCCTCTTGCGTCTCGACTTCCCGCCAACGGCCGCGCTCGCATTCACGGTCGCCTGCGGCTTCGTGGCTGACACGACCTCGCTTCCACTCGTGGTCTCCAACCTTGTGAACATCGTGACGGCGAACTTCTTCGGCATCTCCTTCGGCCGCTATGCCGCAGTCATGGTCCCGGTGAACTTCGTCTCGCTCGCTGCCACGCTCCTCGTGCTCTGGGTCTGGTTTCGCAAGGATATTCCTGAGGCTTATTCTGCCAGTGGATTGGAAGAGCCGCGCGATGCCATCCACGACATGGCCGTTTTCCGCACAGCCTTTCCCCTGCTCGGTCTCCTCCTTGCCGCCTATTTCGTAACTGGGCCGCTGGGCGTGCCGATATCCTTCGTGACGGGGGCGGCGGCACTTGTGCTGCTGGCCGTTGCGGGCCGCTGGTTTTCCGGCCGAAGGGACGCAGTGGTGCCACTTGGTAAAGTGCTGCGTGGTGCACCCTGGCAAATCGTCCTCTTTTCGATTGGCATGTATCTCGTCGTCTATGGGCTTGGGAATGCAGGCCTGACTGATCTCGCGGCGAGCATTCTGCTCTGGTTGGCGGCGCAGGGAACATTCGTTGCCACGATCGGCACCGGCTTCGTCGTAGCGATGCTGGCCTCGGTCATGAACAACATGCCTGCCACCCTCGTTGGGGCGCTTGCCATCGATAGGGCCGACGTTCCGGCATTCACGCAGGAACTGATGGTCTACGCCAACGTCGTCGGTAACGACCTTGGGCCGAAATTCACTCCGATCGGCTCGCTTGCGACACTGCTATGGCTTCACGTACTTGCGGGGAAGGGACAGCGGATCACATGGGGGCAATACATGAAGGTCGGCCTTGTGCTGACGCCGCCAGTTCTTCTCGTTACGTTGATTGCGCTTTGGGCCTGGCTACCCATCGTGTCGTAACAAAGAATGCGAGTTACGGTTCAGCGGGCCCGAGCTGAGCAAATACGGAGCCGACGATAGGATAGTCGTCTCGCTGATTTTGTGCTGAAACTCTCACAGAACTCCGAATATGGCGCACATCTGCGCACCAGACTTATGCGTAGTATCAACGGATAATGGAGACCTACCGCCACGTTCTGGTTACAGGAGTGCTGAGTCGCGAATCGAACAGCCGAAATGAGGGTCGCAAGCGGATATAAGAAAATAGCTGACCGGCGGAAATGGGCTCGAAGTAACTACGCTCAGCATTTTATGCGCGAGCGGCGTTGGCGTCAGGGGCGGCTGCGGCCATGCCCGCGACGCGCAGAAAGGCCGTCACGCCCGCAGCGGTTGCGCCGATTACCGAGAAGATGAACTGCCATGTCTCGGACGGCATCATGTGCTTGACGATGCCGAGCGTAGCGTAAAACCCGGCAACACCAGCCGGTGCGACAAAGGCCAGTGCGATCAGCAGTCGCGCCCAGGTCGGGCGGATCAGCATGAGCAAGCCCTGGCCGACGGCCAGCGTCAGGCCGGCGGCGGCGAGGCCAACGAGAATCGCGCCAAGCCAGCCAGCACCCGTGCCATAGGCCCAGGTGCCTGCGTTGAGGCCGATGAAGAGCGGCAGGGCAAAGACGGCGAGATTGAACAGCAACCAGCACATGGTGCCGATGGCCGCGATGGACACAAGGATTCCGAGAACGATCATGGTGGTCTCTCCGTGCAAGGGATTGAACGGTTGCGCCTTCCACCACCACCATGGCGCAAAGCGGAATATAGCATGAACATGCCCGCCTGCGCGAGCCGGAATAATCGGTGGTTTCGACTATCCGGCTCGTGGTGACGAGGAAAGGCAGCGCTCACGCGCTGCCCGTTCCGAAGCGATAGACCGGGATGCCCATCTTGCGGGCCTTGTCGGCGAGGTTTTCCTGAATGCCGGTGCCAGGAAAGATGATGACCCCGATCGGCAGGGTGCCAAGCATCTGATCATTGCGCTTGAAGGGTGCTGCCTTGGCGTGTTTTGTCCAGTCGGGCTTGAAGGCGACCTGTGCGACCTTGCGGTTATTGGCCCAGGTGGCTGCAATGCGCTCGGCGCCTTTTGGCGATCCGCCATGCATGAGCACCATGTCCGGGTGCTTGGCATGTACCTGATCGAGCTTGGCCCAGATCGTCTTGTGGTCGGTGGTGTCTCCGCCCGAAAAGGCGATCTTCGGTCCGGCGGGCAGCAGCACCTGGTTGTCGGCCCGGCGTTTGGCGGCGATGAAGTCGCGGCTGTCGATCATGGCCGAGGTCATCTGGCGGTGGTTGACCCGTGAGCCGGAGCGCTGTGACCAGGGCGTGCCGGTGGTACGCAGATAAATGTCAGCGGCGGTGTCGCGGAAGGTCTCCATGCTGTCGCGGCGCTCGATCAGGCTTTGCCCCGCGCCGATCAGAGTCTCCAACTGGACGGCTTTGACCTCGCTGCCGTCCTGTTCGCGCTGAAGGCGCTTTTGTGCCTGCTCGTTATCGTCGAGTTTGTGTTCGATCCGCTCGACGGCGCGGTGGAAGGTGTTGACGGTGGACCAGAGAATTTCGTCGAGGTCGAAATCGAGGCTGGTATCGGCCATGGTGGAAATCAGGGCGTCGAAGATGTCGGAGACCGCGCCCTGGATGACATTGTCTTCGGGCGTGATCCGGGGATCGGCCTCGTCCTCGGCGGGACGGTAGCCATAGAGTTCGAGGTCTTCGATGACATGGCCGGTCGGGGATGTGCTGTGATCGGGTTCGAATTCGTCATGTGCGTCCATGGGATGCGTCCTTCGGTTGGACCGCGACCGTCGCGGCCTTCATGGCGACGACACGCCCACGGGCGCTCCGGTCTGGCAGCCCGAGCCCTTTGCGAGGGCCTTGATGGCAAAGCCCGGCTGATTTGTTTCGCGCTGTAAAGGCGGGGGAGACGGGGTCCCCACGCGACTTGTCGCGCGGGGTGGCGGGCCGCCGACGGAAATCAGTCGGGCGCCGCCATTGCCTGACCGGAGTGTTTGTGGGCCGATCGCCCTCTCGGAAGGCCAAGGCGCGGTCCTCTGCCGATACTGGTGCAGCCCCGCGCATATGACAGGATTGATCCTGCCCGATCACGGCCCCGGTGGCGGCTATGGCGTCAGGGCCATGAAGCGGCTGACATCCTCGGGGGCGATCTGCACCCGGATCTGTGCCCGAAGCGCATCCAGCCCGCGGGCCGTAAGATCGTCGTTGAAGTCCCCCAGCAGGGGCGAGAGCGTGATCGCCTCGATTCCGGCCTCAATCGCCCGGTCCACCAGACTATCCCGCGCGCCGTCACCTGCCGGATCGTTGTCGCGGACGATATAGAGCCTGCGCAGATGTGGCGGGAACAGGGTGGCTGCGAGATGTCCGGCCGAGAGCGCGGAGACCATCGGCATCATTGGCAAGGCCTGCTGCAGCGACAGGATGGTTTCGATGCCTTCCCCCGCTGCCATGACATCCTGCGTATCGCCAAACCGGACGGCATGCCCGAGCAGATCGCCCATTGCTTTCCTCGGCGGGTCGACAGGTGCCTTGCCAGAGCCGTCGCGGGTCAGCCAGGTGCGATGTGCGCCGGTAATCTTGCCCTTGAGGTCGGTGACGGCGGCGATCATGGCGGGCCAGGTTTGCGTCAGACCATCGCCCTCGGGCCGCCAGTAGCAGTTCGGATGAAAGCGCAGATTTGCGGTTCCGCGTAAATCCGTAATGCCGCGTCGGCGTAAATACGTCTCCGCGACGGAGCTGATCAGCGGCTGCGTCATGCGCCAGAGCCTGCGTGCAGCCTCCGATGATCCTGATGGTGCAGGCGGTGTTCGGGATCGATGCACCTGCGGCCCCGGTTCGGGATGCGGCAGGCTGAGGAACCGGCGGGCTTCCTCGGCGATATCGGCAAAGTCGATCAGGCCGAGGCTTTCGCGGATGACATCGAGCAGATCGCCATATTCACCGCTTTGCGCATCGGTCCATTTACCAGCTGCCCCCTTGCCGAATTCCGGCCCGGTGAGGCGAACGAACATCGACCGGCCCGGATTGTTCTGCACATCGCCAACCTGCCAGTAGTTGCCCTGCTTGCGACCGTTCGACAGATAGTGGCGGCACACCGCCTCGGCCTGTCGACCGAGACGCAGCGCCAGTTCGGTGGCGTTGAGACGCGCCATTATGCGGCCTCCCGCTCACCGATGCGCTCGACCGGGAAGCGGCCGAAGAGCTTGCCGATGATTTCCGACCCGGATGCCCCCACCGGCACGAAGAAGCGCAGCTTCCACGAGATAATCTCGCTGAAGAGACCGTAAGCCCGCAGCCGATCCCGCATCGCGTCGGTGAAGCCGGTCAGCTCGATACGGTTCGCGCCCATGACGCGGACACGGCGCAGTTGCAGTCCCTCGGCCAGATCGAGGATGGTTCTTCCTTCGATCAGCGCAGCATAGGCGGCGTCCGGTGTCAGGGTGCTGCTAACACCGCTGGTGGAGGCATTGGCAGCCCATGCAGGCGAAACACGGCGACCAATGATGCGCTCACCTTCATCGCTCTGGAGACGATAGACACGGGAAGAATCCTGCGGCAGGCGCTTCCAGATCGGCAGCAAAAGCCCCGTCACCATGTGCAGGATGCTGTCGGTGAACTCCGGCACTTCGGCCAGTTCCGCCTTCCAGGCTAATGTGAAAGCAGCAAGGTCAGCCTCGACCCAATGGGTTTCACCCATCATGCGCACCGGAATATTCATCGCCTCCATGGGCCGGATCAGCCGGACGCGGCGTTCGATCTCGCCATCATCCAGCATGACGCTGGTGGTCGGGATCTGTACGGCAGCACGACCCGACCGCTTGTTGACCAGCAGCTTTGCGCGCGGATCATCCAGTTCGGCCAAAGCCGCATCCAACGTCACCGGTCGGTTACGCTTGCGCTCGGTGATGGTCAGGAGCCGGGTTTCCGCTCCAGTGCCCGGATGGGTATGGATGACCAGTCGGTCGGTGACGTTGAAGCTTTCGGCTCGGAGCGTTTCCAGCCCCATATCATAAGTGCCCGAAGCAATCGCTCCGTCGATCCGGGCCTGAAGCAACTGCTCGAAGGCCGAGAACAGGATGCCCTGCAACTCGATGGTCAGGGCCAGCAGCCGGTTGAGGAAGGTGGTAATCGGCGGCAAATCGTCCTTCACGCCATTGCTGTCCATCAGCTTCAGGCCCGTCGCGGTCTCGAAGCGTTCCAGCGAGCAGCCCTTGACCTTGCCACGCACGATCAGAAGGTAGAGCTGGCGCAGAGCATCGCGGGCATAGGGGGATTCCAGATTGTCCTCAGGCCGAAACAGGCCCTGACCTCCGGTCTGGCGCTGACCGCGCGTGATTGCGCCGAGCGTATCAAGACGGCGGGCAATCGTGCTGAGGAACCGCTTCTCGGCTTTAACGTCCGTGGCGATAGGCCGGAACAAGGGCGGCTGCGCCTGATTGGTGCGGTTGGTGCGCCCCAGCCCCTGAATAGCGGCATCTGCCTTCCAGCCCGGTTCCAGCAGGTAATGGACCCGCAGTCGCTGGTTCCGCGCCGAGAGTTCGGCGTGATAGCTGCGCCCGGTGCCGCCAGCATCGCTGAACACAAGGATGCGCTTCTGGTCATCCATGAAGGCCGAAGTTTCAGCAAGGTTTGCAGAAGGCGCGCGGTTCTCGACCGCCAAGCATGCAGAGACACCATCACCGCGGCGAACGATTCGCCGCGAACGCCCCGTGACTTCCGCCACCACATCCGTGCCGAAACGCTGCACGATCTGATCGAGCGCGCCGGGCACGGGCGGCAGTGAGCCGAGTTGCTCAAGCATTTCATTGCGCCGGGCGACGGCTTCGCGGCATTCCACCGGATGGCCATCGCGGAAAACCGGCCGGGACGACAGGTTCCCTTCGCCATCGGTGAACGGCTCATAGAGCTGCACCGGGAAGGAATGCTGCAAATACGATCCTACATATTCCCTCGGCGTGACATCCACGGAAATGTCATTCCATTCATCGGTCGGGATCTCGGCCAGCCGCCGTTCCATCAGCGCCTCGCCGGTCGAAACGATCTGGATCACAGCGGCATGGCCCGCTTCCAGATCGGCCTCGATGGACCGGGTCAGGGTCGGCGTCTTCATGGACGTGAGCAGATGACCGAAGAAGCGCTGCTTCGTGCTTTCAAACGCCGACCGAGCCGCAGATTTGGCCTGCCGGTTCAGTGTCCCCTCACTGCCGGTGATGTTGGCGGCCTCCATCGCCGCGTCGAGATTGTTGTGAATGACGGCGAAGGCCCCGGCATAGGCATCATAGATCCGGCGCTGTTCGTCGGTAAGCTGGTGCTCGACCAGTTCATATTCGACGCCATCATAGGAAAGCGAGCGGGAGGTATAGAGGCCGAGAGATCGCAGATCGCGAGCCAAAACCTCCATCGCTGCCACGCCGCCGGCCTCAATGGCTTCGACGAACTCAGCCCTGGTCGCGAAGGGGAAATCCTCACCGCCCCAGAGACCGAGCCGCTGCGTATAGGCGAGATTGTGGACGGTGGTCGCGCCGGTTGCCGAGACATAGACCACGCGGGCGTCCGGCAAGGCATGCTGAAGGCGCAGACCCGCGCGTCCCTGCTGCGATGCGGCGACATCGCCGCGTTCTCCCTTGCCGCCTCCGGCATTCTGCATGGCATGGCTCTCGTCGAAGATGATGACCCCATCGAAATCGGACCCCAACCAATCGACGATCTGACGCACGCGGGAAACCTTCTCGCCCCGGTCATCGAAACGCAGCGTAGCATAGGTGGTGAACAGGATGCCTTCCGACAGCGTGATCGTCTTGCCCTGCGGAAAGCGCGAGAGCGGCGTAACCAGCAGGCGTTCCATGCCGAGCGCCGACCAGTCGCGCTGCGCATCCTCGATCAGCTTGTCGGATTTGGAGATCCAGATCGCCTTGCGGCGTCCGCGCAGCCAATTGTCGAGAATAATGGCTGCCGACTGGCGGCCTTTGCCAGCACCAGTCCCGTCACCGAGCATGAAGCCCCGGCGGAAGCGGATCGATCCTGCAGCACCCTCAGGCGCGGCGCTCACATTGTCGAAATGCTCGTCTACGGTCCAGGCACCGGCGAGATGATCGGCATGGGCTTCGCCAGCATAGATGACGGTCTCAAGCTGGGCGTCGGACAGGCGCGCACAGATGTCGGCGGGCAGTGTCGGCCGGTAAGAGGGCTTGGGCGGTGCGACCGAAGCCATGGCGGCGGATTGCACCAGCTTGGTCGGATGCGGCTGCGCACCGGGGATACGCAAGGATTGCAGCGCATATTCCTCGTAGATCGCATCGGACAGACGCGCGCCTTCGGGCGGCGCCCAGTCCACGGTCTCATAGGCAAGTTCCACGCCCTCCGGATCATTGGCCGGCGCCGCGACAGGCCGGGAGGCTGCCGAGCGCGAGAGATACCCCCGCACGGTCTTCGCCGTAGCGGCCGGGGCCGATACGGCAAGTTTCGGCAACGCGACCAGCAGGCGCGGTGGAACTTGTCCTTCGATCCAGCCGATGAGCGTCGCAGCATCGGGCGCTAAGCCCGGCGAGTCCGGGAATTTCGCCGGATCGTCAGCGGGCAGTTTGTCGATCACGGTCAGCCGCGTGTCGATGCTGGTGCCGTGCTTTGCATAGATTGCGCCATCGACGGCGGCGGTAAACACCATGCGCCCGCGTTCCTGCAGGCGGATGAAAGCGTCCCGCCAGGCCGGGGCTTCGGGGCTGAAGCCTGCGCCGGTGATCGTGACCAACCGTCCACCGGGGGCAAGACGGGCCAGTGCCGATGCGACATGGCGGTATGCCGCATCGGCGACACGCCCGCTCACATTGGCCATGACCGAAAATGGCGGGTTCATCAGCACCACGGACGGGACGGTATTCGGGGCCAGATGATCGTCGATCTGGGCGGCATCGAAGCGGGAGACGGGAAAGGCCGGAAAGAGCGAGGTGAGACAATCGGCGCGGGTCTCGGCCAGTTCGTTGAGGATCAGCGAACCGCCTGCGGTCTGCGCGAGGATCGCCATGAGGCCAGTGCCAGCCGAAGGTTCCAGCACCACGTCATCGGAGGTGATCGCGGCTGCCGACAATGCGGCCAGGCCGAGCGGCAGAGGCGTCGAGAATTGCTGGAAGTTCTGGCTTTCCTCAGAGCGGCGGGTCTGCGTGGGAAGCAGCCCCGCGATCTTTGCCAGTACGCAAGCCCGTGCGGCCTGCGATGCGGCTTTACGGAAAAGTGCTTTTCCGTATTTGCGCAGGAACAGCACCGTGGCGACCTCGCACGCCTCATAGGCCAGTTTCCAGTCCCAGACGCCGGTGGCGTCGGAGGCACCAAAGGCCGTCTCCATCGCCGCGCGCAGCGTTGCGGCGTCGACACGCTGGCCGCGCTCAAGATGGGGAAGCAGAAGATTGGCGGCCGTCAGGATCGCGGGCGCAGCCGCCAGCGGCGTGACCGGATCGGCCACGGGAAACAGCATGTTCATATCGGAAAACCTCGGGAGAGCGGGAAGGACAAGCCCGGACAGCGCTCTCTCTCAACCGCCCGGACTTAACCCCTTCCGGCCCCCCTCTGGCTCTCGAACGGCAGCATGAGAAAAGCGCCCCAACCGGATGGTGGGGCGCTTTTCATCATCACCCGAAGCGGAGACCGGCCTCGGTGAAGGTATATTCATTGGCGGCGATGGTCTCATCGACCGCCTCGTCCGACGACAGATGGTCGTATTCGCGTTCAAGCTGGCGATAGAGCCAGCACGCCAGATCGCGCAGCGCCTCGATAACGGCTTCCTCGGCATCGGCGGTCATGTCCTGATATGTCGGACTGTCGCGCTCGACCGAGATCGCCATGCAATATTCGTGATAATAGTGACCGCGGTGGCTGGCCTCGGCGCGAAGCTGGTAGAAGTTGCGCCGCTGGACCGCCTGCAAGGCATCGGCGATCCGATGCAATTCGGTGTCCTGCGGCGCATAGTCCCTGATCCGGTGCGGGGCGCCTTTCCGGTGGGAATACAGCGTTTCGAAGCAGGCACCGTCCCCCTGGCTCCAGAAGCCTCGGAACCAGATGCAGGGTTCTTGTCGGGTGCCGCCGCCCATGAGCCGGACGGATCGGGTCTTGAGGTCCAGTCCAAGGATTTCCGCAATGCGCTGGAAATCCTCATAGACGGCGTCGTACCAGTCATAGTCGAAGCCGCCTTCGCGATACCAGGCGCACGCCCTATCCTTCGCCGCATCGGACAGTTCGCCCAGGCGATAGACGGTGGTTTCGATGATCTCAGGCATGGGGATTACCTCCCGCCAGCACGGTGGACAGCCAGCCATCGGTGTAGATCCAGTCCACCGTTTCGCCGGTGGCAAGGTCGAGGACATGTGCGCCGCCGCCGAACCCGTCGATACGGGGCTTCGAGCAGCTATTGGCGTATTGCATCCCCCACAAACCGGTCAGGCCGAACGCTTTTGCGCAGCGTTTGACGAACTGGATGACATGCTCGGGATCGCCGGTGACGTCATCGCGCATCCAGAGCTGCGTGCCGCCATGTTCGGGCTGGATCGAAAGCAGGAACCCGTCCGAGGGCGGATCCTCAGCGGCATTATCATCCGCCAGCGCGTTGTAGAGATCGAGCGCACGAGTGGCGTTTTCGGGCGTGCCTACGTCGAGCAGGCAGGAGAAATGGGTGTAATAATCGGCCATGACGGTCTCCGGACATGACAAGGCCCGGTGCGAGACCGGGCCGGATGGATGGAACAGGTGAAGCTCAGGCGGCCAGCGGCATGCTGAGCAGATCGGCTGCGGCTTTGCGCCAAAAGGGATCGACCAGCCGGGTTTCCAGCGCTGCGGCGCGGTAGCGAAGCGCACGCTTCTCGGCAGGCGCGGACGTCCTGAAGGCAAGGCCGCGTAACCTGCTGGCCTCGGTGACAAACCGGCGAGCCTCGGCATCCGAGGCGACAGGCTGTTGCCAGAGAATGACGCCTGCACGGATTTCGCCGGCGAGGACCAGGCCGTGATCGCTGTCCTGAATGAGCATGATGCGCGGACGAAAATGCGGGAAGCTATCCGGCCCCGTGCAGATGTCGCCCCGCGACAGGCGCAGAGCCGCGAAACGCATGGCTTCTTCCGGTGATGGGCATTCCCCGAGCGGGATGATGCGGTCGAAACTGTCGGCATCATCCCCGGGACCGGAACTGGCACCGGGGCTGGCCACGCCGAGGCAGGAGATGCGCAGCGGCAGCCTTTGCGTCCGGTAGAGCGCGGGCAGCACTTCGCTCGCCAATATCTGGCCAATCGGGCGGAAACTATCATGGCGGGACAAGATCATCGGGGTCACTCCATGACGGGCGCCGGAAAGCCTCTCTCTCCAGCCCTCAACCCGTCACGGCCGAACGGCCCGCACTCTTCCTCTCTGACCGGGGCCGCCCCGGTTCCGCTGCCGGCGATGGGCAACCATCGTGAGGCGCTGAAGGCCCGGTCGCGGGTTCACCGCGCACCGGGCCGTCGGGCATGAGGCGCTTTCGCGCCTTATGCCCACGGGTCCAGCTCCAGCTTCACCATGTCGTCGTCGCCGTCGAATTCGGCAGCGGGGCAAGCTGCGTGGGTGCCGTCTCCGGCCTGGAACACGACGATCGAGACCAACAGCGTGGCGGCGAGGCTGGCGGCGAAGGCAGTGGCATCTGCATAGGACATGGGTTCCGGCTCCGGTCTTTGGGAGGCGGGGGACCATCCCCCGCGCGACAGGCGCCCGAAGTGTCTGACCGGATCTGCAATCACCCGAGGGCGTTCGGCCTTTTGCCGAATCCCCGAGGGCGGCACGTGAAGCGTCAAGCCGACCCTTTACGGGTTGATTGATGAAGAGACGGATCGGACCAAGGTTTGCGAATGGAAGCGGGGGTGGTTCATCGCATCTGACAGGTGCCGGATACCCATCGCAGATGCTCTGCCGCGCCAGCCTTGCCGCCATGCTGGCAACAGAAGTGCCCTTCAGGTCAAGATCGGCAGCCGCTTGCCCGGGTATGAAGACGACACACTTCATGGTGAAGCTGGAGCTGGAACCGTTCGGGCGATGCCATCCCATGCTATGGTCCGGGACCAGAACGACCGGACCTTCAGCCCCAAAGCCCATCGGCGATTTCGCGGGCGATCATCGCGCGCGCCTGCATCATCAGATCATCGCCTGACGTGTCGATATGGCCGTAGAACCGGGCACGGCCGCCATGTGCTGTCCATTCGGCGTAGCGGCAATATTCGCGGGCATCGAGCCGGAACACCCGCATGTCTTCGGCCCAATGGGGTTTTGGTTCCACGACGACAGCGATGCCGTCGCGGGTTTCGTCCCAGGGTAGCGTGCGCTCCGATGGGGGATTTTCGTGATCCTCGCGGAAGATCTGATCGATGTCGATCATGGCGGACATGAGGGCCTCCAAATGAAAAGCCCGGTCACAAGGACCGGGCAGATTGTAGATACGGAACGGGGTGACGGGGCGACCGAAGCCGCCCCGTTTGAGAGTTATTCAGCCGCGACCATGTGCTGATCTTCCTCGTCGTCGGCCGGATCGTCCTCACCGTCACCTGAGAGGAAATCGGGCAGATCGTCGGCTTCAGCGTCGGGGGTCTGCGCCACGTCCACCTCGATATCCGCATCCATCATGCGCAGTGGCTCGGGCAACCAGCCAGTATCAGCCAGCAGGCGCTCGGCCTCTTTCGCCATGTCGCCCTTCTTCAGATGCCCGATCAGTTCGGCGGCCCGGTCTCCTGCACCCTCGCGGACGGCCTCGAGGATACGCGGCTTGGTCACACGACCGAGATAGTTGCCGACCGTCGGCTGCCAGCCCACCGCGACCATGTCGAGGCCGGTCGAGCGCGCCAGCCGATCAGCCTGCGACAGACGGATGTCCAGCCCGTGCTGGCTGACGCCCGTGCCGCTATAAGGGTTGGGCTTTTCATAGAGTGCGTTGACACCATAGCTGACGCAATGGGCGAGCAGGTCCATGCGCGAACCATCGTCCAGATCGGTCAGCCAATCCCAGAGGGCAGCATCGTCTGCCGGGACATGATCGCCCCAGCGTTCGTGCCGGTCTGCGATGGCCCTGGCCGAGGCGCTGTCGCGCAAATCCTCGGCCTGTGCGGGCAGATGCACCTCCCGGACCTGTGCCTCCAGGCAGCCCTTGGTGGAATGCGGCAGGAAGCAATCCGTCACCAGCCGGTGCAACAGCGCCGTCATGGCGACATGCGGGCTCGATGCCACGGCATCGCGCAGCGCCAGCGTGCGATGCGCCGTCAGCTCGCTGATCAGCCGGTCGGGCAGCGGCTTGATGGCATCGGTCTCGTCTTCCTCTTCTGGCTCGGGGGATTGGCCGCCGAGCGTGATGACCGCGCGCTGGTGGCTGATATCCGGTGCGGCCCGCTGGAGGACTTCCCCGGTCTCGGGATCGATGATCTCCGCCTCCGGTTCCACCGGCGCTTCATTCTCGGGGCGGACATAGCCACGTTCGACCAGCACGGTGCCATCGGCGTCAATGCTGACGAAAACGCCCGCCTTACCGATCTGATCCGGGTCGAAGGTCATCGGACGGCGCTCGAAAGCCTCCAGCGCCTGTTCGATCTCGCCCAGACGGGCGTCGACCTCGTCGGGCAGTTCGTCGGCCTCTGCATATTCGGCTTCGAGCCGGTCATATTCGTCGCGCAGCGCCTCGCGGGTGGCGCGCTCCTCCTCCGTCAGATCGACCGCAGTGCCGACAAGCTGCCGCAGCCCATGATCGTGGCCGTAGGGGAACGTCATGGCGACCTCGATCCACTTCCACCCCTCGGCGGCGATGGTTTCCGCTTCCGCCTTCAGCTTTTCGCCCACCAGCCGGTCGAGCAGCACCGGGTCCTGAAGCCAACCGCCATCGTCCTGTTGGAAGAGATCGCGCAGGACACAGCCACCGGCTTCCTCATAGGCGTCAATGCCGACAAACACTGCGCGCTTGTCCGACGCCCGCACCGTGGTCTCGGTCAGCAAGCGGCGGATGGTATAGGGCTCTTTCTGCCAGCCGTCCTTGATCGCCTCCCAGACCTGTTCCTGGCGGGCATGGTCAGAGCTGACGGTAAAGGCCATGAGCTGTTCGAGCGTCATGCCATCCTCGGCGTAAGTTTCGAGCAGCGTGGGCGAAACAGATGCGAGGCGCAGGCGCTGTTTCACCACCTTGGCATCAACGAAGAAGGCGGCAGCGATGGCTTCTTCGGTCATGCCTTTCTCGCGCATGGTCTGGAAGGCGCGGAACTGGTCGAGCGGATGCAACGGGGCACGCTCGATGTTTTCGGCCAGCGACACCTCGTCGATCAGTACATCGCCGGTTGCCTCCGACACCACGCAGGGCACCGGGGCGACCTTGGCGAGGCGCTTTTGCTTCACCAGCAGTTCCAGCGCCCGGAAACGGCGACCGCCGGCGGGCACCTCGAACATACCGGTCTCCACGCCATCGTCATTCAGCACCGGGCGGACATGCAGCGACTGGATCAGGCCGCGGCGAGCAATGGACTCGGCCAGCTCATCGACCGAGACACCGGCTTTGACGCGCCGGACGTTGGACTGGCTCAGCACCAGCTTGTTGAACGGAATGTCGCGCGAGGACGACAGGGTGATCTTCTGAACGGCAGTGGCCATGTCAGTTGCTCCATGACGGACGCCGGGGAGCCTCTCTCTCCGGCTATCAGCCCGTCACGAAATCCCCATCCCTCCTTTTCCTCTCCTGGCCGCCGCCCGCCACATCCCTGTCCATCAGAGATCGCCACGGGCGCGCAGACTGACCTCCCGGCCGCCACCCACGATAATATGGTCGTGCAGCGTCACCGCCAAAGCCGCGCAAGCCTTCTGAATTTCCTTTGTCATCGCAAGGTCGGCGGCCGAAGGTTCGGGATCGCCAGAAGGATGGTTATGCACGATGATCAACGCGGAGGCGTTGAGGGCCAGGCCCCGCCGCAGCACTTCCCGGGGATAGACCGGGGCGTGATTAACCGTACCTATGGCAAGGCATTCGTCCGAGATGAGCCGGTTCTTGCCGTCGAGATAGAGGACATGGAAGCGCTCGACATCACCGCGAATGGTCAGCGCGCAATAGTCCAGAACCGCCTGCCATGTGGACAGGGCCGGATTCTGGTTGAGATGGCGCAGCAGGATCTGGCGCGCCTCGTAGACAACGGCCTGCTCCTGCGCTGAAAACGGACAAGGCTGCGGATTGATGGCGAGTTTGCTCATGTGTCGCGTCATGGTCGTGGTTCCTGACGGGCAGCCGGCCCGGTGCCGGAACTTTCACCACGTCACGACGAGAAGCGCCGCCCTCTACCTCCGAGAGAGCGGCGCAAAAGCGTAAAGTCTGACAGCCGGATCTCAGGCTTTCCGGCTTTCTGTATCGGCGGGGGTCAAGGCCCAGGCAGCATCACTGCGGAACTGGGTGGACAGGATTTGCTCGGCTGCGCGAATACTACCTGCCATACGCGCCGTTTCAGCCCAGACCGAGATCGGGAACAGGCCGGTAAAAAGCACGTCCCGCTCGATCCCCATGCCGAAGGGGAGCCGGATTGCCTCCAGTTCAGCGAAGCTCCAACTGCCCAGTTCGGGATAGCCGATGTCGGCGAGACCAAACATGATGTCCCCGTCCTCATCCAACTCAGTCGCGAGCCAGACGCCCGCGCCAAGGGGATTGTAGAATTTCACGACGGGGATGTGATCCGCATCGCTCTGCCGGCCATTGGCAAGGAGCTGCGCACGCTGTGTGCGGGTCAGGAGGATCATGCCGCAGCCCTCCGCTCGATGAGAGTATCGTGCGGTTCGGCGCGCTCCTCCTCGGGCAGATGTGCGAGCAGCCAGTCGGCCGCCTTGCTGGCCTGTGAAGCCGCGCGGACGATAGCGCGATTGTCCTCGCGCAGCACTTCCAGCCAGGAACCGATATAATCGGCATGGCGCACGGTCGGCACGATGCCGAGCGAGGCGCAGCAGAAAGCCGCGTTCATCTCGGCAATATATCCTGACAGTCCAGCCCCAATCTGAAATTTTTCCGCAGTGAAGGCGGTGCTCATCATGCCGCCATCTCTTCTGCCTGGGGCTGCTGGGCGTGCATCCAGTCGGCTGCCTGCTGCGCCTTGCTCG
>JAZIHP010000053.1:0-25423 GCA_036678505.1 Alphaproteobacteria bacterium
CCTCCAATCCCGCCCGGCGTCCATGCCTGTCGGCGCGTCGCCGATCGGAAGATTTGCGGCTGTTGTCGGATTGGTCATCTTTGTCGCATTATCATCGCCGGCAAACAGCAGGTGATGCCGGCCCATGGTTTCAGGATACGTCTTCGCCATAGTCGCAACCATGATGCTCTCCAACGGGCTCGTTCTGGCCATCATCTCGCGCGATCTGCCGGACGAGCTGCGCCCCGCCGCCAATACGTGGCAGACGGGAACCTTTCTTGTCGCGATCGGCTGCGCCATGTTCGCGATGGCATCGGACCGGCCCCATCCGCTGGTGCTGACTTTCGTCAACACGGCATTCCTGCTGGGATTGTTCGCCTATGAAGGCGCTCTGGCCAAATTCTACAGCTACAAAACCTCAAGGCTGCATTACCTGCCGATAGCGATCGGCGTCTTCTGCGTATTCTGGTTCTCGCTCATAGACGAAAATTTCAAAGCCAGAATCCTCATCGTCACCCTTGCCTGGTGCTGGCTGATGGTGGCGAGCATCAGGATTCTGGCGCGCCCGCCCCAACAGGACGATTCCGTCAGCAGGCGCGTGCTTCTCGTTATCTTCACGGTCATGGCGGCATTTACCGCATTGCGCGCCATTGTCCTGCTCGCCGATAATCTGCCTTACAATTTCAGCGTGACGACCGATGCGTCCGCCATCAACATGTTAACTCCAATTTTCATGACGGTGTTGCCGGTGCTTGGCACCACGACCTTTATCCTGCTGTGCTCCGACCGGATTCGCATGCAATGGGTGCATGCCGCCTCGACCGATTATCTGACCGGCCTTCCCAACCGGCGCACCCTTACCCGGCGCGCCGAGCAACTTTTCGCCGGAAGCGGCCGCTCCGGGACGGAACTGAGCGTGGCCATCTTCGACATAGACAGCTTCAAGAAGATCAATGACAGCCATGGGCATGATGTGGGCGACTGTGCGCTTCAGCATGTGGCAGGCATCCTGAGCACGCATGCCGGAAACTGGACCACGGTCGCCCGCTCCGGCGGCGAGGAATTCGTCATGCTGTTCGATGGCCCGCCGAAAGAGCGGCTGGAGAGCCTGAGACGGGCGGTGGAAGCCGCGCCGTGCAGGACACAGGACAAGGTCCTGAACCTGACGGTTTCCGTCGGAGTGGCCACCCGCTGCCCGTCGGATCCGGATTTTTCCGGCCTTCTGCGCCGGGCCGACCGGGCGCTCTATATTGCCAAGTCCCTCGGACGGAACCGGGTCGAAATCAGCGATCCCGAAAGCGGAAACGCGGCCGCGACAGTTTCCTCCATTCCCCGGCAGCAGCCTGTCTGAAGCGTATCGCCCGCAAGCGGGAACCGGTTTCAGACCAACGGCACGCGCAAACAACGGCGTAAAGCGTAAGGAGCTTACCCGAAAGATCGCGACGCGCTTCAGGCCGGCGGCAGCTGAAACAGCCTTGAGCCGTTGCCCTGCATTTGCTCGTAACCGATGATTTTGAACCACCGGATCACTTCCGGTTCGCAGAGCCAGCTTCGCGAACGAACCGGCATATTGCCGGTCAGCGCCTGTATGCGCCTGATGTGCTTTTTGCAGAACCGGACCGTCGAAGCGCTGAAGAAACCCTCGCGAGCCGCGAAGGCGGTTTCGGCGACGTCGTCGATTTCATGCCAGGCAATGATGGCAACGACCGTCTCGCCGTCGAGCAGCGCATGCGCCCTGCCTTCCTTGAGATCCATCATCAGGCTGTCCTGCGCGCCGCGAACCGTCAGGCCGGCGGCGACATAATCCGCGGATATGCGACCCGACAGGTCGCGGAACACCGTTTCGAGATCGCCGATCGTGGCTGTGCGTGCTCTCATTCCGTCTCCTTGCCGAAAAACGGCATTATGACGCCCCCGCGCGGGGAGGCCAAGCAAAGTCTGCCGGCCAGGAGCGAGGGCGTCGCGAATTCGTTCTCATGCCGTGACGCGCGAACGGCTACATCTGGCGCCGGGCCGGGCAGGCTATGCCTGTTTCCTCTCCGCAGCTCACCTCCGGCGAATCCTGCCGGGACGCTCCGATATCGGTCTTCCTGGCCAGATGCGAGAAGGCCATGGCAAAGGCTGCCATGATGAGAGCGACGATGAACATGCGTGTAAACGGCAATTGGGAAGTCCCTGTCGGTCAGGCCCCCGCCTTCCATACCGGCGCAGCATCGGCCGCTTCCGTTTATGCAAGCTTAATGCCGATGCCGCTCCCGGTAAACCTGCCGGAAGCGGGGGCCGGCATCGCTGCCGGCCGCTTTGCCAGCGCCAACAAGCCGTGTTAGAGCATGTTGCCCGAAAGTGGGAACCGGTTTCGGAGTAACGACATGCGTAAAAACAAGGACTTAAAGCGCAGGGAGTGAATCTGAAAGATCGCGACACGCTTTAGGTCCACACTGCATTCTGATCGGGGGGCATCGCAGCCAAAATGAACATCAAGCCCACAACGAAGACGCCATTCTCGATGGCTTTCGTTTCCTCCGGAACGTCGGAGGCGCTTGCAGCTTCAGCGGCATTGTCGGCCGAATACGGACAGGTTCCGGTCGAGCAGGCGGACGTGATCGTCGCTCTCGGCGGCGACGGCTTTCTCCTGCAAACACTGCGCGAGACGATGGGAACGGGCAAGAAGGTCTACGGCATGAACCGTGGCACCATCGGCTTCCTGATGAACGAGTATGCGCTCGATGCCCTGCCGGAGCGGATCGGCGCCGCGGTTGCCGAAACCATACGCCCCCTTGAGATGGAAGCCACCACCATGGACGGCGAAACGGCGACGGCCGTGGCGATCAACGAAGTGGCGCTGTGGCGGCAATCCTACCAGACGGCCAAGATCCGCATCTCGGTGGATGGCAAGGTGCGGCTCGAAGAACTCAGTTGCGACGGCGTGATGGTGGCGACGCCGGCCGGCTCGACGGCCTACAACCTTTCGGCGCACGGACCGATCCTGCCCCTGGACGCCCCCCTGCTCGCGCTCACGCCGGTCAGCCCCTTCCGTCCGCGCGCATGGCGGGGCGCCTTGTTGCCCAACCGCTCCGAAGTGCGCTTCGACGTGCTCGAACCCGGCAAGCGGCCGGTCAACGCCGCCGCCGATCACACCGAGGTCAAGAGCGTGCAGTCGGTCACCGTCCGTCAGGCGAAAAGAGCGACCGCGACACTGCTTTTCGACCCGAGCCATTCCTGGAATGAGCGTATCCTGAAGGAACAATTCAGATATTGATGTCGAATCCGATGCGAAAACGCACTCAACATCAAGCTCAGGCCCGGCAATTGCCCGGAATATGGTCTGTTTGTGTTGACAAGACGCGGGCTTGAGCCTATCGCGATGCACATCAATCAGCATGACCATATGGCATGCCGCGACGCAAAACCGCCGCGCGCGATCAGAACCAGCTCAAAGACAGCAAGCGAACTTGTCCTCAGACACCCAGACCGCTCAAGAAGCGTTGACATTCGCGGACCTTGGCCTCTCGCCGAAGGTTGTTTCCGCAGTCGCTGACGCCGGCTACACGCAGCCGACGCCAATTCAGGCAGGCGCCATTCCCCATGCCCTTCAGGGCAAGGACGTTCTGGGCATTGCCCAGACAGGCACCGGCAAGACAGCCTCCTTCGTGCTGCCAATGCTGACGCGGCTGGAAACCGGCCGCGCCAGGGCGCGCATGCCGCGCACCCTCATCCTTGAACCGACGCGCGAACTCGCTGCGCAGGTCGAGGAAAACTTCGTCAAATACGGCAAGAACCACAAGCTCAACATTGCCCTGCTGATCGGCGGCGTCTCGTTCGACGAGCAGGACAAGAAGCTGGAACGCGGCGCCGACGTGCTCATTGCGACGCCCGGCCGCCTGCTCGATCATCGCGAGCGCGGCAAACTGCTTCTGAACGGCGTCGACATTCTCGTCATCGACGAGGCCGACCGGATGCTCGACATGGGCTTCATTCCCGACATCGAACGGATCTGCGAAATGATCCCGTTCACGCGCCAGACGCTTTTCTTCTCCGCCACCATGCCGCCGGAGATCACAAAGCTCACCGAGAAATTCCTGCAGGCGCCCGTGCGCGTCGAGGTCGCGCGCGCGGCCAGCGCGGCCGCCACCGTTACCCAGCGGCTCGTCAAATCCGGGTCGAAGCCATGGGAAAAGCGTGAGGTCCTGCGCAAGCTGATCAAACAGGAAGAAGACACGCTCAAGAACGCCATCATCTTCTGCAACCGCAAGGTCGACGTGTCGGAGCTGTTCCGCTCGCTGACCCGGCACGAGTTCAATGCGGGCGCATTGCATGGCGACATGGACCAGCGCGCGCGCATGACCATGCTGAGCAATTTCCGCGACGGCAAACTCAAGCTGCTGGTCGCTTCCGACGTTGCGGCGCGCGGCCTCGACATTCCCGATGTCAGCCACGTCTTCAACTACGACGTGCCTATTCATTCGGAGGATTACGTCCACCGCATCGGCCGCACGGGCCGCGCGGGGCGTCTGGGCAAATCCTTCACCATCGCCACACGCAACGACACCAAATATGTCGAGGCTATCGAGAAGCTGATCGGGCAGTCGATCGAGTGGCTCGATGGCGACCTGTCCACGGTCGAGGAAAGCGCTGCCGAGGACGAGGCTCCGCGTCGCGGCAGGAACGGATCGCGCCGCGGCGGACGCAAGGATGAAACGCGCGAGCGCAAGCCGCGCGAGGCACGCCAAGCCGAATCCGCGCCGGTCGAAGCGAAAGCCGAAGCAAAGCAGGACGCCGATGCGAAGCCCGCGCCGGCGCGCCATGCCAAGCCGCGCGATTGGGCAAATGACGGCAACAAGCCGGCCCGCGACCACCGCAGCAACCGGCGCCGCGACGACGATGACGGCCACACGCCTGTCGGCTTCGGCGATGACGTTCCGGCCTTCATGCTGATCGGAGCGAAGATCTGAGCATAAAACGCTCATGAAAAAGGCGGGTCCGGGACCCGCCTTTTTTGTTTGGTCACCCGGCCTTTTTGATCGGTTGTCTCAGATGGCGTCCCCAGCCCAGCCGGCGATCTGCGCGGCGGCGGCGCCGAAGGCGGCGTCAAGCGCCTTGACGTAAGCGCGGTTTCCCGTGCCGGACACGGGGGCCGAAGCCTCGAACAGCTGCGCAGCGCGCACCTCGCCCGTGCGGTCGTTCAGCAAACGGACATAGAGTTCGACAACGGCGCGCTCGCCGCCAGTCACACGAACTTCGAAGGAGCGGATTTCGGCGATGACCTGATAATCGATCGCCAGCCCCTCGCCCGGCCTGCCGACGCCGGCAAAACGCCCGGAGCGCTGGAAGGTCTCGGCCAGCCTCGCCTGCACGAGAAGCGGCAGCCGGTCGGCCCATTGCGCGCCTTTCAGATACTGGATCGAACCATCGGCCGGCTTGATGACGATGTTCTGGCCGTCGAAGGCCTTGAGCGCGGAAGGTTCGGCGATCAGAATCTGGCGGCGCGTGGGCGCGGCGGACGTTACGCTGCCCGCCGACAGCTCAAACGTGTCGAGCGGCGCAGGGCCGCCACCGGGCAGCATCGCGCAGCCGGAGAGCGAGACGGCAAGGGAAAGCGCGGCCGCGTGGAATTTCAGGGAACGCACCATGCTGCCTCCACAACGACCCGGTTGCCTGCGTCTGGAACGGCGGCAGCCTCCTGCCCGCTTGCCCGTTCCGTGCCGCGAAACCCCGCACGATTCATCGGCGCGCCCTTCCGTCATACTGGCGCACTTCGCCGTCGCCACCTTGCAGGATGCGCTGGGGATTGCGCTGGAGGTCGCTGACGGCCTGCTCGATGCGGTTGATCGAGCGGCGGCTGTCATTGACCAGCGCCTCGACATTCTGAAGGCCCTTGCCGGAAAAACGCTCCAGATTTGACGTGATCGTCCCCAGCCGCGCGTTCAGCGTATCCGCAACCTGCCTGAACGATTTCAGCGTTTCGCGGGCATCGGCCATCACGCCATCGGCCTGATCGGAACCCAGCAGATTGTCGACCTTGACCAGAATGCCATCGACGCGCACCGACGCGTCGTTGAGACGCTCGGCCAGTTGCTGCGCATCGGAAATGGTCTGGTCGATATCGTCGGCACGGTCGCTGAACCTGGCGGTGACCTGCGCCACATCGGCGGCGGCCCTGTTGGCGTTTTCGGTGGCGGTGCGGATATTGGCCAGAGCTTCGCGAACGTCATCGGGATCGACGCCATCCAGAACCCCGTTGACCTTGGCGAGCGTGGTCTGCGTGTTCTGAGCGAAATCGCTGATGGAAGCGACGGCCCGATCGACGCCCTCGATGACCGTGTCGAATTTTTCGCCCGACTCGTTCAGATTCCTGGTGAAGTCATCGATATTGGCGACGATCTCCTTCACGCGATCCTGATCGATGGACGTGAGCAAGCCTTCGGCGGCCCTGATCGTCCCGTCGAGCTTGCCCGACACGCCCTGCAATTCCTCTGAAAGCGCTCCCACGCTGGCAAGGAACTTGTCGATCGAGTCGGCATTGCTGGCCAGCGCATCGGAAAACTTCCGGGCATTCCGGATGGTTTGGGTCAGGGGCTCGCGCACATCGGTGGTGAAACCCTCAAGCTGCGACACGACCTTTTCCGCGCGCGTGAAAATATCCTGCGCGGTCTGCAACAGGTTGGTGACGGCGGAAGGGTTGGCGGTGATCTCGGCAATGGTGCCGTTCGCCTCGGCCTCGGCAAGCAGCTTCGGCTCCTGAAGGCTGGCGCCCTTGAGTTCGATATTCGCCTGTCCAGTCAGACCGGCCAGGCCTATATCGGCCTGCGTCGAGCGGGTGATCGGGGTCAGCCGGTCCACCTCGGCGTCAGCAATGGCTACGCTCGGATTTTCGACATCGATGTAGACGCGGCGCACGTCGCCCACCTTGACGCCGTTGAACAGGACGAAGCTGCCGCGCCCCAGCCCCGATGCGGAGCCCGGTATGCGCACGCGCATCATCACGGTTTCACCGCGCTCGCCGATTGCCGCTGTCCAATAGACGAAGCCGAAGGCGGCCAGAATGGCAACCAGCGTGAAGATGCCGACGATGACGTAGTTGGCTCTTGTTTCCATCAGACCACTTATCGCTATGTACGACCGGACAGATCAAGCTGGCGCGCGCGTTTTCCGCGGAAATAGGACTTTACCCACGGGTCCTCGCTGCGCAGCATGTCTTCTATGGTACCTTCAATGATCACCCTTTTCTGGCCCAGCACCGCAATGCGGTCACAGGCGGTAAACAGCGAATCGAGATCGTGCGTGACCATATAGACGGTCAGCCCCATCGTATCGCGCAGCTTGACCACGAGCTCGTCGAACTCCGCCGCTCCGATCGGGTCCAGACCCGACGTGGGCTCGTCAAGGAACACGATGTCGGGATCGAGCGCCAGAGCGCGCGCCAAAGCCGCCCTTTTGATCATGCCGCCCGAAAGCTCGGAGGGGAACTTGTAGGCCGCATCCGGCGGCAGGCCGACAAGCTCGACCTTCAGCATGGCGAGTTCGTCCATGAGCTTTCCAGGCAGATCGAGATATTCACGCATGGGAACCTGCACGTTTTCCAGCACCGTCAGCGCTGAAAACAACGCACCGTGCTGGAACAACACCCCAAGGCGCATATCGATCTCCATCTGCTCCGCGTCGCTGGTCTTGTCGACATCGACGCCGAACAGGCGGATCGTTCCCGAGCGCCTGGGGGTGAGACCGAGAACGGTTCGCAGCAGGACCGATTTGCCCGAGCCGGAGGCGCCGACGAATCCGAGAATTTCGCCCCTGCGAACCTCAAGGGACAGATTCTGCAAGACGGTCCTGGGCCCAAAAGCCACCGTCACGCCGGTGGCGGACAGGACGATATCGCCCTGCTCTGCGGCGTCCCGCTGGCCGGCAGAAAGTGCTGTCGCCGCCATCTCAGAACTCGATCGCCGCATAGAACATGGCAAATAGCCCATCGAGGACGATGACCACGAAAATCGCCTTCACCACCGAAGTCGTGACCTGCCTGCCGAGCGATTCCGCGCTGCCCCCGACCTTCATGCCCTCCACGGACGCGATCGTGCCGATGATGATGGCCATGAACGGCGCCTTGATCAGGCCGGCCGCAATCGTGCTGGTGTCGACCGCAAGACGCAACCGGTCGAGGAAGGCCGCCGGCGGAATATCCGAATAGAGCCATGCGGCAACGATGCCGCCGCCCAGCGCCGCGAAATTCGCCAGGACCGTCAGGCAAGGCAGCGCTATCACCAGCGCCACCAGACGCGGAAACACCAGAACGCCTATGGGGTTGAGGCCGATGACCTTGAGGGCGTCGACTTCCTCCCGCATCTTCATCGAGCCGATCTCGGCGGTGATCGCGCTGCCGGAGCGGCCGGCGATCATGATCGCGGTCAAGAGCACGCCAAGCTCGCGCAGGACGAGGACGCCGACCAGATCGACGACGAATATGTCGGCCCCGAAATAGCTCAGCTGATATGCGCCCTGCTGGGCAACGATAGCGCCGACGATTGCCGACATCAGGAACACCACGGGGATGGCGCCCACGCCCATGCGGTCGATCTGGTTGAAGATGGCGGCCGGATTTACCGCATGGCCGCGCCCGAGCTTCATTTGCGCGCCACGAATCGTGGCGCCCAGAATGTTCATTGCGGCGATGAAATCATCGCGCATGGAATAGACGCCACGCCCGACCGTTTCCAGAAAGCGGATGACGATATTGACCTGGGGTTCCGCAGCAAGGCCGGTCGGCCGCCGCGATATTTCGCCCACGGCCTCCAGCAGGATAGCGGCAACGTCGCTCTGGCCGTCGATCCGGACGGAGCCGCCGCCAGATTCGCAGGCGACGGCCAGACGATCGATCAGCCAGGCGCCGGCAGTATCGAGCTTGCCGATGGCGGAAATATCCACGACCAGAGACCGCCCCGCCATGCGTTGCGCGACGTCACGCATCCGGGCGTCCACATGTGCGACGGTCCGCGTCGTCCAGATGCCGGAAAGTTCGCATAAAGGCTCGCCGTCGCGCTCGCCCAGGCGTACGCGCGGTTTCTGCGCGTCATCCCCCTCGCTCGCTGCGCTTGCGTTGCGTTTGCCGATGGTCAACATGGAATCCTGTTTAACCCGACGTGGTCCACCTGTCGAACGGCAGATGGCCACTCGCTGCCGGACCGGAGCAAGAAAGATATGGCGCGTGTCATTTCCGTCGAGGTCGAAAAATTCCCGATCGCAGGAACCTTCACCATTTCGCGCGGCTCCAAGACGCAAGCAGAGGTCGTCACCTGCATCCTGCGGGACGGAAGCCGCACAGGGCGCGGCGAATGCGTGCCCTATGGCCGGTATGGAGAAAGCGTGGAAGGGGTGCGCGCGGCGATAGAGGCCATGGCGGCGCAACTTTGCGCGGGCCTCGACCGCCTGTCGCTGCTCGACGCCATGCCGGCAGGGGCGGCGCGCAACGCCGTGGACTGCGCGCTGTGGGATCTGGAGGCCGCAATTTCGGGAACATCCGTCCGGAGCCTGATTGCGCCGGATGCCCGCGCGCTTGAAACCGCATACACACTGTCACTTGGAACTCCGCAGGAGATGGCGCGGCAGGCAGGACTGAACGCCGCCCGTCCCCTCCTGAAAGTCAAGATCGGCGGGACCGGGGACGACATCGCCCGCATTCGGGCCGTGCGCGAGGCCGCGCCGCGGAGCCGGCTTATCATCGATGCCAATGAAGGCTGGACGAACGAAAACGTGGAGGCCAACCTTGAGGCGGCGGCCGGGCTCGGCGTTGCGCTGGTAGAGCAGCCATTGCCGGCCGGCAAGGATGAAATCCTGCGAAAAATCGACCATCCGGTCGCAATCTGCGCCGATGAAAGCGTTCATCAGGCCGGGGATCTCGATGCGCTCGCCGGGCTTTACGATGCCGTCAATATCAAGCTGGACAAGGCGGGCGGGCTGACGGCGGCGCTTCTGCTGCGCGAGCGGGCGCGTGCGCTTGGCATGAAAATCATGGTCGGCTGCATGGTCGGCACATCCCTTGCCATGGCCCCGGCGGTGCTTCTGGCGCAGGGCGCGGATTTCGTCGATCTCGACGGCCCGCTTCTGCTTGCCCGCGACCGCGAACCGGGCCTCGTCTATGAGGGGTCGACGGTCTTTCCGCCCGAGCCTGAACTCTGGGGCTGAAGCTTCAGGGCATCGATCGGGCCAACTTCGCTCAGGCCCGCATCGATCGGGCCGGCATCGCTCAGGCAGGCATCGGCGCAACCGCAGCGCAGTCCTCAACCCGGCCGCCTGTATCGATATTTCGGCGTCCCCGGCCTGTTCGTGAAGAAACGACGAGGCTGCCGGCCCGACATTGGCAATCCGGTCTTTTCGGAGCCCTCTTTTTGCGGCGCCGCTGCGCCTCGATCCGTGCAAAAACATGTGACGGTCGCCCACGAACGGCCTTCAGGCGCATCAAGGAAATCCAAACCCGCCCTGCCTCGCAATTGCCACGGTGCGTGTTAAAAGACTTTCTGTACGCATTTGGAGCGTTGCCGCATTCTCCGGCATCGCCGCATCGCTCCAACTCATTATTTTCATGCAACTCCGAACGCGGAACCGGCTTCCGGTTCCTGCCCGGATTGCTTCAGGGGGACCGCTTTGATGGATAACGGCAACGGCAAGAGAACACGCTCCGACATCGAGGAGGCAGCACTGTTCTTTCACCAATATCCGGTGCCGGGAAAGCTGGAGATACAGGCGACAAAAGCTCTGGGGAATCAGCGCGACCTGGCGCTTGCCTATTCGCCGGGCGTTGCCGCCCCCTGCCTGGAAATTCAGGACAACCCCGAATCGGCCGCCATCTACACCACCCGCGCCAATCTCGTTGGCGTGGTTTCCAACGGAACCGCCGTTCTCGGCCTCGGCAATATCGGCCCGCTCGCCTCCAAGCCGGTCATGGAAGGCAAGGCGGTTCTGTTCAAGAAATTCGCCGGCATCGATGTCTTCGATATCGAGATCGACGCGCCCGAAATCGACCAGATGGTCAGCACGATCTCGGCGCTGGAGCCGACCTTCGGCGGCATCAACCTCGAAGACATCAAGGCGCCGGAATGCTTCGAGGTCGAGGAACAGCTCAAGGCGCGCATGAACATTCCGGTTTTCCATGACGATCAGCATGGAACGGCGATCATCGTCGCAGCCGCGATCCTCAACGGCCTGGAGATCGCGGAAAAGAAAATCGAGGATGTCCGGATCGTGACCTCGGGCGCGGGCGCGGCCGCGCTCGCCTGCCTCAACCTGCTGGTTTCGCTCGGCGCCAAGATCGAGAACATCTGGGTCACCGATCGTTTCGGCGTCGCCTACAAGGGCCGCACCGAGGAAATGGACCGCTGGAAGGATCCTTACGTCAAGGATACCAAGGCCCGCAAGCTGGCAGATGTGATCCGTGGCGCCGATGTGTTCCTCGGCCTCTCCGCAGCCGGCGTCCTGACGCCTGACCTGCTCAGGATGATGGCCGAAAAGCCGCTGGTTCTGGCGCTGGCCAACCCTTCGCCGGAGATCATGCCCGAGGTTGCCCGCGACGCCCGCCCGGATGCCATGATCTGCACCGGCCGCTCCGATTATCCCAATCAGGTCAACAACGTATTGTGTTTTCCTTATATCTTCCGTGGCGCCCTCGATTGCGGCGCAAGGGCGATCAATGAGGAGATGAAGATGGCGGCGGTACAGGCCATAGCCGGACTTGCCCGCGAAGAGCCGTCCGATGTCGCGGCCCGCGCCTATTCGGGCGAAACGCCGATCTTCGGGCCGGATTTCCTCATCCCGTCGCCCTTCGACCCGCGCCTCATCCTGCGCATTGCCCCGGCCGTGGCGAAGGCGGCGGGAGAGACGGGGGTGGCCACCCGGCCGATCACGGATTTCCCCGCCTATATCGACAAGCTCAACCGCTTCATCTTCCGCTCCGGCCTCGTCATGAAGCCGGTGTTCACCGCCGCGCGGTCCTCGTCCAAGAACCGCATCGTCTATGCCGACGGCGAGGACGAGCGCGTATTGCGCGCGACCCAAGTGGTGATCGAGGAAGGGATCGCAAAGCCGATCCTGATCGGAAGACCGCATGTCATCGACGTGCGCCTGAGGCGCTACGGCTTGCGCATCCGCGCCGGCCAGGATTTCGAGTTAATCAACCCCGAAGACGATCCGCGCTATCGCGACTATGTCGACCTGCTGATCGACATTGCCGGCCGGCGCGGCGTGACGCAGGAAGCCGCCCGCACCATGGTTCGCACCGACAATACGGTGATTGCAGCGCTCGCCCTGCAACGCGGCGATGGCGACGCCATGCTGTGCGGCCTCGAAGGCCGTTTCGGAAAGCATTTGCGCAATGTCTCGCTCATCATCGGCCCGCGGCCCGGCATCCGCGACCGCGATCTGTCGACGCTGTCCATGCTGATCACCCAGCGAGGCCCGCTGTTCTTCACCGACACCTTTGTTTCGGTCGACCCTTCCGTCGAGGAAATCGCCGAGATCACGGTGCTTGCGGCCGAGGAAATCCGGCGCTTCGGCATCGAGCCGAAAGCGGCCCTGCTGTCTCATTCGGATTTCGGGTCGCGCGACACGCCAAGCGCGGAAAAGATGCGGCGGGCGGCCGAGATCATTCATGAAATCGCGCCCGAACTCGAATGCGACGGCGAGATGAACGCGGATTCCGCGCTGTCGCCAATTCTGCGCCAGCGTGTCTATCCGCATTCGCGCCTCAAGGGCGAAGCCAACCTGCTGGTCTTCCCCAACCTCGATGCCGCCAACATCGCCATGGCGACCGTCAAGCAGATGATGGACGCCCTGCATGTCGGGCCGATCCTGCTGGGCGCGGCCATGCCGGCGCATATCCTGACGCCGTCCGTCACCTCGCGCGGCGTGGTCAACATGACCGCCCTGGCGGTGGTGGAAGCCACGCAGAGATCGCAGGCATCCGTCGACATGGATGCCCTGCTCGCCGCCGCCTCGGAATAGCGAAAGACGGAATTAACCGGAGGCCGCTACTGTGCCCGCACAATTCATGGCGAGGTTGGAGTGGCGGGCCCGGTTCGCAATTTTGGCGAAAACATCATGCCGGCGCTTGCACTGGCGCTAACGCTGGCGCTTTGCGGTGTGACGACAGCCACATCCGCCCCTTCCTGCCGCCAGCTCGAAGCCGATCTTATTCGCGCCACGCGGGCCGGGGGCGTGAAATCGGTGCAAAAATACGACGACGCCATAGCCAGACAGCGCGATCAGCTCGCCAAAGCACGCAAGCGCGCAAGCGCCTCGGGCTGCGGCTTCTCGATCTTCGCGCGCAAGGGCTCGCAATGCGCAGAACTGAACGACACCATCCGGCGGATGACGGAAAACCTGAAAAACCTACAGGATACGCGCGCCGGAATGGGCAAAGGCGGCGGACGGACCGATCGCGCGCGCATATTGGCGTCTCTCCAAGCTGGCGGATGCCGCGAGAAGAAAAATCCGGCTGCCGCGACTGCACGCTCCAGGACTATTCCGGTTGCCAAAGAGGCCGACGCCGGGGCCGATGCCGGCGTGGTCATCCGCGGAACCGGCTCTGCCTCCATCTACTATCCGGCAAACAGGCCCTACCGCACCCAATGCGTGCGCATCTGCGACGGCTATTTCTTCCCGATGTCGAAATCCACGAGCCCCGTGGACTTTCAGCGGGACCAGAACCGTTGCGAAGCGGCCTGTCCCGGCACGCGCGTCGAAATGTTCTACAGTCAGGGCAAGGGCGATGACACGGCCGGCATGATCTCGGCGGTAACCGGAAAACCTTATCGCGACCTGCCGAAGGCTCTGAACTTCCGCCGGCTCGACATACCGACAGACCCGGCTTGCAGTTGCGCCGGAAGTCAGGACGCGCAGGCAAATTCATTCGCCGGCGCGGCAACCCCGCCCCCGGTTCGCGTATCGACGAAATCCGGTTCGTCTTCTGTCTCGACCGTGGAAGCGCCGCGCAACGGCAACGCACAGAGCGCAATTGCAGAAGCTCCCGCCGAAGCGCCGGAAAGGGAAGCCGGCGACGACCGCAAGGTCAGGGTCGTCGGGCCGACGTTCCTTCCCGACCTATAAGCGGCAGAAGCTCCGCCAGCTCCGGTCCCGACGAGCGCCCCGTCAACGCCAGCCGCAGCGGCGCGAACAGGTCCTTGCCCTTGCGCCCCGTTTCCTTGCGCACCGCAGCGGTCCATTGCTTCCAGACGGTGTCGTCCCACGGCGCTTCGGGCAGCAAGGCGAAGGCCGCGCGCAGGAATTCAAGCGTTCCGGCATCGAACTGCGGTGCTTCCAGCGGCCCCTCATTGACGATGCGCCACCAGTCGCGGCTGTCGGCAAGCTTGTCCAGATTGCCGCGAACGGCATTCCAGAAGGCCTCCGCCCTTTCATCGGCGATGCCGAACGCCACCAGCCGGTCCCGCGCCACCTCGAACGGCATGTGGTGCAGCAGCGCGCGGTTCAGCACGAACAGTTCGTCCGGATCGAACTTTGCAGCCGATTTAGAGGTCGATGCCGGGTCGAAATGCGTGGCCAGCTCCGCCATCGAGGAGATCGCCTGCACATTCTCGGACGTGCCGATCAGAACCGCCAATGAAGCGATCGCCATCGGCTCGACGCCCGCCTCGCGCAGGCTTTCGACCGAGAGCGCGCCGCTGCGCTTGGAAAGCCCCTCGCCCGACGAGGTGGTGAGCAGATTGTGATGGCCGAACACGGGAGGCTCGGCTCCCAGAGCCCTGAACAGGGCAATCTGCACGCCGGTATTGGTGACGTGATCGTCACCGCGAATGACGTGGGTGACGCCCATGTCGATGTCGTCGACGACCGACGGCAGCGTATAGAGATAGGTGCCGTCCGCACGCACCAGAACCGGATCGGACAGAGAGGCCAGATCGACGGTTTCCTCGCCACGCACCAGATCGTTCCAGCGCACTTCGGTACGCTGCGTTTCAGCGGGATCGCCGGCGAAATCGGGCAGCAGGAAACGCCAGTGGGGCTTGCGTCCATCCGCCTCGAACCGGGCGATCTCGTCCTGCGTCAGCGCCAGCGCTTCCCGGCCATAAACGGGCGGCAGGCCGCGCGTGCGCCTGACCTTGCGGCGCAGATCCAGTTCTTCCGGCGTTTCGTAGCAGGGATAGAGAACGCCCGCGGCCTTCAGTCTCTCCACCGCCCGATCGTAAACGTCGAAACGCTTCGACTGATATTCGATGCTGTCGGGGAAGATGCCCAGCCAGTGGAGATCGTAGAGGATGGAATCGGCATATTCCTTGCGCGAGCGCTCCACATCGGTGTCATCGAAACGCTGGATGAAACGACCGTTGTTATTTTGCGCGAACAGCCAGTTGAACAGGGCCGTGCGGGTGTTGCCGATATGGATTCGGCCCGTGGGCGAAGGTGCGAAGCGGACGGTTATGGTCATCGTCGTGGCCTATCGGATGGGATTAGGATTGGCAACACAACCCTTGACAGCATGCTGTGGCATTTCGTTGGCGCAACGCTGTCTCAGCGCACGAAGCGCATATACATGCCATCGTCCGAGACTTCGAAACCGAAGGCCTCGTAGAGCGAATGGGCGTCGCCCGTGCGCAGGCTGAAGACCGGAACGCCCGCCAGATCAGGGTGATCGAGCATGGCCCGCACCAGCTTCTTGCCGATGCCGGCGCCGCGCTTGTCCGGCCATACGATCACGTCGCAGAGATAGGCGAAGCAGGCATAATCCGTCATCGCGCGGGCAAAGCCGGCCTGAAGGCCATCGATGAAAGCGGCCGCGCAGGCCGAGTTGCCGAAAGCCTTGCGGTTGATCGCATCGGTGCGCTTTTCGCCCCAATAGGACGTCCTGATCAGCTCCGACGTGCGCGCGAAATCGATCCGGCCGCAATCATAGGAAATCTCGACGCCGGACTGCTCAGCCACGGTCGCGGAACCTGTTGGTGATCGGATAGCGGCGGTCGCGGCCAAAGTTCTTTTTCGTGATCTTGACGCCCGGCGCCGCCTGCCTGCGCTTGTATTCGGCGATGTAGAGCAGGTTTTCCACGCGCGTCACCGTTTCGCGGTCATGGCCCCGGGCGACGATCTCGTCCACGCCCATCTCGTTCTCGACGAGGCATTCCAGAATATCGTCCAGGACCTCGTAAGGCGGCAGCGAATCCTGATCGGTCTGGTTCTCGCGCAATTCGGCGGTCGGAACCTTGTCGATGATGTTGGCCGGGACGACCTCGCCCGAAGGCCCCAGAGCGCCCGGCGGCACTTCACCGTTGCGCCAGCGCGAAATGGCGTAGACCTGCAACTTGTACAGATCCTTGATCGGGTTGAAGCCGCCATTCATGTCGCCGTAAAGGGTGGCGTAGCCGACCGATATCTCGCTCTTGTTGCCGGTGGTGACGACCATCGAGCCGAACTTGTTGGAAATCGCCATCAGCAGGGTGCCACGGGCACGGCTTTGCAAATTCTCCTCGGTAATGCCGGGCGGCGTGCCCTCGAAGAGCTGTGTCAGCGCATGCTGAAAGCCCTCGACCGGCTCGGCGATGGGCACGATGTCATAGCGGCAACCCAGGGCGCGCGCGCAATCCTCGGCGTCCTTCAGCGATTCCCGCGAGGTGTAGCGATAGGGCATCATCACGCAGCGCACCCGCTCCTCGCCCAGCGCATCCACGGCCAGCGCCGCGCAGATCGCCGAATCGATACCGCCCGACAGGCCCAGAACGACGTTCCTGAACCCGTTCTTGTTCACATAGTCACGCAGGCCGATCATGCAGGCGCGGTAGTCCGCCTCTTCCTTTTCGGGAATTCGCGAAATGGGCCCCCGATCGCTGGTCCAGTGGTCGCCGCTTCTTTTCCATGTGGTGACGGAAAGCGCTTCCTCGAACTGGCTCATCTGGAAGACCAGCGACTTGTCGGCCCCGATGGCGAAGGATGCACCGTCGAAAACCAGCTCGTCCTGCCCGCCGGCCTGATTGGCATAGATCAGCGGCAGGCCGCTTTCGATCACCTGCCGGATCACGACCTGATGGCGGATATCGAGCTTGCCGCGGCAATAGGGAGACCCGTTCGGGACAAGCAGCAGTTCGGCCCCGCTTTCGGCCAGCGTTTCGCACACGCCGGAATCGCCCCAAATGTCCTCGCAGACCGGAATTCCGAGGCGAACGCCCCGGAAATTCACCGGACCCGGCATATCCGGCCCCGCCTGGAAGACACGCTTCTCGTCGAATTCGCCATAGTTCGGCAGATCGACCTTGA
This sequence comes from Alphaproteobacteria bacterium, assembly GCA_036678505.1. GTDB lineage: Bacteria > Pseudomonadota > Alphaproteobacteria > Rhizobiales > Rhizobiaceae > Mesorhizobium. The sequence continues at coordinate 17,224 of JAZIHP010000053.1, forward strand.
AGCGCTCGGCAATGATCTTGCCGCCATCGGCGACGATCACGGCATTGTGGGTGCCGCTGTCGCGCTTCAATGGCACGCCGACGATGATGCCCGGTCCGCCATCCGCCGTTTCCGCCGCGATCTCCGCGGCGGCGCGCTCGCAAGCCTTGAGGAATGCGGGTTTCAGGATCAGATCCTCCGGCGGATAGCCGGATATGAACAATTCGGTGAACAATACCAGATCGGCGCCCTGGCTGGCCGCATCGGCCCGCGCCTGCCGCGCTTTGGCGAGATTTGCCGCCACATCGCCAACCGTGGGGTTCAGTTGGGCAATGGCGATGCGGAGGATATCGGGGCGGAGGATATCGGGGCGGCGAATATCGGGGCGGCGAATGTCGGGCGATGTCTTCTTGTTCATGATGCCGGTTTAGCGGGAGTCCGCCCAGAAGGAAACCATCTGTGGAGCAGCGGATGCTCCGGCGAACGCCGCTTCCGCTGCCCGGCCGGTTTTATCAGCCGCATTCATGCGACGCCAAAGCACGCCGCCCGAAAGCGGAGACCGGTTTCGGGACAACGACATGCGTGAACACAACGGCCTGAAGCGCAAGGAGCCGATCTGAAACATCGCGACACGCATTAGACGGCCCCGCCTGGCTGAAGGCAAAACCACTGTGCATTTTTTCTGGAATCGCTGTCGGGCCGTTCATGGTTTCACGGAATCGCCGAATGGCTCCAGGTCTTTGTCTTGTCGCGTTTGCGAACCGGAAAAGCGTTTCCACTTTTCCTGGAAACGCCTAAACCGGCGATCCGAACAGCCGATCGAAGATGGCGACCACCCAGACGCCTGCGGACAACAGTATCGCGATCAGAACCGCCAGCGACCCGCAATCCTTGGCGAGTTGTATATCGATGTCGAACTCACGGCTGACGGCATTGCATGTCGCCTCGATGCCGGTGTTGAGAACTTCGACGAGGATCACGAACAACACCGCCGCGATCAGAAGCGCATAGCCGCTCCACGAGGACGAGACCAGCCACCCCACCGGAATGGCGATCAGCAACAGGATCAGTTCCTGCTGGAAAGCAGGTTCGCCCCCGGCAAGGCGGCGAAAAGCCCGCGCCGAGTTGAAAAATGCATCTATGAGCCGCTTCATGTCGTCTTTGCCTCCTGCGGGGCACTGTGCTGGTTGCAGGCGCAAGAACGGGAAAAATGTGACCGTTCCGTGAACCGGATGCACTTATCTATCACAGGCTCCAAATCGGCAAGCATGGTGAAAGCAGACAATGCGCGGAAATTAATTCCGCCATATCCCTGAAGTTGAACGGGCGCATATTCGTGACATCCGGTTGCAGCATTTTAATAAAGATTTAGCGCACTCCGACTAATAATCCCAGCGCGCGGTTTGCATGGGGGGCATGGGACCGCGTCACTTGTCTGATGCATAAAAAGGCTCCCGATCGGGCGTACGCCTGGCTGGCGCGCCGGAACAACGGACAAACGAGCTATCCATGCAGGCCGCAGCAACGCATCAGGAAAGACCCCAGAAAGACCTGGCCGGGGCTGTGGTGGCAACGATGCGCCGCATGGGCGTTCTCGGCCTGCCGCGCAACTATGAAATCTTCTATGAAGCGCTCAGCGGGGCCAACCCCTCGCTGGGGCTGGCCATAGTGGCGCTCGGCGATCGCCCCACGCAACAGCAACTGGATGAAGTGGGCAAGCGCTTCTGTGCTCATCACTACGGCCAGGGTGTCGTGGAGCAGGCTCGCGAAGTTCTCGCGCGCGAACTTGAGGATGTCGCCGCGCTCCTGCGCAGCGAACGCACGCAGGTGGAAAAATACGGCCGCATTCTGAGCGAAACGTCCGACGGGCTGGCCAACCGAACCGCCATTTCGCGGGATCTTCTCCAGAAGATCGTCAGCGCCGTGGCTGTGGCGACGTCCTCCACCATCGACCGCGGCAGGCAGGTGGAAAGCACGCTCAGCGAAAAATCCGAGGAGCTGGAAGCGGTGAAGTGCAAGCTTGAGGAATACAAGCGCCTTGCCGACACCGATCCGCTGACACAAATCCTCAACCGCCGCGCCTTCGACAAGGAAATCACGCGCATCTACGGTTCGCAAAAAGACATCTTGTTCAATGCGCTGATCCTTGCCGACATCGACAATTTCAAGAAGATCAACGACCGCTTCGGCCACCCGGTCGGTGACAGGATCATCCGGTCCATCGCAGACATATTCCAGTCCAGCGTGCGCCGCGACGTGTTCGTCGCCCGCACAGGCGGCGAGGAATTCGCCATAATCGTGGAAGGAACGAGCGAGGACAACACCACCCAGATCGCCGAGCGCCTGCGCAAACTGGTGGAGCAAACCCGGTTCAGCGATCCGGTGACGGGCGTGAATTACGGGCCGGTCACGGTCTCCATGGGCATCTGCATGGCTGCCGAAGCCGCAACCTCGGACGAACTGTATATCAAGGCCGACAGGGCGCTCTATCGCTCGAAAGTCACGGGCAGAAACCGCGTGACGCGTCATTCGGACATCGGCACCGAAAGCACCAACAAATGGCTGCTCTACCGGAAGGACTGACGATCGCCTTCCCGCCGCCTTCCCGCCCCGGCGATGCGGCGGCCATACGGCGGCATAAATGAAAAAGGCGCCCGGAGAGAGCGCCTTTTTCCTTTTTCTGACGGGGCGCGATCAGGCCGATGCAGCCTGCTGCTGGAGTTCCGCCGGGCGGTTCTCGCGCAGCAGGTCGGACACCAGGAAAGCCAGTTCGATCGCCTGATCGGCATTGAGGCGCGGGTCGCAATGGGTGTGGTAGCGATCCTGAAGCTCCTCGGCGGTGATCGCACGCGCACCGCCCGTGCACTCCGTCACGTTCTTGCCGGTCATCTCCACATGGATGCCGCCCGGATGGGTCCCTTCGGCGCGGTGCACCTCGAAGAAGGTCTGGACCTCCTTGAGGATGCGGTCGAAGGGCCGCGTCTTGTAGCCGGCCGCCGTAATGGTGTTGCCATGCATCGGATCGCACGACCAGACCACCGAACGGCCCTCGGCCTTCACCGCCCGCACCAGCTTCGGCAGGTGATCCTCGGCCTTGTCGGAACCGAAGCGCGCGATCAGCGTGAGACGGCCGGGCTCGTTTTCCGGATTCAGCTTGTCGATAAGTTCGAGCAGATTGTCGGGCGTGATGCTCGGACCGCATTTCAGGCCGAGCGGGTTCTTGATGCCCCGGCAATATTCGATGTGGGCATGATCCGCCTGACGCGTACGGTCGCCGATCCAGATCATGTGGCCGGAGGTGGCATACCAGTCGCCCGACGTGGAATCGACACGGGTCAGCGCTTCCTCATAGCCCAGAAGCAGCGCCTCGTGGCTGGTGTAGAAATCGGTCTCGCGCAGCGCATGGTTGGTTTCCGAGGTGATGCCGACGGCCTTCATGAAGTCCATCGTCTCGGTGATGCGATGCGCAAGCGATTCATACTTCTCGCCCTGGGGACTGTCGGACACGAAGCCCAGCATCCAGCGGTGAACGTTCTCAAGACTGGCATATCCGCCCTGCGCGAAGGCACGCAGAAGATTGAGCGTCGCCGCCGACTGGCGATAGGCCATCACCTGCCGGCGCGGATCGGGGATGCGCGAGGCCGCCTCGAAATCGATGCCATTGATGATGTCGCCGCGGTAGCTCGGCAGCGTCACCTCGCCACGGGTTTCATTGTCGGCGGAACGCGGCTTGGCGAACTGGCCGGCAACGCGGCCGACCTTCACCACCGGCTGCGATGCCGCGAAGGTCAGGACGACCGACATCTGGAGGAAAACGCGGAAGAAGTCGCGAATGTTGTCCGCGCCATGTTCCGCGAAGCTTTCGGCGCAGTCGCCGCCCTGAAGGAGAAATGCGTCACCGGCGGCCACGCTGGCAAGCTGCTTCTTCAGCTTGCGTGCCTCACCTGCAAAAACGAGCGGCGGAAAGCTGGAGAGCTGGGCCTCGACGGCCCGCAGCGCGTCGGCGTCCGGATAAGCCGGAACCTGCTGGATCGGCATTGTTCTCCAGGAATTCGGGGACCACTTCGTCATTGTCTCAACCACTCTTAAATTTCCGGGGGTCTCGCCCCATTACTCCCCTATATAGTATAGGAAACGTCGCTCCATACATGAAGCGGCACCTTAGTGCCAGCCTGCAATTTACCCTGCGTCCGACAGGCATCGGCGGGCGCGTTCATTCCTGAACCAGCATGGACAGCTGATTCGCCGGGACCGGCGGCTCCCATCATCAAGCAGGCAGAGAAAAAGCGCGATGCGCTGCGCTTCTCCCACAGCCGGCGCCCGTCATCCCTTTACCATGCGTAAACCATGAAAGAGATTCAGGAGAAAACCATAGTCCTCTGATTTGGCTTGTTTTTCCTGTTTTCAAAGCGACGGTTTCGCGTTTGGCGCGCTGTGGCACGGAAGCCACGTCATGCGACGGCGTTCCTGTTCCCGACACATTGCTCATTGAATCTGATCAAGCAATGTTACCATTTTTAACAAAATTCGAGAGGTTCGGATCGGCATCGTGTTCAGGTACGGCACAGCACGGCGGAGAGGCGGCAGGAGCGACGGCAAGACGGTGCCGGCTTCCCGCACGCCCGTGTCCGCGATGCAGTCGTTCCGGGGGCTGATGCGCGCCTACTGGTTCTCCGACAGGTGGAAGGAGGCGTGGGGCCTTACGCTCATCGTGGCATTCCTCACCGCATTCTCCAGCAAGGTCGGGGTGTGGTTCGCCGTGGCTTCGGGTGAACTCGTCAACTCCATCGCCTATTTTCACAGTCCGGCGAACGAGGAGCCGCTCGCCAGCCTTCTCAGCAACGCCGCCATTCTCGTCGCCCTGGTCGTGTTCAAGGATGCGGGCATCACCGGCGCCAAGAGCTTCGTGTCGGCCACGCTGCATCGCCGCTGGCGCGCCTGGCTGGACGCCAGCTTCAACGCAGCGCTGCTGGATGCCAACCACACCCATTTCCACGCCCAGCAAGGCGCGGACACCGCACCCGACAATATCGACCAGCGCATACAGGAATCGATCAAGGGCATGACCGGCGGCACCATCGGCCTTGCCATGGGCGTCATTGCGGTGGCGAGTTCGGTTTTCTTCGTCGGCCAGAAACTGCTCGAAACCTCGACCGGGGTGCGCGGCTTTGAATTTCTGGGTGAATATGGCGGCCTGGTCTTCGCGCTGGCGGCAGTTGCCGCCTATGTGCCGGTCAACACATGGATCGCTATCCGGCTGGGGGGCCTGCTGGAGCGCTTGTCGATCCGCATGCAGAAGGCCGAAGGCAGCTATCGCGGCGAGCTTTCCACCCTGCTGCGGCGCAGCTTCCATGTGGCATCCGCGCGGGGCGAAGCCGTGCAAAAGGCCATGCATGAGCGCCTTTACACCGAGATCGACCGCACCTGGGGGCGGCTGAACTGGATCAATGCCGGTTACGGTTCCTTCGAGCGCATCTATAATTTCGTCGGCGCCCGCATCGTCGCCTACGGACCGGGCCTGCTGCCTTTCATCAACAACCGCATCGACCTCAAGGGCTACATCACCGGGGCCGAGCTGGTGAATTCGCTCATCAGCCAGTGTTCGTGGTTCATCCATGTCATGCCGGCCATCGCGACGCTGCGCGCCAACAGCCGCCGCGTCATCGATCTCGCCAGGGCCATCGAGAGCGTGCAGGAACCGGTGAGTTTCTATCGCCTCACCGGCGATTGCGACTTCCGCTACATGAGCCAGAACCCCGTGTTCGGGCTCGCCATCCAGAACCTGCGCCTCAGCCATCACGGCCATGGCAGCGAGCCTTTTCTGGTTTGCGACAGGATCGGCTTCCGGCGTGGCGAATGGACTTTCCTGAAGGGCGAATCCGGCTGCGGAAAAACGTCGCTGATCAAGGCCCTCAACGGCCTGTGGCCTTATGGCGGCGGCACAGTCGCCTTCCCCGAAGGCGTGACGAGCTTTTATGCCGCGCAGGAAGTGAAGCTGCCGCCCGTCGCCCTCAAGGAGCTTGTCTGCCTGCCGCAGGCGCCGGAAAATCACAGCGACGCGGCGGTTGCCGCGGCACTGCACAAGGCCGGGCTCGGCGAGTTCATCGAACATCTGGCGGACGGGGCCCGCGCGGGCAGGAACTGGGACCAGTTGCTGTCAGGCGGCCAGAAGCAGAAGCTCGTCGTTGCCCGCATCATCCTGCATAAACCCGGTCTTCTCTTCCTCGACGAAGCCACAGGCGCGCTGGACCCGGAAAGCAAGATCGCCTTCCATCAGGCCATCAGGGACAACTGTCCCGGCGTGACGGTTATCAGCGTCATGCACGAGCAGAATCCGCCGCGTTCGGCCACCGGCGAAGAATTCTATCACAGCGTCCTCACCATCGCCGGCGGCGTGGCGACAAAGGAGCCGCTGATGCCCGGCCTGCCGCCGGAACTCACCCAGATTCTCAACCGGAAGCCACAGGCGGCAGATGGCCGGCTGCCTGTTGCGCGCCGCCGTGTGCGAACCGGCAGCCAAAATTGATCCGGCCGGATTTCCCGTCTCATTGCCGGTTGACTTGCCCTCCTACTTTCCTATGTTGCGACCGCTCGCAGCCTTCAACCAAACCTGCGATCGGAAAGGTCAACCCCGCCATGTCTGGCGACAGTTACAGCCGAATAAAATCGCCGTCTGTCTGATGTGACCTTTCGGGCTCACCTCCGGCCGGCGGCCTGGAGTGAGCAGCAATGACAAATTTTTCGCCCGCAACGAGCGGCGACGCCATCGCAATCGCCCGTATTCTCGCCAACGACCATGTCGCGGACATGGTCGAAGCGCTGAACAACGAGCCGCGCGACCTGGCGTCCGAGCTGCTCGCACAGGTGCCGTTTGAACGCGCCGTCGAAATCTTCGACCAGCCCGAGCTTGAAGACGCATCGGAGTTGATTACCGCCCTGCCCCGGCCGCGCGCCGGCAGGCTGCTGGCCGAAATGTCGGCCGACCGCGCCGCCGACGTGCTGCGCGAGCTGTCCGAACCGGCCAGATCGGAACTGCTGCATGCCATGGCGCCTTCGCTGCGCCATTCGCTGCTGGCGATCCTCGGCTATCCGGAAGGCAGCGCCGGTTCGATCATGACCACCGAATATGTCAGCGTCCCACCCGAATGGACCGTGGAGCGCACGCTCGACTATATCCGTCAGGTGGAGCGCACCCGCGAGACGGTCTACGCGATCTATGTGGTCGATCCTGTCACGCATCATCTGCTGCGCGCCTTCGGCCTGCGCAAGCTGATCACCAGCCAGCCCAACGAGCGCATCGTCTCGATCGCCGCCGACACCATGCCGGTTTGCGTGCCGCCGCTGATGGATGTCGAGCAGGTGGCGCAGCTGATCCGCAAATACGACCTGCTTGCCGTACCGGTGGTGGAAGACGACAAGATCCTGGGCATCGTCACCGTGGACGACGTTCTGGACACGATGATCGAGGAAAACACCGAGGACGTGCACCGTCTCGGCGGCATGGAGGCGCTGGACGAGCCCTATATGAAGATGGGCTTCTTTTCCATGATCGGAAAGCGCGGCGGCTGGCTGTGCGCCCTGTTCCTGAGCGAGATGCTGACGGCAAGCGTCATGCAGCATTATGAGGTGGAACTCGAAAAGGCCATCGTGCTCACCCTGTTCATCCCGCTGATCATGAGTTCGGGCGGCAATTCCGGTTCGCAGGCCACCTCACTGGTCATCCGGGCGCTGGCCCTGCGCGAGCTTTCGCTGGGCGACTGGTGGCGGGTCGCGCTGCGCGAATTGCCGAGCGGCCTGGTGCTCGGCACCATGCTCGGCGCCGTCGGCATGGTCCGCATCGTCCTGTGGCAATATCTCGGCCTTTACGATTACGGCCCCTACTGGCACCTCATCGCCCTGACCATCGGGCTGGCGCTCGTGGGCATCGTGACATTCGGTTCCCTGACCGGATCGATGCTGCCCTTCATCCTCAAGCGCATCGGCTTCGATCCGGCCAGCGCATCGGCACCTTTCGTGGCGACGCTGGTCGACGTGACCGGCCTTGCCATCTACTTCACGGTAGCGGCTCTGGTTCTGACCGGAACCATCCTGTAATCCGGCCTGCGGCGGGCGGGTCAGTCGATCCGCTCGCCGTTGCGCACCCGGTAAGTGGGCTTGTACATGGTGACGAGCTCCTCCGCAGCGGTCGGATGAACCGCCATGGTGCGGTCGAAATCGTCCT
>JAZIHP010000054.1:0-25176 GCA_036678505.1 Alphaproteobacteria bacterium
TGGGCTCGGTTAGGTGTATAAGAGACCGGCCCCAGACAGCCCCGCCCCGGACGGCTCCGGACGGAACAGCCCCGGCAGGCGGCGCAAACGAAAAAGACCGCCCGAAGGCGGTCTTTTCAAGGCTTTCGGCGATCCTGAAGCAGGTCGCCCGAACGCGGTAAGCGGTTCGGGACGGCGACATGCGTAAAAACAGGAACGTGAAGCGCAGGGAGCGAGCCCGAAAGATCGCGACGCGCCTTGAAAGGATCAGCCTTCCTTCGGCGTCAGAACCTGGCGACCGCGATACATGCCGGTCTTCAGGTCGACGTGATGCGGACGACGCATCTCGCCGGAGTTCTTGTCCTCGACATAGGTCGGCGCCTTGATCGCGTCGGCCGAACGGCGCATGCCGCGCTTGGACGGGGAGGTTTTTCGCTTCGGTACGGCCATGGATATGCTCCGCTCATGTTCGACAGCCCGCTTCGCCCTTGATCAAGGGCCGCCTTGCAGGGCCAAATTCCAGATGAAAGTGGCGTGCCTATACACGCCTGACAGGCTTTTGGCCAGCGGGGGGAGCCAAGTTTTTTAGCTGCGCGCTGATTTGAGGCAGCCGACATAGCTGCCCGAACGGGCGGCGCGCCGCTCTATCAGATTGGCGAGCCGGCGCAGGCCCGGCCCCGGCTTTGCCGGATTGCGCGCCTGCGGATTGGGCAGCGTGACCGCCAGAAGCGCTGCCTGCCGGCGCGTCAGCCTGGCCGCAGAGACGCCGAAATGATGCTGCGCAGCCGCCTCGATGCCATAGATGCCCGGTCCCCATTCGGCCACGTTGAGATAGATTTCCATGATGCGCCGTTTCGACATCACCATATCGACATAGACCGCGAGCGGCAGCTCCACCCCCTTGCGCAGCGTGGTGAACGGCTTGTGCCACAGATAGAGGTTCTTCACCGTCTGCATGGTGATCGTGGACGCCCCGCGCGCTTCGCCGCCTGCCAGCGCATCGTTGACCACGGCCCGCAATTCGCCCAGATCCACGCCGTGATGCGAACAGAACTGCCCGTCCTCCGACATGATCACGGAATGAGCGAGCACCGGCGCGATGTCGTCCAGCGACACCCAGCGTCGATCGTAACCGGAAAACGTGGCCAGGTCCTTCAGCATGAGCGTCGAAACCGGATGCACGAAGGGCGGCAGGTAAAAGAGGGTCAGCACCGCCGGCGCCAGCGCGGCGATTACCGCGAGCCGGACGAGCGCGCGCAGCCAGCCCCGGCGTCTGCCTCCGGCCCTGGATCGCGAAGTTCTGCTCCCTTGCCGATGGACCAGCCCCTCGGTCTCCTGCTCTATGATCGGTTCCGACACCCGGCCGCTCCCGCATTCCCCCTTTCCGCATAAAGGTGCTTGGCTTCTTGCGCAATGTCTGCGCGTCGGCTACCCGTCCCGGCATGGAAAACGATGCCCGAATTCGCTTCGAATCCCTGCTCGATGAACGGGCTCGGTCCGTGGAGACGCTGCTGCGCGGCATCCTCGGCCAGAACCCGCTGCCCGGCGAGATCGTGCGCCCGCAGCGCCTGATCGCCGCCATGCGCCATGGCGTGCTCAACGGCGGCAAACGCCTGCGGCCTTTCCTGGTCGTCGAAAGCGCCGCCCTGTTCGGCGCCAGGGCGCGCCAGCCGGAAGCGCTGCGCGTCGCCGCAGCACTCGAATGCGTGCATTGTTATTCGCTGGTTCACGACGACCTGCCGGCGATGGATGACGACGACATGCGCCGCGGCCAGCCGACGGTCCACAAGGCTTTCGACGAAGCCACCGCCATTCTGGCGGGCGACGCGCTGCTGACGCTGGCTTTTGACATTCTCTCCGACGATGTCCATGACCGGGGCCCGGCGGCAATGCCCGCAGCCGCGCGGGCGGCCGTGCCGCCGGCAGCGCGCCTTGCGCTGGTGCGCGGCCTTGCCCGCGCCTCCGGCCCCGGCGGAATGGTGGGCGGCCAGATGCTCGATCTTTCCGCCGGGCAGGAAAAACCCGGCGAAGCCGGCATCATCCGCCTCCAGGCGATGAAGACCGGCGCGTTGTTCCGCTATGCCTGCGAGGCCGGCGCCATCGTCGCCGGCGCCGGCGACGGCGACCGCGAGCGGCTGGCCGAATTCGGTTCGGCCATCGGGCTCGCTTTCCAGCTTGCCGACGATCTGCTCGACCTGACGGCCGATGCCGGCCAGCTCGGCAAGGCCACCGGCAAGGACGCCGCCGCCGGCAAGGCAACCCTTGCCGCCCTGCACGGGCCGGACTGGGCCCGCGGCCAGCTTCACGGTCTTGTCGAGCAGGCTTCCGCCCTGCTCGAACCCTATGGCGAAAACGCCGCGGTCCTCAAGCAGGCGGCTCATTTCGTGGCCCATCGCGACAGGTGATCCTGGCCGCCCCTCCCGCAACGGAATGTTAATGGTATATAGAGCGTAATCCCGGCCATTAATGCTTGTCGCCCGAAAGGGGATCCGGTTTCGGGACAACGACATGCGTGGAACGAGATCTGAGGCGTAAGGAGCGAATCCGAAAGATCGCGACGCGCTTTGGAATTGCGTGGATGAGCTGGGGACTGCGCATGCCGGAATATTCGTCGTTTATCCGGTCTGTCCGGATCAGGTATCTGTCCGGCCTCACCGTGCTGGCGCTGACGGTGATCGGCCTGATCGCGGCCCTCAACCATATCAATACCTATCGCAACCGCGTCGACATGCTGAGCGCGCTCATCGCCAGCCTCGGCACCAGCCTCGACAATGCAGCGAACTTCGCTGAAAACGCCGCATCCGCATGGCATGTCACCACCAGGGAGGAGCTTACCGGATCGGCCGGCCTGCACGCCCGCAGGCTGACCCAGGGCATTGAGCAGATCACCGCCGATCTGACGGAACTCTCGCCCCGGATGACGCAAAACACGACGGACGCGCTCGCGACGGCCTCGGTCAATCGCGATCTCATGTGGTCTGCGCGCGACATGGCCCGCAACCTCGCCCTGATGACGCAGGTGAAAAGCCTCGACGACTGGAACCATCGCGACGTCCTCAACCAGAACACCCTGTTCGCGCAGCCCCTGCTGATGCGCGCGCGCGTCGCGCTGGACAGCGAACGCCGTCTGGCCGACGCCCGCTCCTCCGTCCTGCTCACCTGGGGAACGATCATCTTCGCCCTGACGCTGGCGGGCGTCACGTTCTGGATCTTCCGGCCCATGGAAAAGGCCATCCGGCGCGCCTTCGCCCGCACGGCGGAATCGCTGAAGCGCGCCGAGGAGGCCGACCGCGCCAAGTCCGAATTCCTCGCCAATATGAGTCATGAAATCCGCACGCCGATGAATGGCGTGCTCGGCATGGCGGAACTTCTGGCCAATACCGACCTGACCCCGCGCCAGAAGACCTTCACCGATGTGATCGTGAAATCCGGCCATGCGCTGCTGACCATCATCAACGACATTCTGGATTTCTCCAAGATCAATGCCGGCCAGTTGACGCTGAGCCCCGCGCCCTTCCGGCTCAGCGAAGCGGTGGAGGACGTGGCCACGCTGGTTTCGGCGGGCGTCGCCGAAAAGAACCTCGAACTGATCGTGCGCGTCGACCCCCGCCTGCCGCCTTTCATGGTGGGAGACGCCGGCCGCCTGCGCCAGATCATCACCAACCTGCTCGGCAATGCCGTGAAATTCACCGAAAAGGGCCACGTCCTGGTCGATGTCAGCGGCGAGGTGGCGGATGGCGTTGCAATGCTGAAGGTCAGCGTCGAGGACACCGGCATCGGCATTCCGGCGGAAAAGCTGGAAAGCGTGTTCGAGAAATTCGCGCAGGTGGACGCCTCCTCGACCCGCCGGCACGAGGGCACCGGCCTCGGCCTTGCCATCGGAGCCCGGCTGGTGGAGCTGATGGGCGGCAAGATGGGCGTGAGCAGCGAACAGGGGCGCGGCTCGATCTTCTGGTTCAGCGTGCCGATGCCCGTGCATGACACCCATGTCGAAGACGAGAACATCCCCGGCGACGTCACCGGCGCGCGCGTGCTGATCATCGACGACAATCCGGTCAATCGCGATATCTTGCAGGAACAGTTGCGCAGCTGGAGCTTCGATTGCGCGGCCGCCGAAAGCGGCGCCGTCGGCCTCGCCTTCCTTGAGCGGGCGACCCAGCTTGGCGCCTCCGTCGACTGCATCATTCTCGATTACCAGATGCCCGGCATGAACGGCGCGGATGTGGCGCGCGCACTGGCCGCCGACCGCCGTTTCTCCTCCATACCCGTGGTGCTGCTGACCTCCGTGGATCAGGTGGATTTCGGCCGTCTGGTTATCGATTACGGCATCGCCGCGCACCTGACCAAGCCGGCGCGTTCGGCCGTGCTTTTGGGAACGATCATATCGGCCATCCAGAAATCGCACGCGCAGCCGGGCACGACGCAGTTTGTGCGCGAGCCGGCGCGGGCGAGGCAGCGCGCCGAAAAACCGGCGATCATATCGGCTTCAGGCATATCGGCTTCAGGCATATCGGTTTCAGGAAAAGACGGGCCGGGCGCGGCGATCGACATTCTGATCGCGGAAGACAACGAGGTGAACCAGATGGTGTTCAGCCAGATCCTCAACGGGCTGGGCCTCAGCTACCGCATCGCCGGCAACGGCCGCACCGCGGTGGACATGCACCGGGCGCTGAACCCGAGGCTGATCCTCATGGATGTCTCCATGCCGGACATGAACGGATATGAAGCAACCCGCGTGATCCGGGCCTCCGAACGCGCCAGCGGCAGCCGCATACCGATCATCGGCGTTACCGCCCATGCGCTGAAAGGCGACCGCGAAAAATGCCTCGATGCCGGCATGGACGATTATCTGCCCAAGCCCGTATCGCCGGACCGGCTGGCGGCCAAGATCGGCAACTGGCTCGGCGAGACGCTGACGGCGAAATCCGCGTGACGACATCGCCGGCCTGAAAGATCAGCGGTTGCGCAGCACCACGCAGGAGCCGCCGGAGCCACGCAGTTTCCGGCAGATGGCATCGGCTTGCGAACGGCTTCCGGCACCGATGCGCACCGCGTAAATGCCGCGCCGTCCGCGCGGCGAGCGCACCCGGCTCACCACCGGATCGTGTCCCTTGAGCACGGCGGCATGGCTGGCCTGCAAACGCTGCCATTGCCGGATCACCGCCGCCCGGTTGAAGCCGCCCGCCACCTGCACGCCCCACGGCTTGACCGGCACGGTCGCCATGGCGATGGTCGACGGGGCCGAGACCGGCAGGCGCCGGCAAGCCGCGCCGAAGCCGAATTCCGGATGCAGGAGCTGCACCTTGCCGGCATAGGCCCGGTCGGAAAAGACGTCGGCCGGCTCGCCCATGATGTCGAGCACGTAGTTTTCCGTTTCCAGCGGCAGAAAGCCGCCGGAGGAAAGCCACCGCGCCACCCGGCTTTCGCCGGCATTATAGGCGGCGGCGGCAAGGCCCAGATTGCCGAGTTCGGCCTTCAATTCGCCCAGATAGGCAGCCGAAGCCGGAATGGCCTGCTCGATATCGAAGGAATCGGCCAGCCCGCGCATCTTCGCCGTGCCCGGCATGAACTGGGCGATGCCTTCCGCCCCCACGGGACTGACCGCATCAGGATCGAAGCGGCTTTCCTTCCAGATCAGCCGTGCAAGGAAATCGCGCGGCAGTCCGGCGCGATCCGAATGAAACTCGATGAGGTCGCACACCCGGTCGACCAGCCGGTCACGCGCCGGCTTCGGCGGATCGGCACGGACCGGCGCAATCGTGAAAGCAGCGGCGATCGCAACCAGCGACGCCAGCGCGGCAAGCCTACGGCCAAAAGCGGTCCGGCGTCTTATGTTCGTGTTTCCACCCTTGCGCGACATTGGATCCGCCCGCCTGATTGCACGGCGCCGGTGCGGGCGCCCGGCATTACTCGGCAGCCTTGGCTACTCGGCAGCCTTGGCTGTGATCCCCATACCGAAGCGGCTTTCGATATATTCGCAAACCATCTTCTCGAAGTCGGCGGCGATGTTAGGACCGCGCAGCGTCGCCGCCTTCTGGCCGTCGATGAACACCGGTGCCGAAGGCGTCTCGCCGGTGCCGGGCAGCGATATGCCGATATCGGCATGCTTGGATTCACCCGGCCCGTTGACGATGCAGCCCATGACGGCCACCTTGAGCCGCTCCACGCCCGGATAGCGCGTGCGCCAGAGAGGCATGTTGCGGCGAATGTCTTCCTGAATGGTCTGCGCCAGTTCCTGAAACACCGTCGAGGTGGTGCGCCCGCAACCCGGACACGCCGCCACGATCGGCACGAACTGACGGAAACCCATCGTCTGGAGCAGTTCCTGCGACACCTGCACCTCGCGCGTGCGGTCGCCGCCGGGCTCCGGCGTCAGCGAAATGCGGATGGTGTCGCCAATGCCCTGCTGGAGCAGGATGCCCATCGACGCCGAGGAGGCGACAATGCCTTTGGAGCCCATGCCGGCTTCGGTAAGGCCAAGATGCAGCGCGTGGTCGCAGCGCCGCGCCAGCTCGGCATAGACCGCGATCAGGTCCTGAACGCCGCTGACCTTCGCCGAAAGAATGATGCGGTTGCGGGCGAGGCCGATGTCTTCCGCCATATGGGCCGACAGGATCGCCGACCGCACGATCGCCTCGCGCGTCACCTGCTGCGCGGTCATCGGGAAGCCGCTGGCCTGATTCTCGTCCATCAGCCGCGTCAGCAGCTCCTGGTCGAGCGAACCCCAGTTCACCCCGATGCGCACCGGCTTGTCGTAGCGGATCGCCATTTCCACGATATCGGCGAACTGCTTGTCCTTCTTGTCTTTGAAGCCGACATTGCCGGGATTGATGCGGTATTTCGCCAGCGCCTCGGCGCAGGCCGGATGATCGGCCAGAAGCTTGTGGCCGATATAGTGGAAATCGCCGACCAGAGGCACATCGATGCCCAGCCGCGCCAGCCGCTCGCTGATCTTCGGCACCGCCGCCGCACTCTCGTCGCGGTCGACCGTGATGCGCACCAGCTCGGAGCCGGCCCTGTGCAGGGCGGCGACCTGTGCAACCGTGCCGTCGATATCGGCCGTGTCGGTGTTGGTCATCGACTGGACCACGACAGGCGCATCGCCACCGACCATGACGCCGCCGACATCGACGCCAACCGATGCGCGGCGCGGGAACGGAGAGGAATAGTATCCGGTCATGCCCGGCTGCCTCTGACATTATTCCATGGGCTTGTCCGCATCCGGCCGGACACGTCGCAAGCCCTGCTGCATTACATTGCGCATGCCCGCCCGGAAACCGAAACCGGAAACCTGAACCCGGCATCCGGCGAAACCGGCGCCGGCCCCGCGCGGACGGGCACGCGAAACTCCGCCATGAGGTGGAGGACGCAACCGGTCTTGTCAATGCCGCCGATGCACGCGGCTGCCATGTGATGGGAAATCACTGGAAAATCGCGCCGGGTGCCCGCAGGCGTCTTCCAAGTGCAGCCGCGCCGTCAACCGGTAAAAAACGGCCCTCCCGGCAAGCGGCCCGAAGCCGCTGACGGATCTGCCGGGTTTCCGGCCGTCCAGCCGGTGAAATTTCAGTGAGAGGTGGGTTGGGCCTTGAGTTTCTCAATCTCGTCCTTGATGGCCAGCTTGCGTCGCTTCAGGTTCGCGATTTCGAGAGCGTCTATGGATGGATGCAGCATCGCCGCATTGATCTGCCGCTCGATATCGCTGTGCTTCCTGCTGAGTTCGTCAAGATGGGATGCAAGAGACATGATTGGTTCTCCCTTTCATGGTTTCCTCGATTGCAGCCGCCACCGATGTTGCCGGTCCACATGTGTGACGGCTGCATGACACTGTGCCATCAACGGCGGCGGTTGTCGAACGCATAAGGGTTGCATTCCACCCTTGGCCAAAATGTGGTAGTGATTTGCCAGCGAGCGGTTTTTTCAAACCTCTTCCCCTCCTAATCGGACATCCGTCGCGGCACGCGGCGGGCGTCGAGTTTTATATATGGTAGCTAATGTCCGAGCAGGAACAGGCCGAGATTCGACTCGAATTTGCGCGTTTGAAGCAGGATCACGCCGATTTCGACGCCGCGATAAACGCCATGATCGCCACGGGCTGCGACCCGTTGCAAATTCAGCGCATGAAAAAGAAGAAGCTCGCGCTCAAGGACCGGCTGCGCTCGGTGGGAGACCGCATCATCCCCGACATCATCGCCTGAAACCCCGACATCATCGCCTGAAACGCTCTATCTGTCGGTAACGATCTTGACCTTGTCTCCGGCCGAAATCGTGGCGCCCGGCGCCAGCGCATTCAGCACCCTGAACAGGTCGAGCTTGCGGTCGACACCCACCATCTGCGCCGCCAGCATGCCCATGTTCTGGCCGGGCCTGACGGTGACGACCCTTATGCGCAGCGGCTTGAGAGCGTCCTTCTCGGCCTGCGTAAGCACCCGGAACGAGCCGCCGACGGCCCTTGCGACGCTGTCGAGAGACGTGCTGGCCGCAGGCGCGGCGGTCAACAGCCGGTAGACCTGACTGCCGGCCCGGATGACGGTCACATCGAACTGCCAGCCCTCGGCCCGCGCCCGCGCGGTTGCCGCCGGGCTGCCGTTGATGGTCGTTTCACGCACGCTGTCCGTTTCGAGCCCGGCCACCCAGCCGCTGCGGATATAATCGGGCAGCGACCGGTTCGGATCGAGCGACACTCCGTCGAAGCGCACCGCCATGTCGCCCGGACCCGTGGCGGTCACGGCGGCGGCCGAATTGTCGATCATGAACCCGTCCGGCACCGAAAAGGAAATGCCGAGCTTGGGATGCAGGAAATTGTTGCCGCGCACATAGCCCTCATCGGGCGTGTCGCCATAGAGCAGGCCATCGATGCCGGCCAGATAGCTGTCGCGATCGCGGGTGCCGGTGCCCGGCTGGCCGAACTGGCGCGCGTGGCGCAGCGCCAGTTCGATGCGTTGCGGCGTGTTCGGATGCGTCGCGAGGAAATCGAGGCTGGCGTCGGTCGCCCCGCTGACCGAGCGGAAATCGGTGTAGGCCGACATGGATTGCAGGAAGCGGCTCGCCGCATAAGGATCGTAGCCCGCCTCGCCCACCGACCGGATGCCGATGACGTCGGCTTCCAGCTCCTGATTGCGCGAGAACTGGGCGAGCCTCAGCTTGCCGCGGATGAGCGCCGCCTTGGCCGTCGGGCTGTCGCCCAGAACGTCGGAGACGACCTTGGTGGCCAGCCCTTCTTCCGCTTCCAGCCGCTGCCGCTGCAACCCGTGATTGGCGGTGACGTGGCCCATCTCGTGCGCCACCACGGCCGCCAGTTCCGACGAATCATTGGCGAGCGCCAGAAGGCCGCGCGTGATGTAGAGATAGCCGCCCGGCAAAGCGAAGGCGTTGACATTGGGCGAATTGAGAATGGTGATGCGGTAATTCTGGGTCGGATTTGCCGAAACCGTGGTCAGGCTGCCGATGACCTTGGCCACCATCCGCTCCAGCCTAGGATCGGAATATTCGCCGCCATAGGTCGCCAGAATGCGCGGATGCTGCGCGCGCGCCAGTTCCGCCAGCTTGTTGTTGGCGGTGACATTATCCACCGTCACCGGCTTGGTGGAAGGCCGGAACGCCGATTCCTGCATGTCCGGCGGCACGATGGTCTGACATGCGGTCAGCGCCAAGGCGACGCCCGCAAGCAGGAAAGCTCGGGTCGGGAACTGTTTGCGTTCGGGCTCGACGACGGACGACAGATGAACTTCCTTTCCACGGCTGTGACGCTGACCGTGCCCGCGCCCCGACATAACCAGAGCATTTCCGGTGAAAAAGGGATCACCTCCCATGCTCTATCTCTTTGTTCCTACACAATCCCGGACGCAAGATCGCCATGCACCCGGCTGGAATCGCTTCAAAGCGCGCCGCGATCTTTCAGATCGGCTCCTTGACGCCTCAAATTCCCGTTTCCACCCATGCCGCCGCACCCGAACCGGCGCCCGCTTTCGGGCGACACGCTCAAGAACGGCCACGATTCGACCGGTTGCGCCATATTCCCTAATGTCGCATTGATGGCAAATTATGTCCGCATGCGGGCAAACATTCGCCGCGATCTTCAGGAGAGGCCGATATAGCGCCGGAAGGCCTCCGGTCCAGCCTCGCCAAAGAAGTCGCCGACCGGACCGCTCGCCACCGGTTTTCCGGCGTCGATGAAGGTCATGTCGTGGGCGATGCGCCGCGCATCCTCGGGCTGATGGGTCACGAACAGCACCGTCATGCCGCGTTCGGCCTGCAAACCGGCCACCAGGTCCAGCATATCCTCGCGCAATGCCGGCCCCAGCGACGCGAAGGGCTCGTCGAGCAGAAGAACCGGGCGCTCGCGCACCAGAACCCGCGCCAGCGCCACCCTCTGGCGCTCGCCGCCCGACAATTCGCGCGGCAGCCGCCTCCCCTTGCCGCCAAGGCCGGTGCGCTCCAGCGCCTGCGCCACCGCATCGCGGTCGCCGCCGCTCAGGCGCAACGATGGCGAACGGCCGAGCCCCACATTCTGCTCCACGGAAAGATGCGCGAACAGATTGTTTTCCTGAAACACCATGGAAACGGGCCGTGCCGCCGGCGGATCGCCGCTCACGTCGCGCCCGCCGATCAGCACCCGGCCGGTCTGCGGCATCTCGAAACCGGCCACCAGATTGAGCAGCGTCGACTTGCCCGATCCGCTCGGCCCCATGATGGCCGCGATGCAGCCCGGCCGGAACGCCACATCGAAGGCGAACGCCGTCTCGCCATAGCTGAACGTCACCTTGTCCAGCCGCACTTCCACGCCTGATGCTTCCGGTCGGGTCATGGCTTTGCCTCTTTCGCCAGCCGGGCGGACAGGAACATCAGGGCAAGGCAGGCCAGCCCCAGCATGAGCGCCAGCCCCGCCGCGTCCGCCGTGCGGTAGCTGCCCATGCGCGCCAGAAGCAGATAGGGCAGCGTCTGCACCGCATCGGAGCCGAACAGCGCGATGACGCCGAGATCGCCCAGCGACAGCGCCATGGCGAAAGCCGCGGCCGTTGCCAGGGGCCGGCGCAGCCAAGGCCAGTCGATCAGCCGGAACCGCGTCCAGCCGCCGATGCCGAGCTGGGCGCACAACCGCTCGTGGCGGACGCTGGCCGCATCATAGGCCGGGCGCAGGGCTCTCAGTGCAAAAGGCATCGCCATCACCGCATTGACGGTAACGACCAGCACCGGCGCGAAAGCGAACACATCGGCCACATGGCGCAGCAAGATGAACCAGCCCGCCCCGACGACGATCGGCGGCACCACCAGCACGAAGCCTGCCCCCGTATCGGCGAGATATTCGAGCAGCGGACGGCGCGTGCCGGCGCGGCGCAGCGCAAGCGCCTGCCTTGCCATCACCAGCGCCATGGAAAGGGCCGCCGCCAGCAATGCCGACAACAGCGCCAGAACGAGGCTGGTCAATGCAGCGCCCTGCACAGCGGGTTCCATGACCAGACGCGCAAGATCAGCCTGCAAACCGGCTGCAACAGTTGCCGCCATGGGGCCGGCGACGAACAGCAGGGCAAGCACGATCAGGGCCGCGTTCAGCACGGTCTCGCCGGACCCCGCCGAAACGAACCGCCGGGGCGCAACCGAGAGGTTCGCCTCGGCTGCCGCGCCGGCGCCGAGGCGGCTCAAAACAAAGACGATGGCGAGCGTCAGCACGATTTGCAAAGCGGTCAGGGCCGTTGCGCGCGCGGGATCGAAATCGAAACGCAGCGCCTGATAGATCGCCACTTCGAGCGTCGTGGCGCGGGGTCCGCCGCCAAGCGTCAGAACGATGGTGAAGGAGGTCACGCACAGCATGAACACCAGTCCCGCGACACCCGGCAGCGCCTGCCGCAGCACCGGCCATTCGATCAGCCGGAAACCGGCGCGCGCCCCCATGCCAAGCTGGCTCGCCAGCCGCCACTGGTCGGACGGTACCGTCTGCAAGGCCTCGACGAACAGCCGCGTGGCCAGCGGCAGGTTGAAGAACACATGCGCGACCAGAATACCGGAAAGGCCATAAATGCCTGGCCATGTCTCGCCGCCCGCCGTGGAAAGAAACCCGGCGAAATAACCGGCGCGGCCATAGAGCGCCAGCACCCCGAGGGCGGCTACCAGAGCCGGCAATGCCAGCGGCACGGCGAAAAGCTGGAGGATGAGGCCGCGCCCCGGAAAATGCGGATGGCGCACGAGAGCCCGGGCCACGAACAGCGCCGGCACGACCGACAAAAGCGTCGACAGCAGCGCCTGCCACAGCGTGAAGCGGGCGACCCTGAGCATATAGGGATCGAAGGCGGCCAGCGCGCCGGAGGGATCGCGCAGGCCTTCGAACGCCAGTCCCGCAAACGCGCCGCCGATCAGCAGCGAGATCGCCGCCAGCGCCACGATGCCGGCGGCGACGCGCGCGTCCCGGTGCGCAGAGGCGACGCGATCGGCCAAGTCTTCTTACCTGCTCATCGCGGCCAGCCACTCGTCCACCCACGCCTTGCGGTTGTCGGCGACCTCCTGCGGGCTGAATTGCAGGGTCTTTGCCGGCTTCACCAGCTTGTCGAAGGCAGGATCGAGCGGCGTGTCGGTCTCGCCCGCCGGATACATCCACTGCGTTTCGGGAACCGTATCCTGAAAGCCCGGCCCGGTCATGAAGGCGAGAAATTTTTCGGCCAGCGGGTTCTTCGCACCGGCAACGGTGATGCCGGCCACCTCGACCTGAAGATAATGCCCTTCCGCGAAGGCGGCGGCCTGATAGCGGCCGGTCTTGTCGGCGATCATGTGATAGGCGGGCGACGTCGTGTAGGAGAGCACCATCGGCGCTTCGCCCTTGGTGAACAGCCCATAGGCCTCGCTCCAGCCCGGCGTCACCGTCAGCACGCGGCGCTTCAGCTTTTCCCATGCAGCCCCCGCCTCGTCGCCATAAACCGAACGCACCCACAAAAGCAGGCCAAGGCCCGGCGTCGAGGTGCGCGGGTCCTGGATGACGATTTTCCGCGACGCATCTCCCTCGACCAGTTCCTTGAGGCTGGCCGGCGGCGTGGGCAGCTTTTCCGTGTCATAGACCACGGCGAAATAGCCATAATCGTAGGGCACGAACATATCGTCGTTCCAGCCGCCCGGAACGTTCACCTGCGGCGTCGCGCCATGGGCCGCGAACAGCCCCGTAGCCCGCGCCTCGGCCGTGAGATTGGTGTCGAGGCCCAGCACGATGTCGGCTTTCGTCGACACGCCTTCCAGCTTCACCCTGTTGAGCAGGGCGACGCCGTCGGCCACCGAAACGAAATCGACCTGGCAGCCGCATTCGGCCTCGAAGTTTTTCTTCACCTGCGGGCCCGGCCCCCATTCGGCGGTGAAGCTGTCATAGGTGTAGATGGTGAGCCTGCCTTCCGCCGAAGCGGGTGCGGTGGCGAGCAGGGCCGCTACCGACAGAAAGGATAAGAGCATCGTGCGCATCGGCGCCTCCTTGGTTGCGTTTCAGGGGGGTCGAGGCGCCGGATGTCCGACAGCTTCTAATCCCTCCGCCGGTACAAACCGGATCAGGTTCAGCGGGTTGGCGTGGTCTCGCCTCTCAGCCGGGCCGCAATGACGCGTCCGGCACCCCGTTAGAGCATTTTCAGAAATAGGCCCGCGCGCGCGCGGAAGCAAGAGCCGCGCCGCTCTTCCGTTCCATGGACGGGACTGCTAATGCCCTCAACCCATGAGCCGATACACCATTCTTCTGGGCGGCGAGCTTGTGCGCACGCCGGCCCTCCAACGCCAGATCGCGGACACGCACGTCATCGCCGCCGATTCCGGCATGCGCCATGCCGGGACGCTCGGCATAATACCGGACCTGTGGGTCGGCGATTTCGATTCCGCCCCGCCGGCCCTGCCGGAACGTCTGATGGCGGTTCCGCAGCGCCGCTTTCCTGCCGACAAGGACAGCACCGATGGTGAACTGGCCATCGACATCGCCCTTGAACGGGGCGCGGCCGCGCTGGTGCTGGCCGGTGCTTTCGGCGGCGCGCGCGCGGATCACGCGTTCCTGCACCTTGCGCTGGCGCTACGCCTGGCCGAGGCTGGCATCGAGGTGCTGCTGACCAGCGGCGCGCAGGAAGGCCGCCCGCTTTCCCGCGGCAGGACGGTTTTCGACTATGCGGACGGAACGCTGTTCTCGATCCTCGGCTTTTCGGAACTGACGGGCCTGACGGTTGACGGCGCGAAATGGCCGCTTGAAGCCGTGCGCGTTCCCTTCGGCTCGTCGCTGACGATGTCGAACGAGGTGCGCGGCCGGCTCAGCATCGGGCTTGAACAGGGCCGCGCCCTGCTCGTCGCCCATCCGCCCGCACAACCGCCAGCACAACCGCTGTTCTGACGCATGCCGTCGCACTGCTCCGGCTGCTTGTTTTAGCCGCATTTGCGCAATGCCAGACGATATCGTCTGGCTGCAAAATGCTCTAACCTTTTGTTTTTACGCAATTCCGGACGCAAGACCGCTTCGCACTCTTGCTGGAATCGCTCTAACCGGAAAAGAAGGCTGACATGGCTCCCCCGCTTCTCAATCTCGCCGGCATCCGCCTCACCTTCGGCGGCACGCCGCTGCTCGACGGAGCCGACCTCACCGTGGCCCCCGGCGACCGCATCGCGCTGGTCGGGCGCAACGGTTCGGGCAAATCGACGCTGCTGAAGATCGCCGCCGGTCTGGCCGAAGCGCAGGATGGCGAGGTTTTCCGCCAGCCCACCGCCACCATCCGCTATCTGGCGCAAGCGCCCGACATGGATGGCTTCGCCACGGTGCGCGCCTATGTCGAGGCGGGTCTGGGGCCCGCCGACGATCCTTACCGCGCCACCTATCTGCTCGAACATCTGGGCCTGAGCGGCGAGGAGACGCCGGGCGAGCTTTCCGGCGGCGAGGCGCGCCGCGCCTGCCTCGCCCGCGTCATGGCGCCGGAGCCCGACATTCTGCTGCTCGACGAGCCGACCAACCATCTCGACCTCAATGTCATCGAATGGCTGGAAGAGGAACTGATCCGCTCCTCCTCGGCGCTCGTCATCATCTCGCATGACCGCCGCTTTCTCGAACGCGTGTCGCGCGCCACCGTCTGGCTCGATCGCGGCCAGACAAGGCGGCTCGACCGGGGCTTTGCCCATTTCGAGGAATGGCGCGACCAGATCCTCGAAGAAGAAGAGCGCGACCAGCACAAGCTCGGCCGCCAGATCGCGCGCGAGGAGCACTGGCTGCGCTATGGCGTCACCGCCCGGCGCAAGCGCAATGTGCGCCGCCTTGGCGAATTGCACACGCTGCGCCAGCGCCACCGCACCTATCGCGGCGCGGAAGGCGCTGCCACCATGGTGGCCAGCGACGCCGCGGAATCCGGCAAGCTGGTGATCGAGGCGAAGTCGATCTCGAAGAGTTTTGGCGAGCTCACCGTCGTCAGCGATTTTTCCACCCGCATCCAGCGCGGCGACCGCATCGGCCTCGTCGGCCCCAACGGTGCCGGCAAGACCACGCTTTTGAAGATGCTGACCGGCGAGATGAAGCCGGATGCGGGCAGCGTGCGCCTCGGCGTCAATCTGGAGATCGCCACCCTCGACCAGAAGCGCGAGGCCGCCGACCCGAACGAGACGCTCGCCCACTATCTCACCGACGGGCGCGGCGAGAGCCTGGTCGTCAATGGCGAGCAGCGCCATGTCGTCTCCTACATGAAGGACTTCCTGTTCAAGCCGGAACAGGCGCGCACGCCGGTGCGTGAGCTTTCGGGCGGCGAGCGCGCGCGCCTGCTTCTGGCGCGGGTTTTGTCGCGTCCGGCCAATCTTCTGGTGCTGGACGAGCCGACCAACGACCTCGACATGGAAACGCTGGAGCTGTTGCAGGAACTCGTCGCGGGCTTTGCCGGCACGGTCATCCTCGTCAGCCACGACCGCGATTTTCTCGACCGCACCGTGACCAGCGTGATCGCTCCGGAAGGAAACGGGCGCTGGATCGAATATGCCGGCGGCTATTCCGACATGCTTTCGCAGCGCGGCACCTCGAAACTGGACGACCGCAAGCTGCGCGCGCGCGCGCCAGCCGATGACGACAAGCCCGCCGCCAGACCGCAGGAGACGGCGAAGGCTGCGTCGAAAAAACTGTCCTTCAAGCAGAAATTCGCGCTCGAAAACCTGCCGAAGAAGATCGAGGCGGCGACCGACACGATCAACCGGCTGGAAGACCGGATCGCCGATCCGGGCTTCTACGACCGCGACCCGACAGGCTTCCAGAAAACCATCGCCGCCCTCGACAAGGAGCGCGAAGCACTTGCCGCCTACGAGGAGGAATGGCTGGAACTGGAAATGCTGCGCGAAGAACTGGAAGGGTAAATCGCTCAGACCCCGTCCGGCGGAGACGGCACGCGCCGCCCGGCCAGCGCCCGCCACGGCCTTCCGTCGATCGCGGCGAGACCGAGACCGATAAGCGCCATGCCGGCCATATGGCGCGGCAGCAGCACCTCGCCAAGGAACAGGAACCCCAGCAGAATGGCGCTGACCGGGACGAGGAAGGTGACCAGCGCCAGATTGCTGGCCCCGGCGGAAGCCAGCAGCCGGAAGAACAGCACATAGGCGAGCGCCGTCGACAGCAAGGCAAGTCCGCCAACCGCGCCGAGTGCGGCCAGCGACGGCATCGGCAGTTCCCACGGCCTGTCCACCACCAGCATGACCGGCGCCATCAGGATGCTGGCGGTCACCACCTGCCCGGTCGCCGTCACCAGCGGGGCCACGCCCATGGTGCGGAAGCGCCGCCCGTAAATGCTGGCCAGCGCATAGGACACCGTGGCCGACAGGCACATCAGCTGCGCCATGACATGGCTGCCCAGATCCTGCACCGCGTCGATGCCGACCATCACGGCAACGCCCAGAAACCCGATGAGAACGCCGATGAGACGGTTACCCGTCATCTTTTCGTCCGTGGTCAGGAAATGGGCGAAGAGAACGGTGAACAACGGTGTCGCCGCATTGAGAATGGAGGCGACGCCGGCCCCGATATGTTGCTGGCCGCCGACGATCAATGAAAAGGGGATCGCGTTGTTGATGAGCCCGATGACGAAAAAAGCCGTCCAGATACGGCGGCCGGAGGGCAGTTTCTGGCCGATCGCCCCGAGCAGGACAAGCATCAGCACGGCCGCCACGACCACCCGCCCGACGACGACGGTGAAGACCGGCAGTTCCCGCACCGCGACAGCATTGAAGAAGAACGACCCGCCCCACAAAAGGGAGAGGCACAGCAGGATCGCCCATTCGGTCAGGGTCATCGGCCGGTTGGCCGCAACTGCTTTCGACATGTCTCACCCCCCGAGCCTTCCGCGGCCGGAACGCATCCGGCCTCACACACATGCGGTCACGACGACTGTCAGGACAGCGATGCCGCCCACAGGCCAGATCTATGCCATGCGGTCAAACCGTCAGCGACACGTTTCATGACGAAGTGGTCTATTTGCGGTTGCTTCCGGCAAAGGCGGCGCTGACACCAAGACCGATGAACAGCGCGCCGCTCACATAGCGCTCGAAACGGGCATAGGAGCGGCTTTGCCGCAGCCTGTCGCCCAAAGCCCCGGCCGCGAAAGCGTAGCAGCCATCGCTGACCACGCCGAGAGCCGTGAACACCAGCCCCAGAAAAGCGATCTGCATGGCGACATGCCCGCGCTCCACCTCGATGAACTGCGGCAAAAAGGCCAGGAAGAACAGGCCCGTCTTGGGATTGAGCAGATTGACGACGAAACCGTCGCGAAACAGGCGCGGATAGCTGTGCGGCTTCATTCCCATTTCCGCATCCGCTTGCTCGACGCGTCCGAAAATCTTGCTGAGGCCGATCCAGACCAGATAGGCCGCACCGGCATATTTGACGATGGAAAAGGCAATGGCCGAGGATGCGAGCAGCGCCGAAAGGCCAAGAGCGGCGGCGGCCACATGAACGAGCGTGCCGGCATGGATGCCCATATCGGAAACCAGCCCGGCCTTGCGTCCCTGCGCCACCGAGCGGGCCACGATGTAAAGCACGGCCGGACCCGGAATGATGAGCAGCGCGATGGCCGACACCACGAAAAGCCCAAGATTGGCGGCACTCGGGACAACGATTTCCATGGCGCCCTCCCGGCAGCCGCCGACGGCTGAAGCCGTCAGCCCCGCCCCGACATCATCGTGCGGGCGACCATCATTGCGCGGACGACTTTGTCTGCCAGGCCCTGATCGCCTCGTCGAAGACCTTGTCGCCGGGAATGCCCTTTTCCATGGTGAGCAGGGCGCGCCGGCCGGACTTGTAGATCACCGGCACGTCGATCCATTCCTGATTGCGCAAAAGCGACAGATTGGCTTCCTGATCCGCCTTGGTGTCGTTGAGCGCGACGAGGAAATAGCCGTCCGCGATCTTGGCCGGAATGCCGATCAGCGGATTGCCGGCCTCCTGTTCGGCCGCCTTCAGCGCGATGCGCAGCACATTGTCGATACCGCCGCCCTCGAAACCGTCGGGCGTCAGGAAGATCATCTCGATGATGTGGCTGGCCGGAAGCGTCTCGTCGGCATTGCGGCGGATGGTGAGGCGAAGCTGCACCTCCTTGCCCGGAACCTGGACCTCGCCACGGATGGCGGGTTCCGGCGGCTCGTCGCCGCCCGGCGATTCCTGAACCAGCGACCACACCACATTGCCGGGCTCGGCCGAACCCTGCGCGACATTGGTGCGCTCTTCATAGTAGATCGCCTTCTGGCCGACGGCGACGCCGGCCTGCCCGGTCGTCTCGCCCTGCCGGGCCTGAGACGGCGCGGGCGTCTGGCCGCCGGCATCGGGCACAACCGGCGGCGGAGTGGTCAGGGCCACGACCGAGGAGCCTTCGCCGATCGAGCTGCCGCCACCGGCGGGGCCCGGATCGGTTTCCTTGCCGTCGGGCAGCAGGCGCTGGGTGAATTTTTCCGGCCCTTCGCCGTTCCCGGCGGCAGGCGGAGGCGCTGACGGCTGTGCGTCGGCCGTCTCCCCGGCAGGCGGCGGAACCTTGACCGGTTTGACCACCACCGGCTTCGGTTCGCCGCCCTGACCGGCGAACATGTCTCCGAGCGCATCCTTGTTGAGCCAGAGGGCATATCCCCCGCCGCCCAGAACCAGCAGCGCCACGACGGCCGCGATCAGCCCCCGGTAGCCGCGCCGCGGTTTCTCGTCGTCCGCATCGAATGCCGGCCGGGTTTGCCGCCTGGCGGCGGGCGCGGTTGCAACGTCGAACAGGTCTTCTTCGTCTTCCTGCGGACGTTCGCCGGCCGGCGCCCGGTCTGGCCCGGCGGCAAAGATTGCGGGATCAAAACGAAACGCATCGTCGTCTGAAACCGGCGCTTCCGGTTCGGGTCGAGGCTTATGAAGTTGCGGTGCCGCGGGCGCGGGCGGCGACGGTTTATCCTGCAAAACCGGTGTTTCTTCAGCCCTGCGCGCGGGTGGCGCAGGCGGCGCGACGGGTTGCGGCCTCCGTGGTTCGGCGGCCTCGGCCGGGGCCGGTGGCGGCGCGGAAGCCGGCGCGGGCGTGACCTTGGGCGCCGGCATGGCAGGAGCCGGAAGCGCCACATGCGTCTGCTGGTTCCGGTTGCGGTCGATGGAGGAGAAGATGTTCTCCAGTTCGGCCAGCGGATCGATCTCGGCTGCCGGTGGCGGCGGCGCATACTCGCGCTCCACCGTGGCAATGGCGTCTTCCAGCATCTTCGTCTGGCGCGCGGCGACGGCGGCCGGCGGCGGCGGATCCAGCGCGGCCAGCTTCGCGGCGATCGTCGCACGGGCCTTTTCGTAGACCCTGGCCCGGATTTCGGGCGTCGTCTCGCCCAGACCGCCGAGCGTCTTTTTCAGAACCGCAACGAAATCTGCCATGCTACAGTCGACCTGTCCTTCTCACCGGCGGCGCATGTCCGGAGCCTTCCCGCCGAGCGGGCATAGTTAATCCTGAAACGGGTCCGTCACAAGTATCGTGTCGTCGCGCTCCGGGCTGGTGGAGAGCAGCGCCACCGGCGCGCCGATCAGTTCTTCGATATGGCGAACATATTTAACGGCCTGCGCCGGCAAATCGTTCCAGCTGCGGGCGCCAGCGGTGGTTTCCTTCCAGCCTTCCAGCGTCTCGTAGACCGGCTGCACACGCGCCTGCGCGCCCTGGCTGGCGGGCAGGTAGTCGATCTTCTCGCCATCGAGCATGTAGCCGGTGCAGACCTTGATCTCGTCGAGACCGTCGAGCACGTCGAGCTTGGTGAGCGCGATGCCCTTGATGCCGTTGACGGCGACCGACTGGCGCACCAGCACGGCGTCGAACCAGCCGCAGCGGCGCTTGCGCCCGGTGACGACGCCGAACTCATGGCCGTGCGTGCCGAGAAATTCGCCGATCTCGTTGATCTGCTCGGTCGGGAACGGCCCTTCGCCGACGCGCGTCGTATAGGCCTTGGTGATGCCGAGCACGTAGCTGAGCGCGCCGGGCCCGATGCCGGAACCCGCCGCCGCCTGTCCCGCCACGGTGTTGGACGAGGTGACGAAGGGATAGGTGCCATGGTCAATGTCGAGCAGCGTGCCCTGCGCGCCCTCGAACAGGATGCGCTCGCCGGCCTTGCGGCTGTCGTCGAGCACCTTCCACACGCGGTCCATGTAGGGCAGCACGCTTTCGGCCACCGAGGTCAGCTCCTGCATGATCGTCTCAGGCGCCACTTCCTCGTGACCCAGCCCCTTGCGCAGCGCATTGTGGTGCGTCAGCAGGCGGTCGATCTTGGCCGGCAGCGTTTCCAGATCGGCCAGATCCATCACCCTGATGCCACGCCGGCCGACCTTGTCCTCATAGGCCGGACCGATGCCGCGCCGCGTGGTTCCGATCTTCGTTCCGGAACTGGAGGCCGCATCCTCGCGAAACCCATCCAGCTCCCTGTGCAGGGACAGAATGAGCGCGGTGTTTTCGGCGATTTTCAGGTTGTCGGGATTAATTTCCACCCCCTGCCCGCGCAGCTTGGCCACTTCGGCCACGAAGGCATGCGGATCGAAGACCACGCCGTTGCCGATGATCGAAAGCTTGTTGCGGACCAGACCCGAAGGCAGCAGCGACAGCTTGTAGACATTGCCATCGACGACGAGCGTATGGCCGGCATTATGCCCGCCCTGAAAACGCACCACCACATCGGCGCGCTCCGACAGCCAGTCCACGATCTTGCCCTTGCCTTCGTCGCCCCACTGAGAGCCGACGACCACCACATTGGCCATATCTTTTTCCCTTCCATCGGGCCTCAGCCGAGCGTGCCCGCAAAAACGACAGGCCTCTATAACGCCCTGAAACGCCGCGCGCGACCCTTGTTTGCCTGTTCGGGGCGCAAGCGGCACAACAATTTTGGCTTCGCAATGGTTTATCTGGCAAGAAGAGCCATGACAACGTCTCCGATACCCATGCCTCCCCTTCCAGCGGCCTCCATCGCATGAAACAGAACCCTTATCTCCTGCTGGCCGCAGCCACATTGTTCTGGGCGGGAAACTCCATTGCCGGAAAACTGGCGGCCGGCCACGTCTCGCCCATGTTCCTCAACGCCGTCCGCTGGGGAATTCTGCTGATCGTGCTCGTCCTTGCCGGACGCCGGGAGATCGCCGCTGACTGGCCCGTCATCCGGCGGCACAAATGGTACCTGCTGTCCGTGGGCGCCATCGGGTTCACTGTCTTCAGCGCCGCTCTCTACAGCGCGCTGCTCTACACATCCGCCACCAATGCCAGCATCGAGCAGGGCGGTATTCCGCTTCTGGTCTTCATCTTCAGCTATATGCTCCATGGCACGCGCACCACGCTCGCCCAGCTCGGCGGCTTCGTGCTGTCGTTCGCCGGCATCATCCTCACCGCGACGCATGGCGAGCCGGAGCGGATATTGCAGCTCGACGTCAATTTCGGCGACGCGCTCATGATCATCGCCATACTCACCTACGGCTTTTACACGGCAGCCCTGCGGCGCAAGCCTCAACTCCACTGGATGAGCCTGATGGCGGCGCTCTGTGCCGGCGCGCTCATCGGCGCCCTGCCCCTGCTGTGGGCCGAGGCAGCCGCCGGCGCCCTGATCCTGCCGGATGCGAGAGGCTGGGCGATCATCGCCTATGTGCTGCTGTTCCCGTCGCTGCTGTCGCAGGTTTTCTACATACGCGGCGTCGAAATCATCGGCGGCAACCGCGCCGGTCTTTTCATCAACCTGCTGCCGGTGTGGGGCGCGTTTCTGGCGGTGACCATTCTGGGCGAGGAGTTCCAGCCCTATCACGCTCTTGCGCTGGTTCTTGTTTTGTCGGGCGTGCTGATCGCCGAGCTCGATGGCCGCCGCCGGATACCCGACACATCCGCATGAAAAAGGCCGGAGCGGCGCGCCCCGGCCTTTTTCCGATGTATCAGGGACGCCGCCTACAGTCCGTTGACGTCGAATTGCAGCCGCTTGGCCGAATCGATCTTCTCATGCGCGCGCACTTCCGCCAGCGCGTTCTCAGGGAACGGCGCGTCGAGATAAAGCAGCGCGATGGCATCGCCGCCGGGACGGTTGCGGCCGAGAGCGAAGTTGGCGATGTTGACCTCATGCTTGCCGCACAGCGTGCCGAGCAGACCGATGATGCCGGGCGCATCGGCATTGGTGGTGTAGAGCATGTGCTGCCCCACCTCGGCGTCGAGATTGATGCCCTTGATCTGGATGAAGCGCGGCTTGCCGTCGGAGAAGCAGGTTCCGGCGATCGAACGCTCCTGATGCTCGGTCTTCACCGTCAGCCTTATATAGCCGTCGAAAACGCCGGACTTGTCGCGCTTGACCTCGGCGACGATGATGCCGCGCTCCTTCACCATGATCGGCGCCGACACCATGTTCACATCGGCCACCTGCGGGCGGATCAGCCCGGCAAGGGCCGCACTGATCAGCGCTCTGGTGTTCATGGTCGCGGTCGAGCCGTCGAACAGGATTTCCACCTCCTTGATCGGGTCTTCCGTAACCTGCCCGACGAACGCGCCCAGCACTTCGGCAAGCTTCACGAACGGCTTCAGGCGCGGCGCTTCCTCAGCCGTGATCGAGGGCATGTTGATGGCGTTGGAGACCGCGCCCTTGACCAGATAGTCCGCCATCTGCTCGGCCACCTGCAGGGCGACATTCTCCTGCGCTTCGGAGGTCGAGGCGCCCAGATGCGGCGTGCAGACCACGTTCTCCATGCCGAACAGCGCGTTTTCCGTCGCCGGCTCGACCTCGAACACGTCGATGCCGGCACCCGCCACCTTGCCGCTCTTCAGCGCGGCGATCAGGTCGGCCTCGACGATCAGGCCGCCGCGGGCGCAATTGATGATGCGCACGCCGTCCTTCATCTTGGCAATGGATTCGGCATTGATGATGTTGCGGGTCTTGTCGGTGAGCGGCGTGTGCAGGGTGATGAAATCGGCGCGGGCCAGCAGCGCGTCGAGTTCCACCTTCTCCACGCCCAGTTCCTCGGCGCGGCTTTCCGACAGGAACGGATCGAAGGCCACCACATGCATCTTCAGGCCGACGGCGCGGGTCGCCACGATCGAGCCGATATTGCCGGCCCCGATGATGCCCAGCGTCTTGCCGGTGATCTCCACGCCCATGAAGCGGTTCTTTTCCCACTTGCCGGCATGGGTGGAAGCATTGGCTTCCGGCAACTGGCGCGCCACGGCGAACATCAGCGCCACGGCATGCTCGGCGGTGGTGATGGAGTTGCCGAAAGGCGTGTTCATCACGATGATGCCGCGCCGCGAGGCGGCCGGGATATCGACATTGTCGACGCCGATGCCGGCGCGGCCGACAACCTTGAGATTGGTCGCGGCGGCGATCAGCTTCTCCGTCACCTTGGTGGCGGAACGGATGGCAAGACCATCATACTGGCCGATGACTTCAAGCAGCTTTTCCTTATCCTTGCCGAGATCGGGCAGGTAGTCGACCTCGACGCCGCGATCCTTGAAAATCTGGACGGCGGTGGGGGAAAGCTTGTCGGAAACGAGTACGCGGGGCGTCATGATGGCCTCCTTCGTCTGAAAATCTGGAAATTCGGGAGAGGAATGGGCCGCCTGACAGCAGGCAGCCCGAAATCGCGATCAGGCAGCGGCCTTCAGCGTCGCCTTCTGCTGGGCGAAGGCCCAGTCGAGCCAGGGCATCAGCGCTTCGAGATCGGAGGTCTCGACGGTCGCGCCGCACCAGATGCGCAAGCCCGGAGGGGCATCGCGATAATGCCCGATGTCATAGGCGACGCCTTGCTTGTCGAGCAGGGAAACCAGCCCCTTGGCGAAAGCCGCCTGACCGTCCGCATCGAGGGCCGCGATGTCGGGATCGACGATCGACAGGCACACGGACGTGTTGGAGCGGGTCGCCGGATCGACGGCCAGATTGGCGAGCCAGCCCGATGTTTCGACGAAGCGGTCGATGACGGCGAAATTGGCGTCGGCGCGCGCAACCAGCGCATCGAGCCCGCCGATGTCCTTCGCCCAGCGCAGCGCATCGAGATAATCCTCAAGCGCCAGCATGGACGGCGTGTTGATGGTCTCGCCTTTGAAGATGCCCTCGATCAGCTTGCCGCCCTTGGTCATGCGGAAGAGCTTCGGCATCGGCCAGGCCGGCACATAGCTTTCCAGCCGCTCGACAGCGCGGGGCGACAGGACCAGCATGCCATGCGCGCCCTCGCCGCCCAGCGCCTTCTGCCAGGAGAAGGTCACGACATCGAGCTTCGCGAAATCGAGCCGCTGCGCGAAAGCGGCGGACGTGGCGTCGCAAATGACAAGGCCCTGACGCCCGGCGGGGATGAAATCGCCGTTGGCCACGCGCACGCCCGAGGTCGTTCCGTTCCAGGTGAAGACCACATCGCGGTCGAAGTCGATCTGCGCAAGGTCCGGCAGTTCGCCATAGGGAGCCTCGATCCTGCGCACATCGGGCAGCTTCAGCTGCCTGACCACATCGGTCACCCAGCCGGCGCCGAAGGATTCCCAGGCGACCATGTCCACGCCGCGTGGGCCGAGCAGCGACCACAGCGCCATTTCGACGGCGCCGGTATCGGAAGCAGGCACGATGCCGATGCGGTAATCGGCCGGAACCTGAAGAATTTCACGGGTGAGATCGATGGCCTCGGCCAGCTTGTTCTTGCCAAGCTTTGCGCGATGCGAGCGCCCGAGCGCGGCATCGGCAAGCGCGTCGAGCGACCAACCGGGACGCTTCGCGCAGGGACCAGAGGAAAAACGGGGATTGGCCGGACGCTTGTCC
>JAZIHP010000055.1:0-25107 GCA_036678505.1 Alphaproteobacteria bacterium
TCCCGACATCCGCCGCGCGCTGATGACCATGCGCGCCTTCAACGAAGCCGGCCGCGCGCTGCTTCTGTGGACGTCGCTCAACTCCGACATCGCGCACCGCTCGGGTGACGAGAAGGAGCGGCAGGCGGCCGACGACATGCTTGGCCTGATGACACCGGTCATCAAGGGCGTGCTCACCGACAAGGGCTTTGAGCATGCCGTGATGGCGCAGCAGGTGTTCGGCGGGCACGGCTATATCGAAGAGCATGGCATGAGCCAGTTCGTGCGCGACGCCCGCATCGCCATGATCTACGAGGGCGCCAACGGCATCCAGGCGCTCGACCTCGTCGGACGCAAGCTCGCCCTGAACGGCGGCCGCGCCGTGCAGGCCTTCTTCAAGGAAGTCGGCGAATTCTGCGAGACGAACCGCGCGGACGAAAACCTCGCTCCCTTCACCAAGGGCATCAAGAAGGGTCTCAACGACCTTCAGGCAGCCACCATGTGGCTGATGCAGAACGCCATGGCAAAACCCGACGATGCCGGTGCCGCCTCGACCGACTATCTGCATCTCTTCGGCCTCGTCGCGCTCGGCTATATGTGGGGCCGCATGGTCAAGGCCTCGCAGGAAAAACTGGCGGCCGGCGACGGCGACGCCGCCTTCCACGAGAACAAGATCGTCACCGCGCGCTACTTCATGGAGCGCGTCATGCCGGAGACCGGCGCGCATCTCGCCCGCATCTCCACCGGCGCCGACACGATGATGGCGCTGCCGGCGGAGGCGTTCTAGAGTTTCAGGATTGGGTCGTCCTTCTCCGGTTTCGGCATAAGAGGGACACTGGAGGAAAAGCATGACCGGTCCCGCCGAAATTCTGTCTGTGCCAAAACCCGACTGGGCGCAGGAAGAGGTCGCCATGCTCTACGACATGGCGCACCGCTTCATGTCGGACGAGATCGCGCCGCATTACGACGCCTATGAGAAGAACGAGATCGTCGATCGTTCCGCCTGGGAAAAGGCCGGCGCAGCAGGGCTGCTGTGCCCGTCCATGCCGGAGGCATATGGCGGCGCGGGCGGCAGCTTCGCTCACGAGAGCGCGATCATCGAAGCGATCGGCCATGTCGGCGTCGACGGCTTCGGCATCGGCCTGCACAACGCCATCGTGGCCCCCTACATCCTCCACTACGGCTCGGAAGAGCAGAAGAAGAAATGGCTGCCGAAGCTGGCCAGCGGCGAACTGATCGGCGCCATCGCCATGACCGAGCCGGGTGCCGGCTCCGACCTCCAGGGCGTGCGCACCCGCGCCGAAAAGGACGGCAACCTGTACCGCATCAACGGCTCCAAGACCTTCATCACCAATGGCCAGCTCGCCAATCTGGTCATCGTCGTGGCCAAGACCGATCCGGACAAGGGCGCGAAGGGCACCTCGCTGATCGTGGTCGAGACCGACGGCGCGGAAGGCTTCGAGCGCGGCCGCAACCTCGACAAGATCGGGCTGAAGGCCAACGACACCTCGGAACTGTTCTTCAACGATCTGCGCGTTCCCGCCTCCAACCTGCTCGGAACGGAGGAAGGCCAGGGCTTCATCCAGCTCATGCAGCAATTGCCGCAGGAGCGGCTGATGATCGGCACCACGGCCATCGCCATGGCCGAGCGGGCGCTGGCGCTGACCATCGATTATGTCAAGGAGCGCAAGGCCTTCGGCCAGCCGGTCCTTGCTTTCCAGAACACCCAGTTCAAACTGGCGGAACTGAAGACCGAGATCACCATCGGCCGCGTGTTCTACAATGACTGCGTGAAGCGCCATATCGCGGGCGGGCTCGATCCGGCCACCGCTTCCATGGCCAAATACTGGCTTTCGGATTTGCAGGGCAAGGTCATGGACGAATGCCTGCAACTGCATGGCGGCTATGGCTACATGAACGAATACCCGATCGCGCGCATGTGGCGCGACGCCCGCGTGCAGCGCATCTATGGCGGCACCAACGAAATCATGAAGCTGCTGATCGCGCGGAGCCTGTGAGGAACCCCATGTCCAGCTATGTCGCGGAAATCGAATGGAAAGCCAGTCCGGGAGAGGATTTCCGCAGAGGCCGCTATTCGCGCGTGCATGAAATCCGCTTCGACAACGGCCTTGCCGTCAGGGCCTCGGCCTCGCCTTCGGTGGTGCCGCGGCCCTTTGCCGACCCCACCGCCGTCGATCCGGAAGAACTGATGGTGGCGGCGCTGTCCTCCTGCCACATGATGTCCTTCCTCGACCTTGCCCGTCGCGCCGGCGTCACGGTGCTTGCCTACCACGATGCGGCGCAAGGCATTCTGGAGAAGAACGCGGATGGCCGCATGGCGCTGACCACGGTGACGCTGCGGCCCCGCATCGACTGCGACGCGGACCGCGCCACGCTCGCTGACTTGCATCACCAGGCGCATGAGGTCTGTTTCATCGCCAATTCCGTCAGGACCGACGTGCGCGTCGAGCCGGTTTTCGAATCTACAGGAAAGGAAGCACATCATGGCTGAAGCCTATGTCTATGACGCGGTACGCACCCCGCGCGGACGCGGCAAGAAGGACGGATCGCTGCACGAAGTGCCGGCGGTGCGGCTTGCCGCGAAGACGCTGGAAGCGATCCGCGACCGCAACGGGCTCGACACCGGCACGGTGGACGACATCATCTTCGGCTGCGTCGATCCGGTCGGCGAGGCGGGCGCGGTGATCCCGCGCGCCGCAGCCTTCGAGGCCGGCTATGACGACAAGGCCCCCGGCATCCAGCTCTCGCGCTTCTGCGCCTCCGGCCTCGACGCCATCAATCTGGGCGCGGCCAAGATCGCGCAGGGCGCCGACGACATCGTGATCGCCGGCGGCGTGGAATCGATGAGCCGCGTCGGCATGGGTGCGGCCGGCGGCGCATGGTTCATGGACCCGTCGGTCGGCCTGCCCGGCTGGTTCGTGCCGCAGGGCATTTCGGCCGACCTGATCGCCACCAAATACGGCTTCTCCCGCGACGACGTCGACGCCTATGCGGTGGAAAGCCAGAAGCGCGCCGCCCATTCGTGGAAAAAGGGCTGGTTCAAAAACTCGGTCATCCCGGTGAAGGACCAGAACGGCCTCGTCATTCTCGACCATGACGAGCACATGCGCCCCGACACCGACATGCAGACGCTGGCCTCGCTCAACCCGTCCTTCGTGATGCCGGGCGAAATGGGCGGCTTCGACGCGGTCGCCGTGCAGAAGCATCCCGAGATCGAGGCGGTCAACCACGTCCACCATGCCGGCAATTCCTCCGGCATCGTCGATGGCGCCGCCGCCGTGCTGCTCGGCTCGAAGAAGGCCGGCAAGTCGATGGGCCTGAAGCCGCGCGCGCGCATCCGCGCCTTCGCCAATATCGGCTCCGAGCCGGTGCTGATGCTGACCGGCCCGGTCGACGTCACCGAAAAGCTGCTCAAGCGCGCCCGCATGAAGATTTCCGACATCGACCTGTTCGAGCTGAACGAAGCCTTCGCCTCGGTGGTGCTGCGCTACTGCCAGGCCTTCGACATTTCCCACGACAAGATCAACGTGGCCGGCGGCGCCATCGCCATGGGCCATCCGCTGGGAGCAACCGGCGCGATGATCCTCGGCACGGTGCTGGACGAACTGGAGCGGCGCGACCTCAACACCGCGCTGGTGACGCTGTGCATCGGGGCGGGCATGGGCACCGCCACCATCATCGAACGCGTCTGATCGGAGGGCAGAAGAATGACCTACAAGAATTTCACCGTCGAAACCGACGCCGACGGCATCGCCCTCGTGACATGGGACATGCCCGGCCGTTCGATGAACGTCTTCACCGAAGAGGCGATGCGTGAACTGGACAGCATCGTCGACCGCGTGAGCGGCGACGCCGACATCAAGGGCGCGGTCATCACCTCCGGCAAGGACACGTTCTCGGGCGGCGCCGACATCACCATGCTCCAGAAGATGCTGTCGATCTTCGTCGAGGAAAAGGACAGCGACCCGGCAAAAGCCACGCAGAAGCTGTTCGAGACCGCCGGCTACATGACCGGCCTGTTCCGCAAGCTGGAAACCTGCGGCAAGCCGTGGGTCTCGGCCATCAACGGCACCTGCATGGGCGGCGCGTTCGAGCTTTCGCTCGCCTGCCATGCGCGCGTGGCGGCCGACAGCGACAAGGTGAAGATGGCGCTTCCCGAAGTGAAGATCGGCATTTTCCCGGGCGCCGGCGGCACCCAGCGCGTGCCGCGCCTGACCGACCAGCAGCAGGCCCTGCAAATGCTGACCACCGGCCAGACGCTGACGCCGAAGAAGGCGAAATCGATGGGCCTGGTCACCGAGGTCGCCGAACCGGCCAAGCTGGTCGAAACCGCAAAGGGCCTGATCAAAAACGGGCTTTCGCCCGTGCAGCCATGGGACCAGAAGGGCTTCAGGCTGCCCGGCGGGCCGATCTATTCGGTGGCGGGCGCCAATCTGTGGCCGCCGGCAATCGCCATCCTGCGCCGCGAAACCTATGGCAATTATCCGGCCGCCGCCGCGATCCTGAAATGCGTCTATGAAGGCCTGCTGGTGCCGTTCGACACCGCACTTCGCATCGAGCAGCGCTATTTCACGCAGATCATGCAGTCGAGGGAAGCGGCTTCGATGATCCGCTCGCTGTTCATCTCGCTACAGGAGCTGAACAAGGGCGCGCGCCGCCCCGGGGGCGTGCCGGAAACGAAGTTCAAAAAGATCGGCGTCATCGGCGCCGGCTTCATGGGCGCGGGCATCGCCTATGTCACGGCAAAGGCCGGCATTCCCGTGGTGCTTCTCGACCGCGATCAGGCCGGAGCCGAAAAGGGCAAGGCCCATTCCGAAAGCCTGATGGATGGCGCCATCAAAAAGGGCCGCGCCACGCAGGCCGACAAGGAAAGGCTTCTGTCGCTGATCACGCCGAGCGCCGACTATGCCGATCTCAATGGCTGCGACCTCGTGGTCGAGGCGGTGTTCGAGGATTCAGGCGTGAAGAAGGCGGCGACCGAGCAGGCGGAAGCCGTGCTGAAGCCGGCGGCGGTGTTCGCCTCCAACACCTCGACCATTCCGATCACCGCGCTGGCGAAGAATTCGGCGCGACCGAAGAATTTCGTCGGCATCCACTTCTTCTCGCCGGTCGACAGGATGATGCTGGTGGAAATCATCCTCGGCAAGAAGACCGGCGACAAGGCGCTGGCCGTCGCCATCGACTATGTGCGGGCGATCAGGAAGACGCCGATCGTGGTCAACGACACGCGCGGCTTCTTCGTCAACCGCTGCGTTTTGCGCTACATGGCCGAGGCCTACAAGATGCTCATCGAGGGCGTTCCCGCCGCCATGATCGAGAACGCAGCCAAGGCTGCCGGCATGCCGGTCGGCCCGCTGTCGCTCAACGACGAGACGGCCATCGACCTCGCCCAGAAGATCATGAAGCAGACCATCCGCGATCTGGGCGACAAGGCCGTCGATCCCAAGCAGATGGAACTGGTCGACGCCATGGTGGACAGGCACGGCCGCCTCGGCCGCAAGAACGGCAAGGGCTTCTATGATTACCCGGAAAAGCCGGCCAAGAAGCATCTGTGGGCGGGCCTGAAGGACCTCTATCCCCAGCAGGACGCCGACAAGATCGACTTCGAGGAACTGAAGCAGCGCTTCCTGTTCGTCATTGCGCTGGAAGCGGCGCGCGTGATGGAGGAAAAGATCGTCACCGACCCGCGCGAGGCGGATGTCGGCTCGATCCTCGCCTTCGGCTTCGCGCCCTATACCGGGGGCGTGCTTTCCTACATCGACGGCATCGGCGTGGCGAAATTCGTCAAGATCGCCAAGAAGCTGCAAAAGAAATACGGAGCCGAGTTCAAGGCCCCGAAGCTGCTGCTTGAAATGGCGGGCAAGGGCGAGACCTTCTACCAGCGCTTCAACCCCTATGCGGGCACAGAGGCGAAGAAAGCCGCCTGAGGCCGCCGAAAATCTTCAGGTGAAATCGGTTCCGGGCGGGGCGGGATGCGCTTCGCCCGGAAGCATGTGAGCTTCAAACACATGAAAAGGCGAGAGCGATGTATGTCTGGGCGCGACTTGCAAGGGTTCTGGCCACGGCGAAAAGCCGGGGCGACTATCGGCTCGGCACCGAGACGCGCCTTGCCTTCCGCTGTCTGCCGAGCGACATCGACCTCAACCTGCATCTCAACAATGCCCGCTATATGATGCTGGCCGATGTCGGCCGCATCGATCTGTTCATGCGCGCCGGTATTGGAAAGATGATACGCGAGCGCAAATGGGCGCCGATGCTGGGCGGCCTGCAAGCCGTCTATGTGCGCGAGGTTCGCCTGTGGGAACGCTTCCACGTCTATTCCGCCATTGAAACATGGCAGGGCACGCAGGCGCTCGGGCTACATCGCTTCGTGCTCGAAAGCGGGGAGACGGCGGCGACCCTCATGACCACCGCCGGCATCTACGACCGGCCGGCCCGGAAATTTCTGGAGATCGACGAGGTGGTCGACGCTCTGGGCGGGGATGTCCGGCCTCGCCCGCTGGATGAGGGCGAAAGCGCCTTCATGGCCTCCCACATGGCGATGCGCGCCGCCGCGCGGGCGCGCACCTGACAGGATTTGCCGGCGCGGGTGGACAGGCAGGCTCGCGGGGGATAAAAATCGACAGGTATTTTTTCCTGTTCAGGAGCTTTGAGGCGCATGCTCTCGCATGATCGCGTATGGGCCGCCATAGATGCGCTCGCCGAGCGCCATTCCCTTTCCGTATCGGGTCTGGCCCGGCGCGCGGGTCTCGATTCGACAGCCTTCAACAAGTCCAAGCGCCTGTCCGCGGACGGAAGGCCGCGCTGGCCATCGACCGAATCGCTGGCCAAGATCATCGAGGCGACCGGCTCTTCGCTGGACGAGTTCATCTCCCTCATCGACGGCGGGAAGACCATCACCGACGCCCTGCCCGTGCAGCGGCCGACCGTGCCGCTTGTCGGTTTCGCGCAGGCCGGCGCCGGCGGCTTCTTCGATGACGCCGGCTTTCCCGTCGGCCATGGCTGGGATCTGATCGAATTGCCGGCACCTGCCGGCGGCCCCGCCTATGCGCTGAAGGTGCAGGGCGATTCCATGCTGCCGCTCTATCGCGACGGCGACGTGCTGATCGTCGAACCCGGCGCCAGCGTGCGCAAGGGCGACCGCGTCGTGGTCAAGACCACCTCCGGAGAGGTGATGGCCAAGGTGCTCAGCCGCCAGAGCGCCAGAACGATCGCGCTGGTCTCGCTCAATCCCGAACATGCCGACCGCGAGCTTTCCGTCGAAGAGGTGGACTGGGTGGCGCGCATCGTGTGGGCGAGCCAGTAGCGATGAAGCCATTGCATGCCGGATTTGCCGTAGCCTGCCTGCTGGCGATGGGCTTGCTGGTTGTAGCCGGCGGCCGGGCGCTGAACTCGCAGCCACCCGCAGGGGCGCCATCCGAAAGCGACATCGTGGTCGATACAGATCTCGGCGATGTCATTTTCGGCGAGGAGGCGCAAGGTACCGAACCCGATGTGCCCGAGGCCAGGCCGCGGGAGCCCGCCCTTGCCTTGCGGCCGGTCGAGCCGGACATCATCGCTCCGCCGGAACCCGAGCCCGCGCAACTGGAGCGCCTGCCTGCGCGCGAGCCGCTGAGCGAGCTTTCGCGGGCCGTTCCGCCCAGGCCGAAGCCGACCGCCGAATGGCAGGGCGTTACCCTGTTCAGGCCGGTCGCCGGCGCGGCCGGGCGCATCTCGGCGCAGGACCGCTCGGTGACGATTGCCGGCATCGATCCGGTGGCGGCCGGCGAAACCTGCACCGATCATGGCACGCAGTGGCCCTGCGGCGCCCGCGCGACGACCGCGTTTCGCGCCCTCCTGCGCGGGCGCGCGGTGATCTGCGACATTCCACAGGAAGCCGGCAGCCGCGAATTCACCGCCCGCTGCCGTCTGGGCAAGCAGGATCTGGGCGAATGGCTGGTTGCCAATGGCTGGGCGCGCGCGGACGCCAACGGCCCCTATGCGCAGGCGGCGCAAAAGGCGCAAAAGAACGGCAAGGGCATTTATGGCCATGCCCCCGATCTTTCGGGCCTGCCGCCGGCTCCACCTTCCGGCGGCATGGAACTTCCGGTGACGCCGGACAGCATCATCGAGCTGCCCGGTCCTGCCGAATCCGGCCCGCTTATGCCGCCAGACGGCCTTCCAGAGCCTTCCCGATAAGCTCGCGCGTCTCGGCAATGCCGTAGAGCGCGGCAAACGATCCGAAGCGCGGGCCGCGCTCCTGACCGATCAGCACCTGATAGATCATCTGGAAGAAGGCGACCGAGACGCCGGGGCCACCCTCGGGGCTCTTCTTGGCATGATCCTGATAGCGCTCGATGGCGCGCGCCACATTGAGCGCCGCGTTCTGGATCGCCTCGCCGTCGGCGCCCTGCGGCAGGTCGGCCAGCGCCTGCGACAGCTTCGCCAGCGCATCGCGCTCCACCTCGTCCGGCGCGCGATAGACCTTGGACGGCTTCACGAAATCGTCGAAATAGCGGATCGCGTAGCCGGTCAGGCGGTCGAGCTCAGGATGCGTCTGCGGCGTCACGCCTTGCGCATAGCGCGAGATGAAGCCCCACAGCACGTCCTTGTTCTGGGCGTTGGAGACGCTGACCAGATTGAGCAGCAACGCGAACGGCACCGGCAGGTCGATGGCCGGCGGGTTGCCGCTGTGGATGTGCCAGACCGGATTGCCGAGACGGTTCTTCCAGTCCTGCTTCCGATAGGCCGACAGGAACTGGTAATATTCGTCGACAGCGCGCGGAATGACGTCGAAAAAGAGCTTCTTGGCCACGCGCGGCTTCTGGAACATGTAGAGCGCGAGGCTCTCGGTCGGCGCATAGGTCAGCCACTCGTCGATGGTGAGCCCATTGCCCTTCGACTTGGAAATCTTCTGGCCGTTTTCGTCGAGGAACAGTTCATAGACGAAATGTTCCGGCGCGCGCCCGCCAAGGATTTCGCAGATGCGGTCATAGATCGACGCATTGGTCTGGTGATCCTTGCCGAACATCTCGAAATCGACGTTGAGGGCTGCCCAGCGCATGCCGAAATCCGGC
This sequence comes from Alphaproteobacteria bacterium, assembly GCA_036678505.1. Classification (GTDB taxonomy): domain Bacteria; phylum Pseudomonadota; class Alphaproteobacteria; order Rhizobiales; family Rhizobiaceae; genus Mesorhizobium. The sequence goes on from JAZIHP010000055.1 coordinate 9,057, forward strand.
TTCCATTGCAGCTTCACCGCGCCGCCCGTTACCGGCAGCGTGGTCTCGACGCCGTCCTCGTCGTCGAAGGTGACGGTGCCGGCCTTGGCATCGACATGCTTCATCGGCACGTAGAGCACGCGGCCGGTCTTCGGCGAGATCGGCAGGAAGGGGCTGTAGGTCGCCTGGCGCTCCTCGCCCAGCGTCGGCAGCATCACCTTCATGATGTCGTCGAAACGCTCGGCGGCGCGCAGCAGCACCTCGTCGAAGCGGCCTGCCTTGTAATACTCGGTCGCGCTGGCGAACTCGTAGTCGAAGCCGAACGTGTCGAGGAAGCGGCGCAGCATCGCATTGTTGTGATGGCCGAAGCTTGCATAGTCGCCGCCGAACGGATTGGGCACCGAGGTCAGCGGCATATGGAGATAAGGCTCCAGGAACGCGCGGTCGGGCACGTTGTCGGGAATCTTGCGCATGCCGTCCATGTCGTCGGAGAAGACGAGCAGCCGCGTCTTCACCTTGCCCTCGGTGAGAATGTGAAAGGCGTGGCGCACCATGGTGGTGCGGGCCACTTCGCCGAAGGTGCCGATATGCGGCAGGCCCGAGGGACCATACCCCGTTTCGAACAGGATCGTTTCCGGCAAGCCGGTCTTGGCATAGCGGGCGACGATTTTTTTCGCTTCCTCGAACGGCCAGGCTTTGTTCTCGCCAGCGGCGGCGAGAAGTTCCGGGTTGAGATCGAGGGCGTCGTTTCCGGCCATGTCGTTGGTCCTGTTGGTGAAGCCGGCTTCGGTGCCGGTCGCACTGCTCTATGCGGGCCGGCCCGCAAGGTCAAATTTTTCCCATGCACAGGCCGGTCTTACCCCTCCAAAACCGGGATTTTTCATGTTTTTCGCGCCGATTCGTCGCGCTCCGCCAAACTGGCGCGCTCCAGCCCGCGCAGAATGCTTGCACGCTGCGAAGCCTGTTCTTATATACGCCGCAGTTCCATACGGGGGCCGCCGCATGCCGGCGGACCGGTAAGGGAAATCGAGTGAACAGGGGCTTTCGCCGGAACGCCTGACAGGGTCCTTGAAAGCCTGCTTGAAGGAGAGATTGAGTAAATGGCTAAAGTAATCGGCATCGACCTCGGAACCACCAATTCCTGCGTCGCCGTCATGGACGGCAAGGACGCGAAGGTGATCGAAAACGCGGAAGGCGCGCGTACCACGCCCTCGATCGTCGCCTTTACGGCAGACGACGAGCGCCTCGTCGGCCAGCCGGCCAAGCGCCAGGCCGTGACCAATCCTGAAAACACCGTCTTTGCGGTCAAGCGCCTCATCGGCCGCCGCTATGACGACCCGGTCACCGAAAAGGACAAGAAGCTCGTCCCCTACCACATCGTCAAGGGCGACAATGGCGATGCATGGGTCGAAGCCGGGGCTAAGAAGCAGTCGCCTTCGCAGATTTCCGCCATGATCCTGCAGAAGATGAAGGAGACGGCCGAAGCCTATCTCGGCGAAAAGGTCGAGCAGGCCGTCATCACCGTTCCCGCCTATTTCAACGACGCCCAGCGCCAGGCCACCAAGGACGCAGGCAAGATCGCCGGTCTTGAGGTGCTGCGCATCATCAACGAGCCTACCGCCGCTGCCTTGGCCTACGGCCTCGACAAGCGCGACGGCAAGACCATCGCCGTCTATGACCTTGGCGGCGGCACCTTCGATATCTCCGTGCTGGAAATCGGCGACGGCGTGTTCGAGGTGAAGTCCACCAATGGCGACACCTTCCTCGGTGGCGAGGACTTCGACATGCGTCTGGTCGAATATCTGGCCGACGAGTTCAAGAAGGAGCAGGGCATCGACCTGCGCAACGACAAGCTTGCCCTGCAACGCCTGAAGGAAGCCGCCGAAAAGGCCAAGATCGAGCTGTCGTCGACCACGCAGACCGAGATCAACCTGCCCTTCATCACCGCCGATGCGACCGGGCCGAAGCACCTGACGCTGAAGCTGACCCGCGCCAAGTTCGAGAGCCTGGTCGACGATTTCGTCCAGCGCACCATCGAGCCGTGCAAGGCAGCCCTCAAGGATGCCGGGCTCAAGGCGGGCGAGATCGACGAGGTGGTCCTGGTCGGCGGCATGACCCGCATGCCCAAGATTCAGGAAGTCGTGAAGCAGTTCTTCGGCAAGGAACCCCACAAGGGCGTCAACCCCGATGAGGTCGTCGCCATGGGTGCGGCGATCCAGGGCGGCGTGCTTCAGGGCGACGTCAAGGACGTGCTGCTGCTCGACGTGACCCCGCTTTCGCTGGGCATCGAGACGCTGGGCGGCGTGTTCACGCGCCTCATCGAGCGCAACACCACGATCCCGACCAAGAAGAGCCAGACCTTCTCGACGGCAGAGGACTCCCAGTCCGCCGTGACGATCCGCGTCTTCCAGGGCGAGCGTGAGATGGCTGCCGACAACAAGATGCTCGGCCAGTTCGATCTGGTCGGCATTCCGCCAGCACCGCGCGGCGTGCCGCAGATCGAGGTCACCTTCGACATCGACGCCAACGGCATCGTCAACGTCTCGGCCAAGGACAAGGGCACCGGCAAGGAGCACCAGATCCGCATTCAGGCTTCGGGTGGCCTGAGCGACGCCGACATCGAGAAGATGGTGAAGGACGCCGAAGCCAATGCCGAGGCCGACAAGCAGCGCAAGGCGCTGGTCGAGGCCCGCAACCAGGCCGAATCGCTGATCCATTCCAGCGAGAAGTCGCTGAAGGATTATGGCGACAAGGTTTCGGAAGAAGACCGCACGGCGATCTCCGAGGCTATCGCTGCGCTGAAGACCGCCACCGAAGGCGACGACCCGGCCGACATCGAGGCCCGGAGCCAGACGCTGGCCGAGGTTTCCATGAAGCTTGGACAGGCCATGTACGAGGCCTCGCAGAAGGACGCCGCCGAAGCCGACGCCAAGGCGGATGCCGCCAAGGATGGCGACGTGGTCGACGCCGACTTCGAGGAGATCGACGAGGACGACGAGAAAAAGTCGTCCTGATCTGCGACGAAAACAGGAAAAGCCCGGTTCCGGCCGGGCTTTTCCGCAATTGCCGGTTCAAAAACGCGACAAACAAAGATCTGGAGCCGTTCGGCGATTTCGTGAAACCCTGAACGGCTCCAAATCGAAGGCCATAAAAGAAGGCCGCAAAAGAAAGGCGCAATGCCGGCATCACGCGCGGCAGGCGCATGATGCGGGAAACATGCCGGGAACAGCGACCTTGGTCGCGCCGAGCGACAGCAATTGCCGTTGCGGCGATTTGGAGCCATCGGGCACAAGAACCAGGACAGGCTTTAGATGAAGGTTGATTTCTACGAGACGCTGGGCGTGAGCCGCAGTGCGGACGAAAAGGAACTCAAGAGCGCGTTCCGCAAACTCGCCATGCAGTTTCATCCCGACCGCAATCCGGGCGACGATGCCTGCGAGCATAAATTCAAGGAAATCAACGAGGCTTATGAATGCCTCAAGGACCCGCAGAAACGGGCCGCCTACGATCGCTTCGGCCATGCGGCCTTCGAGAATGGGGGCATGAACAGCGGCGGCGGGTTCGCGGCCGGCGGCTTCGCCGATATTTTCGAAGATATTTTCGGCGACATGATGGGCGGCGGCCGGCGGCGCTCGTCGGGCGGGCGCGAGCGCGGCGCAGACCTGCGCTACAATATGGAAATTTCGCTTGAGGAAGCCTTCTCCGGCAAGACGGCGCAGATCCATGTGCCGGCTTCGATGTCCTGCGACGAGTGCGCAGGCTCCGGCGCCAGGCCCGGCACCCAGCCCGTCACCTGCACCATGTGCGGCGGTCACGGCAAGGTGCGCGCATCCCAGGGTTTCTTCTCCATCGAACGCACCTGTCCGCAGTGTCAGGGGCGCGGCCAGACCATCAAGGACCCGTGCGGCAAATGCGCCGGGCAGGGACGCGTCACCGAGGAGCGCGCGCTGTCGGTCAACATTCCGTCCGGCATCGAGGACGGCACCCGCATCCGGCTCGCCGGCGAAGGCGAAGCCGGCCTGCGCGGCGGCCCCTCCGGCGATCTTTACATTTTCCTGTCGGTGAAACCGCACGAATTCTTCCAGCGCGACGGCGCCGACCTTTATTGCAAGGTGCCGATCTCCATGACCACCGCAGCGCTTGGCGGCGCATTCGAGGTAACCACCCTCGACGGCACCCAGACCCGCGTGAAAGTGCCGGAAGGCACCCAGAACGGCCGCCAGTTCCGCCTCAAGGGCAAGGGCATGCCGATTCTGCGCCAGCCGCAGGTGGGCGATCTCTACATCCAGACCGCCGTGGAAACGCCGCAGAACCTCACCAAACGCCAGCGCGAACTGCTGGAAGAGTTCGAGCAGCTTTCCAGCCAGGAGAATTCGCCGCAATCGAGCGGCTTCTTCAGCCGCATGAAGGATTTCTTCGAATCCTTCGCGGAAAAATAAAGGCTGTCCCGCTACCGCCTTTTCCTGACGCAATCAGCACAGCAGTCCGGATTTTCCTTGAACCGGGCTCATCAGATGCTAAGTACCATCATGGGGAGCGCAGGAGATTTGCATGGCTAAGGGAACCGGACTGCGCAAGACGCTTGCGGCAAAGTTCGACGACGAACTCAAGTTCTTCAAGGGCTGGATAGACAAGCCCAAGGCGGTCGGCGCGATCGTTCCCACCAGTTCCGTTACCGCGCGGCGCATGGCCTCGGTCATCGATGTGGGGTCCGGTCTTCCGGTTCTGGAACTCGGACCCGGCACCGGCGTCATCACCAAGGCCATCCTGCGCCATGGCGTGAAGCCGGAGGACCTCTACGCGGTCGAATATTCCGCCGATTTCGCGCGTCATCTGCGCAGCAATTTTCCCGGCGTGAACGTCATCGAGGGCGACGCCTTCGATCTCGACACCACGCTCGGCAAGGATGCCGGCCTGACCTTCGACGCCGTCATCTCCGGCGTGCCGCTGCTGAATTTCCCGGTGCCGCGCCGCGTGGAATATCTCGACGGCCTGTTGTCGCGCATGCCGGAAGGCCGGCCGGTGGTGCAGATCACCTATGGCCCGATGTCGCCGATACCGCCCGGCCGCGGCGATTACACGGTCGAGCATTTCGATTTCATCCTGCGCAATATCCCGCCGGCGCGGCTGTGGATCTACCGCCGCCGCACGCACTGACTTTCCCGCGTTTCAGCTTTCGCTCACCAGCCGGACGAATTCGCGCTCGGCTGCCGTCTCGTGATGCTGGCTGTGACGGAGCATGAAGAATTTGCGGCGCGGCACCGGATAATCCACCGCGACCAGCCGCCCCGCCTTCAGCGCATTCGACACCGCCAGCCGCGACATGACCGTCGCTCCCGCTCCCGATTCGACGGCCACGCGCACTGATTCGTTGGTCGGCAGCACAAGGCTGATCGAAACATCGCCGAGGCCGTGGCCCTGCGCCGCCAGCATCGCCTCCAATATGGAACGGGTGCCCGACCCGTGCTCGCGCATCACCCATGGCGAGGACCTGAGGTCCAGCGAGCTCCCGTTTTTCGCGGAGGCCCAGGGGTGCGAAGGCGCGATCACCAGCGCCATGTCGTCATCGGCCACCGGCGCCACACCCAGCGCATGGGAATCGACCTCGCCCTCGACGAAACCGATATTGGCCTCGCCCTTGCGCACCATGGCCGCCACCGTCTCAGTGTTGCCCATCGTCATCTCCACCGCCAGCCCCGGATAGGCGGAGCGAAACGCATGAATGATGCCGGGCAGCCAGTAGTTGCCGACGGTCTGGCTGGCGGCCAGGCGCAGCGATCCGACCTTCAACCCGGCCAGATCGGCCAGCACCAGTTCGGCGCTGGCGGCGCGCGCCAGCACGGCTTTGGCCTCGGCAAGGAAGGTGCGGCCGGCATCGGTCAGAGCGATGCGCCGCCCGACCCGGTCGAACAGCTTCGTGGCATAGCGCGCTTCCAGCGCCGAGACCGCAGCACTCGTCGCAGACTGGGTGAGATTGAGGTCGGCCGCGGCCCGCGTCACGTGCTCGCGCTCGGCGACGGCCACGAAAATGCGCAACTGCTCAAGCGTCATCGCCTTGTTCTCAGACCAGAAGCTTCACCAATGCCAGACTGAAGCCAGCGATAAACACAAACGCGGAAAGCGCAAGCAGGAGCGGCCGCAGTCCCCGCGACCTGATCTCCGACACATTGGCGTTCAGCCCCATGGCGGCCAGCCCCATGGTGAGCATCAGCGTGGTGATGAAAGCCACATGCGGGCGCAACGCGTCTGGAATGCCGACAAAACTGTTCCACAGGACCACGGCGATGAAGCCCAGCACGAACCACGGCATCGGCGCGCGCGCGCCCGGCTCGCCCGTGCCGGCCTCACCTTGCCTCGGGCGGCGGGCGGCGAAGCCCATGGCGAAAACCATCGGCGCCAGGAGGGCGACACGGGTGAGCTTGGCCACCGTTCCCGCCTCGCCGGCCTGCGGCCCATATTGGAACGAAGCGCCGATGACCTGCGCCACCTCGTGGATGGAAGCGCCCGCCCACAGGCCGAAAGCGTTCTGGTCGAGGCCGGCAAGCGCGCCCAGCAGCGGATAGGCCAGCATGGCGACGGTGCCGAACAGGGTGATGGACGCCACCGCATAGGCGACATCCTCGTCGCGCGCATTGGTGACGGTGTTGGCCGCCACGATCGCCGAGGCGCCGCAGATCGAGGTGCCGGCGGCGATGAGCTGGGCAAGCCTGCGTTCAACGCCAAGCAGGCGCGCCGCCGCCATGGTGAAAAGGAAGGTCGCGGCAAGCGTCACCGCCACGATGCCGAAACCGGCAATGCCGATCGAAGCGGCCTGATCGACGGTGAGCTGGAAGCCCAGCAGAACGATGGCCAGCCGCAGCAGCGTCTTCTGGCTGAAACGGATGCCTTCCTTCGCATTGTCGGCGACGCCCACCGTGTTGGCGAACAGCATGCCGATGATGACCGCCAGGATCATGGGGCTGAAAATGACGAGGCCCGGCATTTCGCGCAGCGAATAGCCGGCCCCGGTAATCACGCCGACCAGCACCAGACCCGGCCAGACGCCGCCGGAACGCCCGATGTCCGGCCTGGCGGTTATGGATGCCGGCAGAAGGTTTTCGCTCGCAGACAATGCATTCTCCATTTCCTGTCACATGGGGAATGACATTTCCCGACTGTGCGTTCCAACGCATTATTTATGTCGGAACGTTCGATTTTTCCGAACGATCGCCTTGCGGCAGACGATAATGGGCTCATTTCAGGCTTGCCGGGGGCCGTCCCCGCGGCCATGGTGCATGCGACATGCCCTTGCAGACATCGACCCCGCACCAACCCGACCTGCCACGCACCGCACCTGAAATCCCGCGGCCGGCGGCGTTCATGGGAAAGTGGCGGGTCCGGCGCAGGCTGGTCGATCATCTCAATCACACGCACCTTACCTTCCTCGGGCAGGCCTGCATCGGGGCCGATGTCTTTACGGAAACCGGCGAGCTTCACGGCAGCCGCGGCCCGATGGAGGCGCAGCGCCTCTATCTGCTCGCCATGGGCGATACGGGCGCCGATGTGCGCTTTGCGGGCGGATCGGACTTCATCCGGCTTGGTCTTGCGCCCGATCAGCGGGTGGTTCATCATTGCGGCGACGATCTTTATCAAGGCCGCTTCCTGTTTCGCAGCCGCGACTGCTGGATCGAGTTCTGGCGCGTTGCCGGACCCCGCAAGCGATATGCCAGCCTCACCCGCTACGAGCGGATCGCCGCCGCGCCATGAACCCGCGACAAGATGCGGCTTGTGCGCCGCCGCACACAATGGTTCGCTGATTTCGAAGCATTTCGGGGGTAATGGCGATGTATGAGCACATTCTGGTTTCGAGCGATGGCTCGGAGGCCGCTCAGGCAGGCGTCGACCACGGCCTGACGCTGGCGAAGACGCATGGCAGCAAGGTAACGGCGGTTACCGTGACCGAGCCGCTCGGCGGCCAGTTCGCCTTCGCCTCGGAATTGTGGGCGCCCGGCGAAACCGAGATCGCCGCTTTCGACGAATCGCAGGCGCGCATAGCCCAGCGCATTCTCGAACCGATCCGCCTCAAGGCCGAAGCGCTTGGCGTTCCGATCGAGACCGTGCATATGCCGTGGCGGCTGGTGGCCGGCGCGCTTTGCGAAATCGCCGGCCAGAAGGGTTGCAGCCTGATCGTCATGTCCTCCCATGGCCGGACGGGCATGAACCGGGTTATGCTGGGAAGCCAGACCGCAGAAGTGGTGGCCAAAGCCAGCATGCCCGTTCTGGTGGTGCGCTGAAGCGGGAATTTTACGCGTCAGGTTCGGAGGTGAAGGAAAATGCCTGTAATCATCGCCGAAATGAGCCGGTCCGAATGCATGGGCCTGCTGTCGTCGCAGCGGCTCGGGCGCCTGGCCTGCAGCCTCGACGGACAGCCCTATGTCGTGCCGGTGACTTTCGCGTCCGACGGAAACTATCTCTACGGTTTTTCGCTGACGGGCAGGAAGATCGAGTGGATGCGGGCCAATCCGCGGGTCTGTCTTCAGGTGGACGAATTCGCGGAACACGGTGCCTGGCGCAGCGTGGTGGTTGAAGGCAGGTTCGAGGAACTGCCGGACCGGATCGGCTGGAAACATGCGCGCGACCATGCATGGTCGCTGCTCAGCCAGCATGCCAACTGGTGGGAGCCCGGCGGCCTCAAGCCGGCCGATGAAAGCGTGACGCCGCATGTCTTCTATCGCATCGTCATCGGAAATCTGACCGGCCGCAAAAGCGCAACCGAACCGGCCTGATGCGTTAAAGCGCATCGCGATCCTTCAGTCTAAAGCGTGTCGCGATCTTTCAGATTCGCTCCCTGCGCTTTAAGCTCCTGTTTAACGCATGGCGTTGTCCCGAAGCCGGTTCTCCCTTTCGGCGGCACGCGTTACGGGGCTACGCAGGCGGCGACCGCCTGCGCCAGCGCCCCGATCTCATCCTCGTCCGCACCGTTGCGGCGCCATGCAAGACCGATCTCGCGTGACGGCTGCGGCTCGGCGAAGGGCACGATGCGGAGATCGTTGCGCAGCGTTTCGGCCGGCACGGCAATCTCCGGTATCAGCGTCATGCCCATGCCGTGAGAGACCATCTGCAACAGCGTGGCCATCGAGGTGGCGCCGAAATTGACGAGACTGCGCTTGCCCGCCATGCCGCACACGGCCAGCGCCTGATCGCGCAGGCAATGTCCTTCCTCAAGCAGCAGCAGACGCCCGGCATCGACCTGCGCCTCCGTCAGCGGCGACATCAGCACGTCCCGGTCATTCGTGGCGGTGGCCATGAAAAAGCGATCATGAAACACGGGCCGCGTGGCGATGCCTTCATGATCGATCGGCAGGGCCGCCACCACGATATCGAGCCGCCCTTCGGCCAGGTCGGCGATCAGCCGGTCGGTAACCGCCTCCCGCAACTCGACCCCGATGGCCGGATAGGCGCTGCGCAGATGCGGCACCAGCCTGGGCACGAGATAGGGGGCGACCGTCGGGATGATGCCGAAGCGCACGGGCCCCTCCAGCAGGCCGCCGCCCCGGCGCGCCGCATGTTCCAGCCGCTCCACGCCGCCCAGCACACCGCGAACATGCTCCAGCACCTCCTCGCCCTTGCGGGTGAGCAGGATGTTGCCACGGTTTCGCTCCACCAGCCTCACGCCGAGCCAGGTTTCCATCTGCCGGATCTGGGCCGACAGCGCCGGCTGGCTGACATGGACGAGTTCGGCGGCGCGGCCGAAGTGAAGCACGGAAGCGAGCGCCTCGAAATAGCGCATCTGGCGAAGGGTGATCATGATAGGAAAACCTTATCGTAAAGAGTTAAAAATACAATTGGAAACTATCGTCGCGATATGAGAAAAGCTTATTAGAAGAATTCTAAAGCATGCCGCCCGAAAGGGAGAACCGGCTTCGGGGGCAGCGGCATGCATGAAAACAAGAGCTTGAAGCGGAGCCGATCTGAAACATCGCGCCGCGCTTCAAACAGATGCGAACCGGTGACCTGACCTTCCCGTTTCGCGATCCTGACGGCGAATGAGCAACCGGCACTCGCCCGGTTCATTGCCTGACTTCCACGAAGGCCAGATCGAAACAGGAGGATCCATGTCTGATCGACCCATGCTGACCACAACCGCCGGCGCGCCGGTGCCGGACAACCAGAACTCGATCACCGCCGGCGGGCGCGGCGGCGTCATGCTTCAGGATTACCAGCTCATCGAGAAGCTGGCCCACCAGAACCGCGAGCGCATTCCCGAACGCGCCGTCCACGCCAAGGGCTGGGGCGCCTTCGGCACCTTGACCATCACCGGCGATATTTCGAAACATACCAAAGCCGCCGCACTCCAGCCGGGTGCCGTGACGCCGATGCTCGCCCGCTTCTCAACCGTTGCCGGCGAGGCGGGCGCGGCCGACCATGAGCGCGACGTGCGCGGCTTTGCGCTGAAATTCTACACGCCGGAAGGCAACTGGGATCTCGTCGGCAACAACACCCCGGTGTTCTTCGTGCGCGACGCCTACAAGTTCCCGGATTTCATCCATACGCAGAAGCGCCATCCGCGCACCAACATGCGCTCGGCCACCGCCATGTGGGATTTCTGGTCGCTGTCGCCGGAAAGCCTGCATCAGGTGACGATCCTGATGTCGGACCGCGGCCTGCCCGTCGATCCGACCTTCATGAACGGCTATGGCTCCCACACCTATTCGCTGATCAATGCCGCCGGCGAGCGCGTCTGGGTCAAGTTCCATTTCAAGACCCGGCAGGGCCACAGGCACCATACCAATGCGGAAGCCGAACAGATCATCGGCCGCACCCGCGAAAGCTATCAGGAAGCGCTGTTCGGCAAGATCGAGAAGGGCGACTATCCGCGCTGGAAGCTCCAGGTGCAGATCATGACGGAGGAAGAGGCGAAGAAGACCTCGTACAATCCCTTCGACGTCACCAAGGTGTGGCCGCATGGCGAGTTCCCGCCGATCGATATCGGCGTCATGGAGCTGAACCGCAACCCGGACAACTATTTCGCCGAGATCGAGCAGGCCGCCTTCTCGCCGTCCAACATCGTGCCCGGCATCTCCTATTCGCCGGACAAGATGCTGCAGGCCCGCATCTTCTCCTATGCCGACGCCCATCGCTACCGGCTGGGCACGCATTACGAGAACATTCCCGTCAACCAGCCGAAATGCCCGGTGCATCATTATCACCGCGATGGCCGGATGAACACCTATGGCGGCATCAAGACCGGCAATCCGGACGCCTATTACGAGCCGAACTCCTTCAACGGCCCGTTCGAGGACCGGTCCGCCAAGGAGCCGCCGCTGGCCATCGACGGCGACATGGACCGGTTCGACCACCGCGATGGCAACAACGACTATGTACAGGTCACGGCGCTGTTCAACCTGTTCGACGAGGACCAGAGAAACCGCCTGTTCAGCAACATTGCCGGAGCCATGGGCGGTGTTCCGGGCCATATCGTCGAACGCCAGCTGGCGCATTTCGGCAAGGTGCATCCGGCTTACGAAGCAGGCGTGCGCAAGGCCCTGAAGGACGCGCACGGATATGAGGCGACATCGATAAGCGCTGCCGAATAAGATCGGAAGCAGCCTGTAAAAAAAGCCGTGGGGAAGCTTTCCCTGCGGCTTTTTCTTTTTCAAGCCTCACAAGGTTCCGGATGGCCAAGGGTTGTGCCGCCGCATCCGGCAGCCTAGACCCTGTGTGAGTTTCAAAAAAGCGGATCGAACATCTCATGCGCATGGGCGGAAGGCTGGCGGCGGCCATGGAAGTGCTGGCGGATATCGAAGGACGGCAACGGCCGGCCGCCGATGCGCTGCGCGACTGGGGCATCGCCCACCGCTTCGCCGGCGGCGGTGATCGGGCCGCCATCGGCAATATCGTCTATGATGCGCTGAGGCGCAGCCGCTCCGCCGCATGGCTGTTCGACGACGACAGCCCGCGGGCGCTCGCCATCGGCGCAGTCCTGCTGGAATGGGGCGAGACGCCGGACGCCATCAACGCCATGCTGGATGGCGACAAATTCGCTCCGCCGGCGCTGGATGAGGCCGAATTGCGCCTTCTGCGCGACAGGCTGTCCGCCGGCATGCCGGACGAGGTCCGCGCCGACTGCCCGCACTGGTGCGTGCCGCTCCTGCAACAGGCTTTTGGCGAAAACTGGGCGGACGAGGCCGCGGCGCTCGCCCGGCGGCCACCGCTGGACCTGCGGGCCAATCCGCTGAAGGCAGACCGCGACGCCATTCTCGCCACGCTCGCCGCCACAGGCGCGGTCGCCACCGAAATCGCGCCGCATGGCATCCGCATTGCCCCCGTCGAAGGCAGCGGGCGGCACCCGAATGTGCAAGCCGGCGAAGCCTTCGCCGAAGGGCGTTTCGAGGTGCAGGACGAGGGCTCGCAGATCGTTTCCGAACTGGCGGGCGCCCGCCCCGGCATGCAGGTTCTGGATTATTGCGCCGGCGCCGGCGGCAAGTCGCTCGCCCTTTCGGCCGCCATGCGCAATCAGGGCCAGATCTTCGCCCATGATGCGCTGAAACCCCGCCTGGCACCGATCGTCGAGCGCATGAAGCGCGCCGGCAGCCGCAACATCCAGCTTGCCGCAGGGTCGGGTGAGCTTTCCCCGCTGCAAGGGCGCATGGACATCGTGCTGGTCGACGCGCCTTGCACCGGTTCCGGCACCTGGCGGCGGCGGCCCGACACCAAATGGCGGCTCACGCGCCAGCAGCTCGACCAGCGCATTGCCGAACAGGCGCAGATCCTCGACAGCGCCGCCGCCTATGTGAAGCCCGGCGGCCTGCTCGCCTATGTCACCTGTTCGGTGTTTCCGGAAGAAAACGGCGAACAGGCGAACGCCTTCCTCGGGCGCGTGCCGGGCTTTGCCCCGGCGGACCATGCGGCGCTATGGAAGCATCGCTTCCCGGCCCATGAGGACCGGGCGGGCATCGGCATGGGCATTTCCCTGTCGCCGGCCCGCACGGGCACCGACGGCTTCTATTTCTGCGCCCTGCGCCGCACTTGATCCTTGCCGCGCGCGCTCCAGTTTAAAACATGTCGCCCGGAAGCGGGCACCGGTTTCGGGACCGCGACATGCGTAAAAACAGGAATTTGAGCGTAAGCAGCGGCCCTGAAAGACCGCGACGCGCTTTAAGATCGCAGGCCTTTCTGCCTGTCACCGCTGGAGCCGGTCGTGAACAAATATCTGTCGCTCGGGATTTTCCTGGTCGCCGTGGTCGGGACCGGCATGGCCATCGGCATCGCCTTTGCGCCGGGCGCCTGGTATGCAGGGCTCGCCAAACCGCCGTTCGGTCCGCCCGACTGGCTGTTCGCCCCGGTGTGGACGATCCTCTATATCCTGATCGCCATCGTTGGCTGGCGTACGTGGCGGCGCCAGCCGGCGGGCACCGACATGATGATGTGGTTCGTGCAGATGGCCCTCAATTTCGCGTGGCCGCCGATTTTCTTCGCCGCCCATGTGCCTGCCGCAGCGATCATCGTCATCGTCCTGCTTTTGTGGACCATCGGCATTTTCATCGCCCGCGCCCTGAAATCCGACCCGCTTTCGGCCTGGATGTTCCTGCCTTATTTCGCATGGGTGAGCTTTGCGACGCTGCTCAACGCCGCGATCCTTTGGCTGAACTGAACCGTTCCGCTTCATGGCTCCTGAAACGGTTCCCTCTTTTGCCGCGCATGCTTTATGTTCGCGGCTCATCAATGATTCCGGAACAGGCATGAAGACCGACATCAAGCGCATCGCGGCGATCATTTCCGCCGAAATCGACGCAAGGCCAGATCAGGCCGCGGCCGCGATCACATTGCTGGACGACGGGGCGACCGTGCCGTTCGTCGCCCGCTACCGCAAGGAAGCGACCGGCGGCCTGGACGACACGCAACTGCGCACGCTTTCGGAGCGGCTCGCCTATCTGCGCGAGATGGATGCGCGGCGCGACACCATCCTGTCCTCCATCCGCGAGCAGGGCAAGCTGACGGCGGAACTGGAAGGCAAGATCGCGGGCGCCGCCACCAAGGCCGAGCTTGAGGATATTTATCTTCCCTACAAGCCGAAGCGCCGCACCAAGGCGGAAATCGCCCGCGAGCGCGGGCTCGGACCGCTTGCCGAAGCGATCCTTTCCGACCGCGCCGCAGTGCCCGCCGATCTGGCCGCCGCCCATCTCACCGGCGAGGTGGCGGATGTGAAGGCAGCCCTTGAAGGCGCGCGCGATATCATCGCCGAGCAGTTTTCGGAGAACGCCGATCTGGTCGGCCGCCTGCGCAGCTACATGCATGAACGCGCCGTGCTGCGCGCGCGCGTGGTGGATGGCAAGCAGGAGGAAGGCGCGAAGTTTTCAGACTATTTCGACCATTTCGAGCGCTGGTCGGGCGTGCCGAGCCACCGGGCGCTGGCCATGCTGCGCGGCCGCAACGAAGATGTGCTGTCGCTCGACATCGAGGTCGATGCCGGCGACACCTCGCCGATGCGCCCTGCCGTGCGCATGATCTGCGATGCATACGCCATCGGCCGCCTGCTTCCGGGCGATCTCTGGCTCGCCGAAGTGGCCGGCTGGACCTGGCGGGTGAAACTGTCGCTGCACCTGTCCCTCGACCTGATGCGGGACCTGCGCGAACGCGCGGAAGAAGCGGCGATCCATGTCTTCGGGCGGAACCTGAAGGACCTGCTGCTGGCCGCGCCCGCCGGCTCGCGCCCGACCATGGGCCTCGATCCGGGCATCCGCACCGGCGTGAAGGTCGCGATAATCGACGGCACCGGCAAATTGCTCGCCGCCAGCACGGTCTATCCGTTCCAGCCGCGCAACGATCTGCGCGGGGCGCAGGCGGAGCTGTCCGCGCTGATCCGCAAGCACGGCGTGGAGCTGATCGCCATCGGCAACGGCACCGCCAGCCGTGAAACCGAGCGGCTGGTAGCCGGCATGCTGTCCGATATGCCGGCTTCCGGGCCGGCTTCCGGGCCGGCCCCGAAGCCCACCAAGGTCATCGTCTCCGAAGCCGGCGCTTCCGTCTATTCGGCGTCGTCCACGGCGGCGGCCGAATTCCCCGATCTCGACGTGTCGCTGCGCGGGGCCGTGTCCATCGCCCGCCGCCTTCAGGACCCGCTGGCGGAACTGGTCAAGATCGAGCCGAAATCCATCGGCGTCGGCCAGTACCAGCACGATGTCGACCAGTTCCGGCTGGCCAAGGCGCTGGATGCGGTGGTGGAAGATGCGGTGAACGCCGTCGGCGTCGACCTCAACACGGCGTCTGCGCCGCTGCTGGCGCGGGTGTCGGGCCTCGGCGCTTCGCTGGCCGAAGCCATCGTGCTGCACCGCAACCTCAACGGGCCGTTCACCAGCCGCAAGGAATTGCTGAAGGTGGCGCGGCTGGGACCCCGCGCCTTCGAGCAATGCGCCGGCTTCCTGCGCATCCCCGATGGAACGGAGCCGCTCGACGCCTCGGCCGTCCACCCGGAAGCCTATGACGTGGCCAAGAAGATCGTGTCCGCCTGCGGCCGCGACGTGCGCGCGCTGATGGGCGACAGCGCCGCCCTGAAGGCGCTCGATCCGCGCGTCTTCGCCGACGAGCGCTTCGGCCTGCCCACCGTGCGCGACATTATTTCCGAGCTGGAAAAACCCGGCCGCGACCCCCGCCCCGGCTTCCGCACCGCCACTTTCGCCGATGGCGTGGACGACATCAAGGACCTGAAGCCCGGCATGCTTCTGGAAGGCACCGTCACCAATGTCGCCGCCTTCGGCGCTTTCGTCGACATCGGCGTGCATCAGGACGGGCTGGTGCATGTGTCGCAGCTTGCCGACCGCTTCATCAAGGACGCGCATGAGGTGGTGAAGGCGGGCGACGTGGTCAAGGTGCGCGTGGTCGAGGTGGACGTGAAGCGCAAGCGCATCGCACTTTCCATGCGCAGGGATGGCGCTGCCCCGCAGCAGCAACGGCGCCCGAACGACGACGCCGGCCGGCGCGGCTCCACTTCCCCCGCCAGGCCCGGATCGGACCGCGCCCAGCAAGACAAGCCTCGGCAGGGCGCTTTCGGCGCCGCCCTTACAGAGGCGATGCGGCGCAAATAGGCAAGGGT
>JAZIHP010000056.1:0-24587 GCA_036678505.1 Alphaproteobacteria bacterium
TGGTCATCGTCCGCAAGGTGGGAGCGCCGGGAAATCCGGAACTGGCCGTCGCCGCCATCGTCGACGGCGATCCTCCCGACGTCGTCCTCAATCGCGAGATCGTGGAGGCATATGGCCTCGATGACGCGCAGTTGCGGGCACTTGTCAGCCTTGAGCGCCCGGAACTGGAGCGGCGTAGAAAGGCCTATGCGAGCGGCCGCAAGCCGTTTTCGGTGACCGGAAAGACGGTGATCCTCGTCGATGACGGCGCGGCGACCGGCACGACCATGAAGGTGGCGATACGTGCACTCAAGCGGCGGGCTCCGCGCGAGATCGTCGTCGCCCTGCCCGTGGCGCCGCTGGATGCCCTGGCAGACCTGGCGGGGGAAGCGAACAGGATCGTCTGCCTCAGCAAACCGGCCCGCTTTCTCGCCTTGGGCTATCATTACCGCGACTTTCCGCAGCTCAGCGATGAAGAAGTCGTGAATGCCCTTGCCAAGAACGTGCCGCGGGGCCGCGGCACCGCCGCCGCCGCCATCTCCTGACGGGGGTCGCCCCGGCAAGCGGCAGCCGGCAAGCGGATCTGGCACAGCCGGCCTTCCGGCACCTCGTCTCGGGTAACGCCATATGCGCCCGCCCGGCAGGAAACTTTTCGTGAAGCGGGCAGGTTCCGCCCTGCGCCAGCCTTAAAGCGGGTCGCGATCTTTCAGATTAGCTCCCTTCGCTTCAAGTTCTTGTTTTTACGCATCTCTTTGCCCGAAACCGGTTCCCGCTTTCGGGCGACACGCTTTAGAGCCGTTCGTGGTTTCACGGAATAGCCGAGCGGCTCCAGGCCTTTGTTGTGTCGCGTCTGCGAACCGGAAAAGCGTTTCCGCTTTTCCTGGGAACGCTCCAACTCCGGTCCCGCCAGTCCCGAACGGTCCTTTATCCGCCCGCCCCTTGGGAGTAGTGTGTCCCTTTCGACGTGGGAGGGTGCCATGGATCAGCGTATCTTCATCGCGCAACTCAACATCGAGCATTTTCGCAAGAGGCTCGCAAGCGAGAAGGACGGCGCAACGCGGCGTCACATCGAACGCCTCCTTGCCGAGGAAGAGGCGAAACTGGCGGATTTGCGCGATCCGCCCGCGAAAAACATCGAGAAGGACAATTCCTGAAGCGTGCCGCGATCTTTCAGATCGGCTCCCTGGCGCTTCAAGTTCCCGTTTTTACGCCTGTCATTGCCCTGAAACCGGTTTCCGCTTTCGGCAAACTTGCTTCAAGGCTTGGGCCAGGCGCGCCAGTGCGTCGGCCGCAGGCCAAAAATCAGTTTCTTCGTCTGCGAGTCGATCCAGCCATGCAGATGGCGTCTGCATGGAAACGCCAGGGCATGTATCCCGGCATAGTCGATGACCGCCACTTCGAGGTCGCGGTCGAACGGCGCAATGATTATTGGCTTCCATTCCATTGCGACATTGTCTGACGGAACGCTGGCAACGCTTTGATCCGGATCAGAACCGGCATAAGGGCGTCGCGTTCGCGCATATGCGGGCGCTCGAACGTTTCCAGGAAAGGTGGAAGCGCTTTTCCGGCTCGCAGACGCGACACAACAAAGACCTGGAGCCGTTCGGCTATTCCATGAAACCATGAGCGGCTTTCGCCGGCCGCCATCGGGAAACCTGTGGCAGTTTGCTTCCTTTCTCTTGCCTGCGCGCCCATATATCCTTCACGAAGATCAAGAACCTCTGGTTTTACGCGCCGCCCGGGCGAAACAAGAATTCCCGGCGGCCCTTTTCGGGATGAAAGCGTAGGGGAGTTCGGTGCCGGCGAGAGATATTGTCAGGTCGCAAGGCCGTTTCCTGCAGGCGGTCTTCTCGTCCCGTTTCGAAGGCCGGATCGGCTATATGCTCGCCGCCGGGGTGGTGGCGATCATATTCATCGTCAGGCTGATCCTTCACGGCATCCTCGGCGGCACCGCGACCTTTATCTTTTTCGTTCCGGGAATCCTTCTGGCGGCTATCGCGGGAGGCATCGGCCCCGGACTTCTCGCCCTCGTCTTGTCTCTTTTGAGCGCACTCTACCTCGCCGGAGCGGATGCCGCGTCCTGGGTGCAGAGCGGGGTCTTCGCGGCGGTTGGCCTGACGATCGCCTGGATGGGCGAAATGCTCCACTATGCCCGCCGCGCCCTCGACAAGACCGAAGAGACGCTCAAGGCCCAGCAGGATCATCTGCGTTCGATCCTGGACACGGTGCCCGACGCGACGGTGGTGATCGACGAACAGGGGCTTATCACCTCCTTCAGCGCGGCCGCGGTCCGGCAGTTCGGCTATACGGAAGCGCAGGTGCTCGGCCGGAACGTGAACATCCTGATGCCCGAGCCTTATCATGGCGAACATGATGGCTATATCCGGCGCTATATCGCCACCCGGGAGAAGCGCATCATCGGAATCGATCGCGTCGTGGTCGGCCGCAGGAAGGACGGCTCCACCTTTCCCATGAAGCTCGCAGTTGGGGAAATGAGATCGCCCAACGGACGGTTCTTCACCGGTTTCATCCGGGACCTTACCGAGCGGGAGGAGTCGGCGGCCCGTTTGCAGGAAATCCAGGGCGAGCTTGCAAGGCTGGCGCGGCTCAACGAGCTTGGCGAGATGGCTTCCACGCTGGCGCATGAACTGAACCAGCCGCTGGCCGCGATTGCAAACTACACGCAAGGCTGCGTCCTGCTCCTCAACGATCTGGATGACGCGACCGCCGAACGCATCAGGGACGCGCTGGAGGAGGCGGCGAAACAATCCCTGCGCGCAGGCGGAATAATCCGGCACCTGAGAGAATTCGTCACGCGCGGCGAAACAGAGATGACGCTCGAAACCATGCGAAAGCTCATCGAGGAAGCGGGCGCGCTTGCGCTCGTCGGATCCCGCGAACAGAGGACCCGCACGGTGTTCGACTTTGCGCCGCAAGGCGCGGAGGTATTCGTGGATCGGGTCCAGATCCAGCAGGTGCTTATCAACCTGATCAGAAACGCCATGGAAGCCATGCGGGAAAGCGACCGGCGCGAATTGACCGTGCGGACGCTTGTCGAAGACGGCGACGTCGTGGTCGAGGTGGCGGATACGGGGCCGGGTATCTCCAGTGACGTGGCCAGGCGCCTGTTCCAGCCTTTCGTCACCAGCAAGGCCAGCGGCATGGGCATCGGACTATCCATATCGAAACGGATCATCGACGCGCATGGGGGCGAGATATCGGTGAGCCACAACGACCGGGGCGGCGCGACGTTCAGGTTCTCGCTGCCCCTGGCGAGAAAAGAGGTCTCGGATGAAGACTGACAGCTATGTGGTTCACATCGTCGACGACGAGGAGCCAGTCCGCAAATCCCTCGCGTTCCTTCTGACGATGACCGGTTTCACGGTTCGGGTGCACGATTCCGCGACCAGCTTCCTCCGCACGGCCCCGACCGCGGGCAAGGCCTGTCTCGTCACCGATCTGAGGATGCCCGACATGAACGGGGTCGACCTGCTCGAAAAGCTTGGCGATCTCGGCGCGATGGTCCCCGCCGTGGTCATCACCGGCCACGGAGACGTGCCGATGGCCGTCGCAGCGATGAAAGCCGGCGCCGTCGATTTCATCGAAAAGCCATTCGAAGACGGCGTTCTGGTCGATGCCATCAGGCGAGCCGCAAGCCGGCTTGAAGAGGCCCCGGCATCGGTGGAGGACGCCGCAAGCGTTCGCGCCAGGCTCGACGGCCTGTCCGAGCGCGAGTTACAGGTCCTGTCTGCGGTGGTGGCGGGCCTGCCCAACAAGACAATCGCCTATGATCTTGGCATCAGCCCGCGCACGGTCGAGGTCCATCGCGCCAATATCATGTCCAAGATGCAAGCCAGGAACCTGCCTGAGCTGGTGCGCATGAGCATCGCGGCCGGCCTCTCCAGGTGAGCCCAGCCGTTTTGCGATCCGCGGCCAGAGCCTTTTGCAGCCGGATAAAATCGTCTGACGCCACATAAAGGCGGGTGGAGAAAAGAGAGCTGGACAGCGGAAGCCGCGTTCATCGCAGCCGCTCCGGAGCGTTGCCGGTGAAAAAAATCCTCGCCAATGCTCCATCTTTTTATTCCGACGCAATTCCGGACGCAAAACCGCTGCGCACTTTTGCTGGAATTGCTTCAGCAACGCAATTCCGGACGCAAAACCGCTGGACACTTTTGCTGGAATTGCTCCAGCATCCCAACGCAATTCCGGACGCAAAACCGCTGGACACTTTTGCTGGAATTGCTCCAGCCTCCTTTGATCCAACGCAATGCGCCGATCCCGCCGGGCGTGATCCAGTACGCCTGATCTGCGGTGCGACAGGTCGGCGTTCTTATGACGATAGCTGAAGTAATCGTCGTGGCATCGGATGCAGCTTTCAGGCACTCCCTCGTTTTTGTGCTGGAAAGCGGCGGCTTCCGGGTATTGTCAGACGGCGCCCTTGGGGCGCTTGCATCCCCGCGCAATCTTGGCGCGGGGTGCGCAGTGATCGACGAAGAAGCCATACCTGACCGGAAGCAGGCACGACAGCTTTTCAGGACATTCGCCCGCCCCGTCATCCTGCTGGTGGAGCGCTCGCGCAACTCTCCGTCCGGCGCGGTGAGGTACCTGACAAAGCCGTTCCTGGGAGAACCGCTCCTTCAGGCGGTTCACGAAGCCATCGGCGGGAAAGCCTGATCCTTATACGTAGTGTCCCGTACGGGCATAACCGAATTTCGGCTGGCCGGATTCGAGCGGATTGTGCCCTCGTCAACACCGAGGAACGATCCATGACGAACTTCGAGCCAACCCGCCATCCCCTTAAGCCTGCCCCCATCGTATTCGACCGGCGCACGCCCGCGGCCGTCTCGGGAAGCGTTCAGCCGCCCACGTTCTTTTCGGCCGGCTCCGAAATCTACGCGCAGGGCGAAAAATCCGGAAACCTCTATCAGGTGGAGTTCGGCGCCGTGCGCATCTACCGTTTGCTGTCGGATGGCCGCCGCCAGATATCGGCATTTCACTTGTCGGGCGAGATGTTCGGCTTCGAGGTCGACGAGAACCATCACTTCTTCGCCGAAGCCATCTGCGGCACGGGCATCCGCGTTCTGCGGTCTTCGGTTCCCCACACCGTGCCGGAACTGCTGCCCATGGCGCTCCAAAGCCTCGTGCGGGCGCAGGAGCAGCTTCTCGTGCTCGGCCGCCAGAACGCCGCCGAGCGTGTCGCGGCTTTTTTCCTTGAAATGTCCGAGCGCCAGGGTGGGTTGCGCCAGGTCGAGTTGCCGATGTCGCGCCTGGACATCGCCGATTATCTCGGGCTGACGATCGAGACCGTATCGCGGGTCTTTTCCAGGCTCAAGCTCAAGGGGATCATCAGGTTGCCGAACCTGCGAACGGTCGAGATCGTCAGGTTGCAGACGCTTCTGGACATGGCCACCTGAGAAGTTTTCCGCGGCGAACGGAATTAAAGCGCGTCGCGATCTTTCAGATCGGCTCCCTGCGCTTCAAGTTCCTGTTTTTACGCATGTCGTTGCCCCGAAGCCGGTTCCCACTTTCGGGCGACATGCTTTGGAGCCGCTCATGGTTTCACGGAATCGCCGAACGGCTCCAGGTCTTTGCCGTGTCGCGTTTCCGAACCGGAAGCGCTTCAGGGCTCAAGCAGCAGATTTCGAGAAAACTCATGTGGCAACCAATAGCGACTGCGCCCTTCAACTGCGATCTGGAACTGGCGGTTCTGGATCGCGATGGCTCGCATGCCCTGGTTTTCCCCTGCCGGCGCATCCTGACCGGATGGATCGCATCGACGACGCGGCAGAGAATTGACGTTTCGCCGACACATTGGCGCGTCTGGGCAGATGCCGCTGCCGAGCACGGGATGGACGCTGGCGATCGTTGAGCCTTGCAGGGATGCGTTTGTTCGGGGGCGTTTGCATCCGGTTCCGGGGTTCCGCGCCGGTTACATCGCCATTTCAGGCGCAATCGCCTGCATCGGCTTCTCCTCGGGGATTTCGGTCATGGTCGCTTCGGTCAGGAGCAGGATGCTGGCCACCGACACCGCGTTCTCCAGCGCGACGCGCACCACCTTGGTCGGATCGACGATGCCTGCCTCGACGAGGTCGACATATAATTTGCGACCCGCGTCAAAGCCGAAATTGCCCGTCCCCTCCAACATTTTGGCGACGACCACCCCGCCGTCGACCGCGGAATTCTCCGCGATCTGGCGAACCGGAACCTCCAATGCCCGTTTCAGGATCAGGACGCCGGTGCGCTCGTCACCCTCGCAAAGCTTCTCTTCCCGCTCCACGGCTGCGATGCAGCGCAGGAGCGCCAGTCCGCCGCCCGGCACGATGCCTTCCGCCACCGCCGCCCTGGTGGCGCTGATCGCATCGTCCAGCGCCTCCTTCCTCGACTTCATTTCGCTCTCGGTGGGAGCACCCACCCTGACCACGGCCACGCCGCCGGCCAGCTTCGCCAGCCTTTCCTGAAGCTTCTCGCGATCATAGTCGCTCGTCGTCTCCCCGATCTCCCTTCTGATCTGCCCGATCCTCGCCCTGATCGCCTTGCTGTCCCCGCCGCCGCCGACGATCGTGGTGTTTTCCTTGTCGCACACGACGCGTCTGGCGCGGCCGAGCTGATCGATCGTCACGTTCTCCAGCCTGATGCCCAATTCCTCGGAGATGGCCTGCGCGCCCGTCAGGACCGCGAGATCCTGAAGCATGGCCTTGCGCCTGTCGCCGAAGCCGGGCGCCTTGACCGCACAGCTCTTCAGCGTGCCGCGAATGTGATTGACGATCAAAGTGGCGAGCGCGTCTCCCTCCACGTCCTCGGCCACGATAAGGAGAGGAGCGCCCGATTTTGCAACGGCTTCGAGAAGCTTCACCAGGTCGTTGAGCGAACCGATCTTCCGGTCGACGATCAGTATCAGCGCGTCTTCGAGCACGGCTTCCATCTTTTCCACGTCGCTGGCGAAGTAAGGCGAAAGGAAACCGCGGTCGAACTGCATGCCCTCGACGACGTCGAGCACCGTTTCGGTCGTCTTCGCCTCTTCGACCGTAATGACGCCTTCATCGCCGACCTTTTCCATGGCCGATCCGATGAGCTCCCCGATGGCGGCGTCATTGTGCGCCGAGATCGTCGCCACCTGTTCCTTCTCGCGGCGCGTCCGGACGGGTTTCGAAAGGGATTTCAGCGCGTCGATCGTACAGCGCATGGCCCGGTCCAGGCCGCGTTTAACGTCGATCGCGCTGGCGCCCGCCACGACGTTGCGCACGCCATCGGCGAAGATTGCATGGGCGAGTATGGTCGACGTGCTGGTGCCGTCGCCGACCATGTCCCCCGTCTTCTCAGCCGCCTGCCTCAGCATGCGCGCGCCCAGGTTCTCCTCCGGGTCCTTGAGATCGAATTCCCTGGCGATGGTGACGCCATCGTTGCAGACCACGGGAGCGCCCCATTTTTTCTCGATCAGCACCGATTTCGAACGCGGCCCGAGCGTGACCCGTATCGCATCGGCAAGCTGCGAAGTGCCGCGCAGGATCTTCTCGCGGGCCTCGGAGCGGAACAGCACTTGCTTGTGAGCCATGTTCTCTACCTTTGAACGGCGGAAGCCGCGTTTCGGCCTTCCCGTCCGTCATTCCCGCCGCTCCCCCTTGAGATGCAGCAACAGACGAACAAAGCTTTGGCCGGGATCGGTGGCTAGAATCGATGGCGGGATGCCGCGCCGCGGCGCGGACGTCCTTTCAAAGATCGCATGCCGCCGTCCCGATCCGTTTTTCGTCGCGGACCATTCTGCCAACAGAGCCCGCGGTCAGATTTGACGCGGATCAAGATTGCTGCGCGCCCGGCAGAATCTGCCTTGCGATCGGCATTCCGGAACGTTGCCCGCTGAACTCCGCAGGCCGTAGTATCCCGGTAACACCCGTTTCCGGAACTGTGCGCGTATCCTGTCGGCCCGTCAGTCATGGAGGATAGATGATGGCCAGAATTCTGATGATTACCGGTGATTTCACCGAGGATTACGAAACCATGGTCCCGTTCCAGACCCTTCTGGCGACCGGGCATCAGGTGGATGCCGTGTGTCCGGGCAAGAAAGCAGGCGATACGGTCAAGACCGCCATCCACGATTTCGAGGGCGACCAGACCTATTCGGAAAAGCCCGGACATAATTTCGCGCTCAACGCCACTTTCGGCGAGATCGATGCGACCGGCTACGATGCGCTGGTGGTTCCGGGCGGCCGCGCACCGGAATATCTGCGGATGAACGATGAGGTGCTCGCCATGATCCGGCACTTCTTCGACGCCCGCAAGCCGGTGGCCGCGATCTGCCATGGCGCGCAGCTTCTGGCGGCGGCAGGCGTCCTGAAGGGTCGCACCTGCTCGGCCTATCCGGCCTGCGCCTATGAAGTCACGGCTTCGGGCGGCACCTTCGCCGATATTGCAGTGACAGAAGCGGTAACCGATGGCAATCTGGTGACCGCACCGGCGTGGCCGGCGCATCCGGCCTGGCTGAAGCAGTTTCTCGCCATGCTGTAGCCGCTGCGCCCGCAACCCGTAAGCCTGTGTCCTTTCTGCAATCGAGGGGGCGATCGCAATGTGCGAGCTTTTCATCAAGGCCGACGCCAGCCAGTGGCAAAGCCGGACTCACAGCCTGCGCATCGACGGGGTCGCCACCTCGATCCGCATCGAGAACCATTTCTGGGACACGCTGACCGAGATCGGGCTGCGCGACGGCATGAGCGTCGCGCAGCTCATTACCCGCCTGTGGCATGAAGCCATGGATGCCGATCACGACCTTGGCAATTTCACCTCGTTCCTGCGCGTGTGCTGCGCGCGTTATCACGCGCTGATCGCTGCGGGGGACGTATCCGCGGATATCGGCGTGCCGATATCCGGCCATCCGGCGGCCGATATCCTTTCCCGGGAAAGCATGCGCCGGGAAAGGGTGGTCAACTGACGCCTCCCGGCCAGGCTTGCGGCCTCGGGGCGCACAGTACGAAATCGGGCTGCGCCTTTCAGGTAAAACGGTTCGGGCCGGCATCGACGAATACGGTTCCGGCGCTCAGTTGGCGTCCGCCACGAGCTGGCGTCCGCCAATCCAGTTGCGCCATTGCGCCTCGGTGCCGTTGAACACATTGAGGTCGATATTGCCCTTCACCCCGTGTGACAGGCCGGACCCGGAATACTGCCAGAACACCCATTTGCGGCCCGGATAGACCCTGGAGGGGTGCTGGGCGACGGCGCGCAGCCAGAACGGATGGTCCCTGAACGCGTCCTTCAGGTTGTCGGCATAGAAATCGGGGGCCGTATAGATGATCGGACGCTGGCCGTAATGGCGTTCCAGCCTGTCCATGAAGACCTGCATCTTCTCGCGCACCTGCGCCGGCGACGGGCGCTTGCGGCAGCGCGATTCCCCGTTCCACTCGACGTCGATAACCGGCGGCAGCGCACCGGCTACCTTCGGCACGTTGCGGATGAACCAGTCCGCCTGCTGGCTGGCCGGCCGGCACCAGTAAAAGAAATGATAGGCGCCGCGCCGGATGCCCGCGGCAGCCGCGCCGTTCCAGTTCTTCATGAACATCGGGTCGAGATGATCGCCGCCGTCGGTCGCCTTGATGAAGGCGAAATTGGCGCCCTGGCTGCGCAGCCTCGCCCAGTCGATATCGCCCTGCCAGCGCGAGACATCGACGCCGTGAACGGCATAATGGCGGGGAGCGACCTTGCCGAAATTGATCGGCTTGGCGTCGCGGAACTGCTGGGGGTGGATGACCGCATCGATGGCCTTCTGCGATCTGGTCTCCGGCCGGGGCGCGGGCACCAGCGCGGCCGCCGCGAGCGATGGCATGGCGAAGCCGGAATCCGACTCATTCCCGTTTTCGGCAAGTGCGGCCGGTATTTCCTGCCTCTCGCCTGCTTCCGGCGCATCGCTTCGGGCCGGCGCTGCGGCCGTGCGGGTGGAGTTTCCGACCCTGACCGAAGGCTTCAGGGGCGGCGCGATGGAGCTCGTCGTCTCCTGCGAGGGGCGCGGAACGATGTCCTCGATGCCGACGCTTGACGAGCAGCCGGAGACACCGAGACCGAGAACGAAAAGAGCTAGGCAAGCTGAAGAACGCATCCGGGACCTGTACGCAAAACACATCGGCCGGCAGGCAGACTGGAGCCACTCCGGAACTCGCGGACAACTATGAAGGATGAATTACCAAGAAAGTTTGAATCAAATTCTTAACTTTTGACGGCGGCCGCGGAAAACCGCCCAATTCTTTCCAGCCCCGTCCGCCTTCCCCCTCACCTGGCAGGCCGGATGCAGGGAAGGCGGACGGAATTCGTCAGCAGCAGATTTTCTGCTCGCAGCACTCGCGGGCGACCATATAGGCCGGCGGCAGCGAAGGATCATCGATGCGGGCGCGCGCACGCTCAAGCATCCAGCGCAGGCCCTTGGGATTTACCCGGTCGCGTCGCATCACAAGCTGGACCATCGGATCGTCCAGCAGCTCGTCAAGCCTGCTCTTTTCCTCGCTCATGTCGTGCCTCGTAATTCGGCCCCCGCCGCTGGGTCATAGATAGGAACCCAATCTTGACGCGCCAATGGCGCCAAGGCGGCTAGGCTATGGCAAATGCGTGAAATTTTGCAGCGCCGGAAAACGCCTGTTTCGCCGGCTCAGTGTTTCCTGGCCTGCACCAGATAAGCATCGATGGTGGCCTCCCCCAGCCATTTGGCGGCTTCCAGCCGGTGCAGGCCTTCCACCAGAATGTATCGCTTGCCGTCGTGGCGGACCTGAACGGGCGTTTTCATGCCGTTTTCGAGGATGTCCTCCGCCAGATGGCGCACCGTTTCAGGATGCAGCGTCTTGCGGCGGGCAGCCGGAACATAAACATCGTCCACCGGCACTTTCTGGATTTTCAGCATATCGGCCCGCCTCTTCTCCGGGCGGCGAAAAGCCACCTCCGGCGAAGATAATGTAGGCGCAGGATCGAGCGGCGGCAACGCGCTGCGGGCTCAGCGTCTCTTTCTTGCCAGACCCGCTTCGTCGATCAGCATATTGGCGATCTGCATGCGGATCATGGCGCGATGGCGCAGATGCGCAGGCTTGCCGTCCGGATGGTTCGACCGGGCGAAGCGGCGGCGCAGTTCGCGAAGGTCGAGGCCGGGTTCTCCAAGACCAAGTTCCGCCGCAATGCAATCGGGGTCGATGGACGGCAGCTCCTCGCGAGGGGTTTGCCCATCGCCGGCAAATGCGGCCCGCGCCTGATCGGACGGGGCGGAAAATTCCGAACCGGCGCCGGCTTCGCTTTCCAGATACCTTGCAGCCAGAACCTCGGCTGAAACCCTGATGCGGCCGGAATGCAGCTCGTCCACCACGGCCAGATAATCGAACGGGATGGAAGGCGGGGCAACGGCCGGCTCCGCGTCGCCGGACGCGGCGAAGAGATCGTCCAGCAAAGACGCGAAACCCATTTTGGCGCCGCTGGCTATGGCAGCCTCCCCGTTCATTGCGGAAGCGGATTCTATCGGCCTCCGGTTAAAAATGGATTCCGCGGACGCGGAGAATTTTATTTTCCGCCGCCAAATGCCGGAAAGCGCATGCTGCACCGCACAATCGTCACAAATGCGCTGTAGAAGAAACGGTCGGGAGGACAATTCAGGAGCTTGGCCATGGGTTTTGCCACTGAACTTTTTGCCCGCCCCCGCCCTCAGGAACAGATGCGCTATCGCACAGCGCTTGCCCTGCTCAACGCCATGAGCAACGCGGACCGCGCCGACATCGGCATCAAACCGGCCGACTTCCCCAGAATCGCCCGCCAGATGTCGCCGCGCTGAACCTGTCCCGGCAGGCGTTTCGAGTTTCAGCACGGCATCCGCCTTGTTTTCGCGCGAATCCCGACCAGACTCGTGATTCGTCCGTAGCGGAATTTTTCCGGAGACCGGCACCGGCAGGAGGCAGCGTCATGAAAATCTTGTTTGCGCGAACCCTTGTGGCGCTTCTTGGCGGCTGCGTTGCGGTGCCGGCGCTTTTCTCGCCGGCGGCGGCGCAGCCGGACGCCGCCTATATCGACGATCGCTCCAACCCTGCGGCTCTGATCCGTTCGCTCTACAGCGCCATCAACCGCCACGAATATGCGCGTGCCTGGGACTATTTCGGCGAAACCAAGCCGGCAGCCGATTTCGAAAGTTTTGCCAAGGGCTATGAAGGCACGGTTTCGGTCGATGTCGAAACCGGCGGCGTTCTGGAAGAAGGGGCCGCGGGCAGCATCTACTACACACTGCCCGTGGCGATCCGCGCCGGGCAGGAGGACGGCAGCCAGAAGGTTTTCGCCGGTTGCTACACCTTGCGCCAGCTCAGCGCCCAGACGCAGGAACCGCCGTTCCGGCCGCTGCATATCGAAAAGGGAGCCTTGAAGCCCAGCACATCGGATTTCGACAAAGCGCTTCCGTCAAGCTGCGGCGACGGCCAGATGGTTCCCGAACACGACGCGCTGCTTGAGAAGGCAAAGGCCGTTTTCGCGGCGAATTACGGCGACCGTTGCGACGCCCCGCTGACAGAGGGTGAGGAAGCGGCGGAGCCATCCGCCTATACCATCGCCTACAGCACCAAAACCGACGAGACGCAAAGACAAGCACGGCTGTTCCGCTTCCTGTGCATGCGCGGCGCCTACAACGAGACGTTCGCCTTCTTCCTATCCGACGAGGAAGGGGGCGTGCGCCAGCTTCAGTTTTCCGAACCGGACCTCGACATTCACTATGCAAACAACGATCCGGACGGCGAACTGGAGGCGGTGAACGTCATCGGATACACCGTCAGCGACGAACTGGCGAATGCCGATTATGACGAAGCCAGCCACATGATCGTCTCGCACGCCAAATGGCGCGGCGTCGCAGATGCATCCTCGTCGGGGACGTGGCTGTTCCGTAATGGCCGGTTTGCGCTGGTCCAGTACGATGTCGATGCCTCCTACGATGGCGAGATCAACCCGCAAAGCGTGCTGGACTACAATTCCGCACCTTAACGCGCGAAACTTCAATTCCGGACGACGCGCCTGAAATCTATCGGGCTTCGGAGAGCATCCAGTTGAGCGTTTCGCGCCAGTCCGTCATGCGGATCGGCGTGCCGTGCGTGCCGGTTTCAAAGCGCACGAAGCGGGCCGGATAGGTTTTCGACTTCGCCAGGATGGCGCGGAAGAAGGTTTCCTGCCGGTCGGCGGGAAAGACGGGGTCGGCGCCGCCCTGCGCGAAGAACACGGGCACGCGGCGCTGAAAGGCGGGGCTGGACAAAAAGCTCTCATCCCACAGGGAGCCGAGCAGGAGAAGCCCGTCCACCCGCGCGCGCTCATCCTTGCGCGCGGCCAGCTTCCAGCACAGCGCGCCGCCCATGGAGCCGCAGGCGACGAATATCCTGGCCGCCGGCGACTGGCTCCGGTAATGGCCGATCAGGGCCGCGATCTCGGCAGCGCCCCTGTCGCCGAAATCGGAAAAATCAGGCGACAGATAAAGCCCGCCATTTTGCGCCATCAGGTTCTTGATGCGGTTGAAATTACCGCCGAAGGTGAAATCGTCGACGCCCTGACGGCGGCTTCCGCCCTGCCCGTGCAGATAGAGAACGACGATGCCGGCCCCCTCGGTGCGCCCCACGGCGAAATGCCGGATGGTTCCGGCTTCCGTCCTCAGCGCCAGATCCTTTTGCGCCTTGCGCACGCCGGTCGACACATAGGCGTTCTTCACCCTGCGCTCGGGAATCTGGTCGCGACCGTTGATATCGCGCATTTCCCGGTAATCGACGACCCGGTAACGATCGCCCGGCTCAGCCGACAAAAGGCCCGGATAGGCGAAAAGATCGTCCTTGTAAGGCTTCAGCGTCAGCGATTGCGCACTGGCGGCCGGTGCCGCCAGCAACAGGGACAGAAGCAGAGCGGACATGCGCCTCATGCCGCATCGTCCCGCGCCTATAATCCGCGCGAGCGGAATGACCGGATGACCTCCCCCAATATGGCAACCGCTATCTCGGCCGGATTGGCGGCGGCGATGTTCAGGCCGATGGGGGAACGGATACGCGCGACGAGATCGTCGCTGAGGCCGGCGGCCAGCAACCTGCCGATGCGGGCGGCGTGCGTCTTGCGGCTGCCGAGCGCGCCGACGTAAAAACAACCCGCCTCAAGCGCCATATGAAGCGCGACGTCGTCGATCTTGGGATCGTGGGTAATCGCGGCAAGGGCCGTGTAATCATCCAGCGGAACGTCCGCCTGCAACGCCTCCTGCGGCCAGCGCGCATGCAAAGACACCTCGGGGAAGCGTTCAGGCGTCGCGAAAGCCGTGCGGGGATCGACGATCTCGACCGGATAGCCGGCGATGCGCGCCATGGGTATCAGCGCCTGGGCAATGTGCACGGCCCCGACCACGACCAGCCGGGGGCGCGGCACATAGGCATTCAAAAAAACGGTTTTGCCGCCGGCTTCGACGCTTCGGGACCTGCCGGTGCGATATGCCTGCGCGATGGCTTCGGCAGGCAGGCCATCCGCCGTTCCTGCCTGCCGGACGAGGCTGGAGGTCCCGTCAGCGAGATCGGTCGCAACGAGCACCGCCCTGCGCGAACGGCGCCCGGCGTTCAGCGCCTCCAGATTGCACAGGTCCCCGACGCCCAGCTTCCGGACATACACCCGGATACGCCCGCCACAGGACAGGCCGACCTGCCATGCCGTCTCATCGGCAACACCGAAATCAAGCAGCTTCGGCCTGCCCCCGGCAAGAACGTCGAGCGCCTCCGCGACCACCGCCCCCTCGACGCATCCTCCGGAAACGGAGCCCTGAAAATTCCCCTTCGCATCGATGACCAGATGACTGCCGGCCGGGCGCGGCGCCGAACCCCATGTTTCTATGACGGTGGCCAGCGCCGCCTCACGCCCCTGTGTCAGCCATTCCTGCGCCACGCCGAGCGGATCGTGAATTTCCTCAATGTTTTCGGGCACTCCCACGCCATGCTTCTCCCGGTGATTCAAGCCGTTATCGCGCGTATCCGCAGATGATGCGCGTTACAGAACGGCATATCGGCGATCGTGATAGAGCAGCGGTCTCTGGCTCTCGCCGATCCGCAAGCCGACCACGCGACCGAACAGGACACGGTGGGTGGCGACATCCCTGGTGTCGATGAGTTCGCAGTCGAACACCGCCACGGCATCCTCAAGCGTCGGGGCACCCGTTTCGATCCGGTCCCACTGCCCTGCCCTGAAGCGCTCGGCCATGTCGGCGATGCCGGTCTGGCCGGAAATAGCCGACGCCAGCGGACGGTGCTGCTCGCCCAGCGTATTGAGAGCGAAATTGCCGTTGACCAGATAGACGTCGTTCTTCGGATTTTCGCGGTTCAGGCAGACCAGAACGATCGGCGGCGTATCGGAGACGGAACAGGTCGCCGTTACCGTGGCCCCTCGAAGCCCGCCGGGACCATCGGTGGTGACGATATGGACGTGTCCGGCGAATTGGGCCATCGCATCGCGATAGGCCTGTGGTCCGATATCGTTTTTCTTCAGCACCAGCAGAAAATCCAGTTTACGACAGACCGTTATATAAGACGGTCGTTCACGGGCCACAAGCAAGGCCGGGCGCGGGGCGGCCTGTCCCAATCCGCGATCTTTGCCGTGTTGCCTAAGAAGTCTCCAGCCTCTACAGCAGGGCGAACAGGCAAAGATCCTCGCAAAAAGACCATCAGGGATACACAGGCACCAATGCGCATCGCACCAGCCCTGGCAGCAACCTTGATCGGCTTCATGCTCGCCGGCGCCGCCCGCGCGGAGCAGCTTGCGGCGGGTATCGTCGCGCCGCTTTCGGGCCCTTCGGAACGCCTCGGGCGACAGATCGTGACCGGAGCCACGCTTGCCGCCGGCAAACAGGCCGGCCTGACCATTGCCGACGATGCCTGCACGGCCGAGGGCGGCGCAAAGGCCGCCGGAATTCTGGCGCAGGCCGGCGTGAAAGTGGCCATCGGCTTTCTGTGCATCGAATCCATCGAGGCGGCGGCCCCGATCCTGAAGGATGCCGGCATCCCCATCGTCACTCTCGGGGTTCGCGCCGACAGCCTGACCGACCGGCGCGCCCGCAGCGGCTGGCCGGTGTTCCGGCTTGGACCTCGCGGCGACGCCGAGCGCAACGCAGTCGCCGCGCTTCTGACCCGGCTGTGGAAGGACGAGCATTTCGCCATCGTCGACGACGGCACGATTTACGGCCGGGAACTGGCGGAAACGCTGCGCGCCCAGGCCGGACAGGCCGCCCTCAAGCCGGTTTTCATGGACACGTTCCGGCCCGGCCTCGACAATCAGATCGCCCTTGCCGGGCGCCTGCGCCGCGCCGGCGCCACGCATGTGTTCGTCGGCGGCGATGCGGAAGATATCGCGATCATGGCGCGCGACGCCGCCGGGCTGGATGCCGGCATCGTTTTCGCCGGCGGCGAAGCGCTGCGCGCCGCCATCGCGGACGTGCCGCTCGCAACCGGCACGCTGATGATCGGCCTGCCGGAATGGTCCGAAACAGCGGACCGGCAGGCGATCGAGGCCTTCAACGCCGCCGGCGAGCTTGCCGAGGGCTACGCGCTGCCGGCCTATGCGGCCGTTCAGATCGCCGAACAGGCCGCCGCCAGCGGCAAGCCGCTGGTCGATACGCTGACGGAACGGGAATTTTCAACAGTCATCGGCCGGATCCGCTTCGATGAAAAAGGCGACCTGAGCCAAAATCCCTACCGCCTTTTCCGCTTCGACGGGCAGCGATTCGTCGAGCAGGAGGTTCAGTGATGTTCCGCACCGGCCCGCGCAACCTCATTACGGATGTAGCCGGGCTTCGCGTCGGCAACGCCGCCGACCTGCGCGTCAAATCCGGCGTCACCGCGGTGCTGTGCGACGAACCTGCCGCAGCGGCGGTGCAGGTTCTGGGCGGCGCGCCCGGCACCCGCGAAACCGATCTGCTTGAGCCGCACAATACGGTCGAGGCCGTCAATGCCGTGGTGCTGGCCGGCGGCTCCGCCTTCGGGCTGGACGCGGCCTCCGGCACGCAGGCCTTTCTGCGCGAACAGGGCATCGGCTTTGCCGTACAGGATCAGGTCGTGCCGATCGTGCCGGCCGCCATCCTGTTCGATCTCGCCAATGGCGGCGACAAGGGCTGGGGCCGCTATCCGCCCTACCGCGAACTGGGATATGAGGCCGCCCGCCTCGCCGCCACGAATTTCGCCATCGGCACGCAAGGGGCCGGCGCCGGCGCGACGACTGCCGGCCTGAAGGGCGGGCTGGGCTCGGCCTCCGCGGTTCTGGGCAACGGAATCACCATCGGCGCGCTGGTCGCGGTCAACCCGCTGGGATCGGCGACCGTGGGGCGCAGCCGCCATTTCTGGGCGGCCCCTTTCGAGATCGGCGACGAATTCGGCGGCCTCGGCCTGCCCTGCCCGATGCCGGAGGATGCCCGCGAAATCCGCCTGAAATTCAGCGAAAGTCCGCAGGGCGCGGCAACCACCATCGCCGTCATCGCCACGGATGCGGTGCTCGCCAAAGCTTCGGCGAAGCGGCTGGCCATCGCCGCCCATGACGGTTTCACCCGCGCTATATGGCCAAGCCACACGCCCTTCGACGGCGATCTGGTCTTTGCGCTGGCAACGGGGCGCAGCGGCATAACGATCACGCCGCAACAGGCCATCGAGCTTGGCGCCGTTGCCGGCGCCACCATGGCGCGGGCGATAGCGCGCGGGGTCCATGCGGCCACGGCAGCGGAAAACGATCCGTTTCCGGTATGGTCGGCGCGCTGAACGCCGCCCGGCGCATCTCAAAATCGCCCCGATTGTGGTGGCAAGCGAAATTCAGTCTGCAACAGGAGCCTGCCTTGCGATTCGCCACATTCCCGTCCGCCCTGATCCTTGCCGGCGCCTTTGCCGCCGCCGCCCATGCCGGCGACACGGCCGAACTGAACATTCTCGGCTTCAGCCGGAATGGGAGCGTGTTCGCCTTCGAGGAATATGGCGTGCAGGACGGCTCCGGCTTCCCTTACGCGAACCGCTATTACATCGACACGGCGACCGACAGCTATGTGAAGGGATCGCCCGTGCGGGTGCGCATCGATGACGAAAGCGCCACGCTTCAGGCCGCCCGCGACAAGGCGCGCGAACAGGGCGAGGCCATCGTCAGCCAAAAGGAACTCATCGCCAATCGCGGCTACACGGCCGGCCAGAATGCGGTAACGGAGCTTTCCGCCGATCCGCTGCGCATGGCAGTCAATCCGCGCCCGGTTTTCCCGGCCATCGACAAGCCGCTGGAATTCCGGCTGGAAGCCATCCCCTTCGGCGAGCTTGAACAGTGCCACGGCATGGGCGAGGCGCAAGGGTTCCGCCTCATGCGCATCGACGCCACCGATGGCGGCAAGAACAGGTTCGTGCATGAGGACAAGTCCGTGCCGCAAAGCCGCGGCTGCCCGACCGGCTATTCACTCGGTGCGATCCAGACCTTCGCCAGCGGGGGCAGCATCAGCCATTATGCCGTGCTGATTGCCGTGCAGAAGATCGGCTTCGAGGGTCCCGACCATCGCTGGATGGCGGTCACCGGGAAATTCTGACCAGCCGGCAATTCGACTTTCGGAAGAAGGCCGGGCATTTGTCCGGCCTTTTTTCGCGAGCGGTCTCGGTCATCCTGCGTTGAGCATCGGCGCTCACTCTGTTAGGAGGCGGGCACACGCACATTTAAAGTTAGGTGGTTGAGATGATCCCCCGTTATTCCCGGCCGGAAATGGTCGCCATCTGGTCGCCTGAGACCCGCTTCCGCATCTGGTTCGAGATCGAGGCCCATGCCTGCGACGCGCTGGCCGAACTTGGCGTGATCCCGAAGGAAGCCGCCCGGACGATCTGGGAAAAGGGTGGCGCGGCGACGTTCGACGTGGAGCGCATCGACGAGATCGAGCGCGTCACCAAGCACGACGTCATTGCCTTTCTCACCCATCTGGCCGAGTTCGTCGGTCCGGATTCGCGCTTCATCCATCAGGGCATGACCTCTTCCGACGTGCTCGACACCTGCCTCGCCGTGCAGCTCACCCGCGCTTCCGATCTGTTGCTGGCCGACATCGACGCGCTGCTGGCCGCCCTCAAGCGCCGTGCCTTCGAGCACAAGGACACCGTCACCATCGGCCGCAGCCATGGCATCCATGCCGAGCCGACCACCTTCGGCGTGAAGCTGGCCGAAGCCCATGCGGAATTTTCCAGGGCGCGCGAGCGGCTGGTGCATGCACGCCAGGATATCGCCACCTGCGCCATTTCCGGGGCTGTCGGCACCTTCGCCAATATCGACCCCTATGTGGAAGAGCACGTCGCGAAGAAGCTCGGCCTCAAGCCCGAGCCGGTTTCCACGCAGGTCATCCCGCGCGACCGCCACGCCATGTTCTTCGCCACGCTCGGCGTCATCGCCTCGTCGATCGAGCGCCTCGCCATCGAGATCCGCCACCTCCAGCGCACCGAGGTTCTGGAAGCGGAGGAATATTTCTCGCCGGGCCAGAAGGGCTCGTCGGCCATGCCGCACAAGCGCAATCCGGTGCTGACCGAGAACCTGACCGGCCTTGCCCGCATGGTGCGCTCCTACGCCTTCCCGGCCATGGAGAACGTGGCGCTCTGGCACGAGCGCGACATCTCGCACTCCTCGGTGGAGCGCATGATCGGCCCGGACGCCACCGTCACGCTGGATTTCGCACTGGCCCGTCTCACCGGCGTCATCGACAAGCTCCTGGTCTATCCCGAGAACATGGAGCGCAATCTCAACCGCTTCCGCGGTCTGGTGCATTCGCAGCGCGTGCTGCTGGCGCTGACGCAGGCTGGCGTATCGCGCGAGGATGCCTACCGCCTCGTGCAGCGCAACGCCATGAAGGTATGGGAACAGGGCAAGGATTTCCTTGAGGAATTGCTGGCAGACGCGGAAGTGACGGCCGCCCTTTCCGAAGCCGAAATCCGCGAAAAATTCGATCTCGGCTATCACACCAGGCATGTCGACACGATCTTCAGGCGGGTGTTCGGCGAAAGCTGAAGCGCATGGTTTTACCGGGTCGGGCAGACATATACCTTATCGCAACTGCCTCTCCGGAGCCCCGATGCCCGATCCGAACAACCTTCTGGCCTTCGCCCTGATCGCGCTTGGCATGGTTCTCACGCCGGGGCCGAACATGGTCTATCTGGTATCGCGCTCGATCTGTCAGGGACGCGCGGCCGGGCTCATATCGCTGGGCGGCATTGCGCTCGGCTTCGTGTTCTACATGCTGTGCGCCGCCTTCGGCATCACAGCGCTGCTGATGGCGGTGCCTTACGCTTATGATGCGATCCGCCTTGCCGGGGCCACGTACCTTGTGTGGCTGGCCTGGCAAGCCTTCCGTCCCGGCGGACGTTCTCCATTTCAGGTCAGGGACCTGCCGAAGGACAGTCCCCGCAAGCTCTTCTTCATGGGATTTCTGACCAATCTTCTCAATCCCAAGATCGCGGTCATGTATCTGTCGCTGCTGCCGCAGTTCCTCGATCCCTCGGCCGGAAACGTGCTTGGACAGGCTCTCGTCCTCGGCACGACGCAGATTGCGATCAGCGTCATCGTCAATGCGCTGATCGCCATATCGGCGGGCACGATCGCTCTCTTCCTCGTGCGCCGCCCTTCCTTCGCGGTTCTCCAGCGATGGGTCATGGGAACGGTGCTGGCTGCGCTGGCGGTGAGAATGGCCACTGAAGCGCGGCGATAACTCCAACTGCCGTCGCGAAGGACCGGATTTCGCGACCGCCGGTCCGGTATTTACGCCGCCTTGCCCGGAACGGTCCTGATCACCGTGCCCCAGGGGTCTTCGCGGCTGGTCTCGGCGGATGCTTCCGACGATCTCATCTCCACCCACGACAGGCCGGTGCGGCCGGGGTCACGGCGGCCGGCGCCGGGGCTCTGCCAGATATTGCCGGCGATGTGATGGTGATATCCGCCGGACGACAGGAACACGGCCTGGTCGCCATAGTGAGACACGGTGTCGAAACCGAATTCCCCGTGCCACCAGTTTTCCGCCTGTAACGGATCGCCGACGCGCAGATGGACATGGCCGACGACCGTGTTTTCCGGCGCGCCCCGCCAGCCGGAATCCCCGACGGGAACGGAACCGATGACACCCTCGACATCCATGCGCGCGGTGGCCATCTCCACCTCTCCGTCCCGCCATTTCCAGCTCTCGCGGGGCCGGTCGGCATAGATTTCGATGCCGTTGCCTTCCGGGTCGGTCAGGTACAGCGCCTCGGACACGATGTGGTCGGATGCGCCGTCGATCCTGATCCGGTCGGCGATGGCATGGTTGATCCAGCGCCCCAGATCGGCGCGCGACGGCAACAGGAAAGCCGTGTGGAACAGGCCGGCAGACCGCGGATCGTCGGGCTTCGCCGCCTTGTCGGATTCGATCACCAGCAAAGGCCGGCCGGCAGCCCCCAGCGCGATGCTTTCGCCATCGCGCGACAGTTCCCGCAAGCCGACGATCGTGCGGTACCAGGCGGCCAGCGCATCGGCATCGCGGGCGCGCAGGCCGACACGCGAAACGCTCACGGGCGTCATGGCGGCAAAGGGAAGTCCACTCATGTTCATCTCCGTTACGACGGGTTGCGCCCGCGTGAAGGGCAAGGCGCGGACCGCACCGGCAAAGCTGCGCCGCGTCAGGTTCAAGCGACGCTCCGGCTCATTGTTCCCGCCAATATCGCCATGCGCCTTCGTTCACACAATCCACCGAACAGGAAACATATCGTTCACCGCCAGAAAACGGCTTTTCATAAGTTGCAGGCGCGGCATCCGATCGCTACATGCGGCCCATGAAGGTCAAAGACGCAGATATTCTCATCGTTCCCGGCTACACCGGTTCCGGTCCCGATCACTGGCAATCGCGCTGGGAAGCAAAATTGTCGAGCGCGCGCCGGGTGGAGCAGGCCGAATGGTCGAAACCGGTGCGCGAGGACTGGACGACAACGCTGGCCAATGCGGTCAACGCGGCTGAAAAACCGGTCGTTCTTGTTGCGCATTCGCTTGGCGTGCCGACGCTCGTTCAGGCGCTGCCGCTTTTCAGGAAACCGGTCGCCGGGGCATTCATGGTGGCCGCGCCCGACGTGGCGAACCCCGCCATCAGGCCGAAGCACCTGATGACTTTCGGCCCCTATCCCCGCGATCCGCTGCCCTTTCCGTCAATCACGGTGGCCAGCCGCAATGATCCTTACTGCGCCTTCGAGGTGGCGGAAGACATTGCCTCGGCATGGGGCTCGCTGTTCATCGATGCGGGTGTTTCCGGCCATATCAATGCCGCTTCCGGCCATGGGCCGTGGCCGGAAGGATCGATGACCTTCGCCCATTTCATGAGCCGCCTCTGAGACGGAGTTGAGGAAGGCCTATCTGGAGCCGACGGACTGCTTCAGGCTCGACAGCAGGCCGGCGGCTCCCCGCGCAATGAGCTGGTGCTCCGAGCCGGTGGCGAGCAGGCGATAGCCCATATCCACGAAACGGCCGGCAATCGCCGGATCGGTGACATAGATGCCCGCGTGCCTGCCGGCCGCCCTCGCCCGCCTCGCCACCGAAGCCACCGTCTCCATCATCGCCTCGAGCGTCGAATCGATCCGGCGGCCTTCCGTCCAGGCAATCGAGAAGTCGCCGGGCCCGAGAAATATCGCATCGATGCCCGGCATTGCCAGAATTCCGTCAAGGGCATCGAGCGCTTCGCGCGTTTCGATCATCGCGAAGGAAAGCGTGCGCCCGTTGCTGGCTTGCAGCCATTGCTGATGATCGCCTTTCCCGTGGCGCGCAAAAGCGTAGGTCGGGCCCCATGAGCGCCCGCCCAGCGGCGGATATTTCATTGCTGCGGCAAAATCCCGCGCGTCCGCCACCGAGTTGATCATCGGCGCGATCACGGCCTGCGCCCCGAAATCGAGCGCGCGGCTGGCCATGTCGAAGCGTCCCACCGGCACCCGCACGATGGCCGCCTTTCCCGCGGACAGAACCGGGGCGAGGCAGCGCAGAACGCTGTCCTCATTGTGGCCGCCATGCTGCATGTCGAGCGTGACGGCATCGAAGCCCTGCGCCGCCATGATCTCGACGGTCAGAGCATCGGGAACCCCCGACCAGCTCGTGAGCACCACCTCATCGGCTTCAAGACGTCGTTTGAGCGACATGATCTTCTCGCAATCTGATTCCGGAAAAGATCGGAACCGTCCGGATTTAAACGAAAAAACCGCCCGGCATGACCGGGCGGCTCCATTTGTCGGCGACGACAAGGGATGCAGCGAAGCGGAAAACCTCGCGCAACACCCGTGGCTCAGCCGTTCTTGACCTGCTCGGCGGCAGTCGCCAGCAACTCTTCCATGGTGCGGCGGATCTGGTGGTCGGACTGCTGGACACCGGCGGCGTCGAAATCCTTGCGAACCTTGCGGAACACGTCCTCGTCGCCCGCCTCCTCGAAATCGGCCTGCACCACTTCGGTGGCATAGGCATCGGCATCGGCGCCGCTCTTGCCGAGCTTTTCGGCGGCCCAGAGGCCCAGCAGCTTGTTGCGGCGGGCAATCGCCCGGAACTTCTGCTCCTCGTCCAGCGCGAACTTGCGCTCGAAGCCCTCCTGACGGTCCTTCATATTGGTCATGGCCTTGATCTCCGGCTGCAAGCGATTCGATTGCCCATGCAATATGGGCTCGCAACCCACAAACCAAAAGCTTGCCGAACGGTCAATATGCGATCTTGCATGGCGTGAGCCGGTCATATGCGCCCCGACAGCCATCGAAAGCGGTGCATGCCCGCGATTCCAATTGAGCAAACGGTTCGTTTGCGCTAGAGACCCGGCTGAGCCCCATGGTTGCCGCGACAACGGCCTGTAAAGGGATGGTCGCCACGGCCCTCCCTTCGAACCAGAGAAAACACCGCGATGAAGTCACGCCGCCGCATCTATGAAGGCAAGGCCAAGATTCTCTATGAAGGACCCGAGCCTGGCACCCTGATCCAGTTTTTCAAGGACGACGCCACCGCTTTCAACGCCAAGAAGCACGAAGTGGTGGATGGCAAGGGCGTGCTCAACAACCGCATTTCCGAGCACATCTTCACCCACCTCAACCGCATGGGCATTCCGACCCATTTCATTCGCCGCCTGAACATGCGCGAGCAGCTCATCAAGGAAGTGGAGATCATCCCCCTTGAGGTGGTGGTGCGCAACGTCGCCGCCGGCTCGCTGGCCAAGCGCCTCGGCATCGATGAAGGCACGGTGCTGCCGCGCTCGATCATCGAATTCTATTACAAGGCGGACGCGCTGGACGACCCGATGGTGTCGGAAGAGCATATCACCGCCTTCGGATGGGCGAGCCCGCAGGAAATCGACGACATCATGGCGCTGGCCATTCGCGTCAACGACTTCCTCTCCGGCCTGTTCCTCGGCGTCGGCATCCAGCTCGTCGATTTCAAGATGGAGTGCGGCCGCCTGTTCGAGGGCGACATGATGCGCATCGTCGTCGCCGATGAAATTTCGCCGGACTCCTGCCGCCTGTGGGATGTCGCCACCCAGGACAAGCTCGACAAGGATCGCTTCCGCCGCGACATGGGCGGCCTCGTCGAGGCCTATCAGGAAGTGGCCCGCCGCCTGGGCATCATGAACGAGAACGAACCGCCGCGCCCCA
>JAZIHP010000057.1:0-24164 GCA_036678505.1 Alphaproteobacteria bacterium
CTCAAAATCCGTCAAGTCAAAGCGCGCCATCTCAACCTCCAAGGCTGAGACCAATGAACCACAGCGCCCATAAAAAGGGAATCCTTTACGGGTATGTCACCTAGTTCCTGCAACAGGGCAAGGGCAGGTTTTTCGACAATGCCATCCTCGGAAGCGACGATGCCGGTAAGCCCCCGTGCCATGTCAGGCGGCCTCTTCCAGTTCGCGTACCGCCTCGGCGACGGAAAGCTGGCCAGAGATCAGGCGGGGGAGGAGAAGGTCGCGGGAAGATGCGAGCTTCGTGTTCGCAGTTCCCAAAATGCCAACCAACTCCAACATTGGCCAGACCACCGCGTCGAACCTGCGGAGTTGGTCAAGCGCCGGAACCGGCATCGCAAAAGAGGCAAGGCTCTCTGTTCGGGCACGTTGGCGACCCGTGGCCCCGGACATTGAGTTCCGCGCATTGTCACGAAACGATGGTTGGCGAGCGAGGCAATAGGTGAACGCTGGCCCCGCAACTTCGCCACGCATGACGATAAATTCGGTCGAACCAAAGCCGATGCCGTCTTGCCCCGGTAAGCCGCGCACCAACCCCGTTTTTCCGTTTTCTAAACAGGGCGTGATCCGGGCAAACAGTGTGTCCCCGTTGCGGAACTTCGCACCGGAGTTGCCGTCTCTTTCTTCCGGCGGCGCGATAAGTGAAGTTGTCGTGTCGAGATGACCCATCGAGATGAACGGCTTTAGTCCGTCGCGAGGGATGAGAGTTCTAGGATCGAACGCAATAAGGTCGGCGGCGGGACCCCACGTCCACCCCTCCGGCAGTGCGCCATCGGGTGTGTCGAGGATTGGCGTCGCTTCATGGCCGGGGAAACGGAGGCGGACGAACCATTCTTCGAACAGCCCCCGCGCCATCTCCTCCAGCACAGCGATCCGCCGCCGGTTGACCTCGATCAGATCGTCATACGCCCCAAGGATCGACGCGATCCGCCGCTGGGTTTCGAGGGAAGGCAAGGGCACCGTGAGGCGTGACAGGATACCTTGGTTCAGGTTGTTGATGCTTGTCCCGCCGCCTTGACTGGAAAGATGACGCCGGATCGTACCGCCTCTCAGGAAATAGGCGAAAAATCTGGGATCGGCTCGCTTGTCGGTGAAGCGAAGGCGTATCGTGAAGCCGGAATGAGAGGTAGGCACCGGCGGATCAGTCAGCACCAGCAGCGACCGCCCAATCAGTTCTCGATTGCCATTGGAACGAACAAATATGATGTCGTTCTTTCGGATGAGAGCATCCGGTGTGGAGAGGGCGGATGGGTCAAGTTCCG
This sequence comes from Alphaproteobacteria bacterium, assembly GCA_036678505.1. Classification (GTDB taxonomy): domain Bacteria; phylum Pseudomonadota; class Alphaproteobacteria; order Rhizobiales; family Rhizobiaceae; genus Mesorhizobium. The sequence goes on from JAZIHP010000057.1 coordinate 1,299, forward strand.
CAAGGCCAGAGAAATCCACAAACGACTTATCTTGAAAATCGGAGACACCGACCACAGCAAGACCAGCGCCGTTATCGGCTGCGGAATAGTTCAGTCCGTTCCTGAACTCCGCAAGCTGACCAAGCTCAATCGTAGGCCATCCGCTCACGCCAGCACCTCGGCCACATTCGCCGCGATCACATCCTGCAAGCGCGCCGCCTCGGCGTGCAGCCCCTCCAGTTCCTCCTGCAAAGCTTCCAGCCGCTCACGGAAATCCTCATCCTCCACCTGCTCGCCAGGCGCAACGCCGACATAACGACCGGGATTAAGGCTCCAGTCCTGCGCGGCGATCTCGGCACGGGTGGCGACCTTGCACAGGCCAGGCACGTCTCTGTAGCCATCGTCCCCGAACGTGGCCGTCATCGCCGGGCCGCTGCCCGCCTCCAGTGCTTCCTCGCCACCGCGCCACAGCCGAACGATATTGCCGATGAACTCGATCTGGTCCGGTGTGAAATCCCGCTGGGCGCGGCTGACCTGACGGAAAATGTTCCTTGCGTCGATGAACAATACCTCGTCAGCGCGGGGCGTTCTCTTCTTGCCCTTGTCGAGGAACCACAAAGTCACCGGCAAGGTGACAGTGAAGAACATGTTGGGCGAGGTGCTGACAATCACGTCCACCGCGTCGGTTTCGATCAGCTTGCGGCGAATCTCGCGCTCCGACCCGCCCGCATCGGATGCGGAATTGGCCATGACGAAGCCAGCGCGCCCCTTGTCATTGAGTGCGGCGGCGAACAGGCCGATCCACAGATAGTTCGCATTGTTGACCGTGGGGACGCCGAGCGAGAAGCGCGCCTCGACATGTCCGGCATCGTTGACCAACCGGGACCGGTCGACCTCCGACTGATTGAACGGCGGGTTCGCCATCACGAAGTCGAACGCGCCCACCATCTTGTGCGGATCTTCATAATAGCTGTTGGCCACCCGGACATCGCCGCTGAGGCCATGCACCGCGAGATTGAGGCGGCACAGCTTTTGCGTGTCCTCCATCTTCTCCGCGCCGTAGATGCTGATCTCGCGGCTGGGGTTCTTGTGGTGCCGCTTCACGAACTCCGCAGAATGGACGAACATGCCGCCCGATCCGCAGGCGGGATCAAATATCTTGCCGTGATAGGGTTCGATCACCTCGACGATCAGCTTCACGATGGAACTGGGCGTGAAATACTCCCCGCCTTTCTGCATGAAGGCGCTAGCGAACTCACCCATGAAATATTCGAAGATCAGGCCATAGGCGTCGCCCTCGATCTTCAGCGGAGACAGCAGGCGCAACACTTCGCGCAACACGTTGTTGGGCAGCGCGCCATAGCCGCGAGGAAGAACACCGGCGAGGTCGGGATTATGCTCGGTGATGGCCTCCATCGCCGCGTTCAGCGCCTCGGCCAGATTTTCCGTTTCCGGCAGGCCCAACAGATAGGAGAAACGCGCATGATCGGGCAGGAACACTGCACCATGCCCATGATAGTCCTGCGGCGTAGGCTTCAGGCGACCTGTGAAGGTCTTCGACAGTTCAGCATGAACGATATTGAAGCGCGCTTCCATCTGGCGCAACGCGATCAGGGCAAGGACCGGCTGAGCATATTGGTCAGGACGAAGCGCGGTGTTGGTCCAGAGCTGCTCTGCGGTTTTAAACAGCAGCCGCGAAAGGTCCTGAAGATCGACTGACAATGATGCGCCCCAGATACGTGTCGGATATGAAAAGGTATTTACTGTGGTTTCAAAATGTGTGTCGACCAAAATCGTTAAAGCATAAGAACTCCGCTGTTAACCATGCCGGCGAGATCTTATTCGACGCCCGGTTGTATTTTCTGTCAGATCCTGATGGATAGGGGCTGTTCCGCTTCGGGACATTTTTAGACGGCCTCCGCCGGTGCTGGTAACACCGACAAAGGCCTGACCCGCAACCTGAACGAGAGGTCTTGGGCTATGTCCATCGATAGTGCTTTCGGCTTTCCACGGAAAGCCTTTTCACACATTGCTCCACTGTTTGAGCTGATGCGGGCCGCAAGCGACTGATTTGTCGCCACCGGTAAGGTTGCGAACTCCCCTTCTCCGCGTTCGCCAACCGAACCGACCAGATCACCATCGTTCATCCAACAGTCCGTCACGAACCGCCGTGTGATAACGACTCGCGGGGTGCGCTATGGCGCTTTGTCGTGGAGCATTAGTATCTAAACTACCGCCATCAGCGGGTGTGCCCCCTGCCCTGCTCCGATAAGGCAGCGCCACACCATCCATCGTTGATCGAGCAACTCGCTCGACCAAACCTCCCACCTAAACCTTGATGTCACCGCTTCGGCGGAATGGCGGAGCTATGCCAATGAAGAAGACCAAACGAACCGAAGCGATGCCGCTATTCAGCGCGGCCGAAAGGAATGCCTCACGACGTAATGTTGTCGCGATGGACAAGAAGGCCGCCAAAGCAATCAAGAAGCGCGGCGGTTCCAGCCTTTTGCTTTCATACGGGCCACCAGATGTCCAGGCTGTGGCTGTCTCGTCGCACGCCGTTGCCAAGCAGACCGCCCCTACCCAGCCCAAGAAATCGCCCAATGCACTACAGCGGCAAAAATGCCAGAATTCAGGCCGCATTGCCCTCGGGAGTTCATGCCGGACTGCATCGTTCGGTGACCAAAAAAGCATAATCGACGATCCGGCGGTCACTGTCGCGATGGTGGTACACTATGCCAGGATGGCGATGGTGCAACGCTCACCCCTGCCATCGGCGTTGATGGAACTGCTTGCCCTACGCCTGAACGAAGGCGATCCCGCCTGCAAGGTGGTCGCCAACTGGTTGGAGCGCTGTGGACTGATCCGGGTCAACACCCTTCCTCTCACCAGCAGGAAGGCAGGCCACTGATGAACTCCCGTCTTGCAGATTATTTCACCAGACGGCTCCGTCGCGAAACGGCCCGCGAGATCGTGGACATCGCCGTTGAGCGAGAATTCCTCCTGGCTGACGAGTCACCCGCCGATGGTCATCACGTCAGGTTTTTTCATCCGGGGCCGAATAGCCAGACGCAATCGATCCCGGCAATGGTGCGGGAACTGAAGCAAGCGGCACGCGCTGGAGCAGGTATCGGCCGCCAGCCAAAGGATCAGGAGACGGATTGGCAGATCAATGGCATTCAGGACAGTCAGACGGACCAGGAGAGCGGTGACGCTGGTAAGCAGCGCCCCGCACCTTGTCTGCCAAACGGCATCACGGCCACGGAACTGGTCAGGATTTTCCGGGCCGCTGCCGCCCCGCCACAAGCGGTAGAAGTCGCCACGGCCCTCATGGTCGCAAAGTCGCTGGCGTCCGAGGATATCGCGGCAAAACTGAACTCCGTGTTGAAACAGCCCCAACCCGTCATCTCAGTCAGTTCGGATGCAGAAGGATTCATCAAGCCGTTCGTGAACCTGCTCAAACGCGGCATGTTGCTGCCTGGCAAGGTCGCCTTGTCAAACGGGGTGCGGAATTATCTCGACGCACTGAATGAGCTGCCGTCCACACGGTGGCACGCGGTCCATTTCAGGATCGAGCCAAATGGCCATCAAATCGAAACCAAAGAGATCTACCAGGCGGCTCATTATCCGCTGCCACTGCTGGTGATCAAAGAAGGCGGATCGGCAACGCCGCCGCTTGTCGAATGTGCAGCTCATCTCCAGCTCGATTGCGGCCCGCTGACACCCGACGTTGTCAGGCGCACCATGCATATCGTCCTTGGAGGTGCCCCCTGCGAAGATGCCCCCTTCCCCGATGTAGAGCATCTCGACTTGCTGGATCTCGCCCTGGCGATCCGTCCCGGCGTCCCGGTCGAACACGCCCTGCAAATACTCGGCAAACTCGCTACTCGCGCCAGTGAAGATGCTGATCGTATGCATCGGCGCAAAGCCAGCTCTCCTGTCGAGACCACTTCAAAGGACAGCTCGTCCTCACGGTCAGACAAACGCAGTGGCAAGTCTACCGGGAGCGAGATCATTCAGCCATTACGTCCAGAGGACGGAAGGTCTTTCGTACCGACATTGGAAACGGTCTCCGGTTTTGGCAATGCACGCGACTGGGCGCTGAACCTGAAAGACGATCTCGTTCTCTGGCGTGAGAAAGATCTCGGCTGGGAGGAAATCAGCGCGAAGCTCCTGCTTTCTGGACCTCCGGGGACCGGAAAGACGACGTTTGCCAGGGCGCTGTGCAACTCTCTCCGAATTCCCCTGGTGGCGACCTCCGTCGCTACATGGATGGAGCCGGGTTACTTGGGCGACTGCCTCAAGCGCATGGCCGGAGCATTCGAGGAAGCCCGTGCCCACGCACCGTGCATTCTGTTTATCGATGAATTCGACGGCATCGGCGCTCGCGGGCGCTCCCGTCAGCATGACGACTACTGGACTACGATCATAAACCGTCTGCTGGTGCTTCTGGATGGGGCATCCAAATCGGAAGGTGTCGTCGTGGTCGCGGCCACGAACAACCCGAAGGTGATTGACCCTGCACTTCTTCGCTCCGGCCGTCTGGAAAGGCATATCGCCATTCCGATGCCGGACATCAACACGCTTACCGAGATCGTGAGGCATCACCTCGGAAATGATCTCGATGGCGTCGTCAGAACGACCCCGGACACAGATTTTCAAGCGGTGGGAGGGGGACCATCGGCAGATGCCGACAAGGACGACGCCGAGGGCGAAATGGTGGGAGGGTACCTATGACGAACCTGCATAACGACAAAACCCGCCAATCGGGCCGCAAAGATCATAATGCCGATCCCACCACCAGTGTGCTTCAGACCATCGCCGCCGACCTTGTTGGCGCAAGCGGGGCTGACGTCGAGAGGCTGTTGCGGGACGCCCGTCAGCGGGCACGCCGCCAACGCCGTAAACTCACCTATTCGGATATTCAGCGCGCTATCGATGAGACCAGGTCACCGCTCTCGCCCGAAATCCTCTGGCGACGGTCGGTCCATGAAGCTGGCCATGTGATTGCGCGACTGAAGCTGAAGCTCGGTGACGTGGAGCTTGCCACCGTCCATTCATCCAGAAGCTGTCACACGCGGCAGAAAGACAGTTCGGAACGCTCGTCGAATTGATTCAGGACGCGACCCTCCATGCGCTTTCGGCGGGGCAGGACACCGTCGAGGTCGAGAATTTCGCTCACATCTTCGCTCCGCGCATCGGCATGGCAGGTAGCCAATCCAACATTTTTGTCACGGGCAGCGATCTGGCGCTCGATGAGCTGACCACCTTCCCCACCACGCAGGACCAAGGCGGCGCTGAAAAAGCCCAGCGCCCGAGGGATACGAGGAACCCATGATCAGCCCTCTTCCCCCCACCATGGTGCCTTATCTCGGAGCTGGTGAACTCCCATCCAGTTTCGCGTCAAGGATCGGTCATCTGCTTGGCCGGAGTGCCCGCGACTTCTGCCTGGATGTTGGCCTGAAATTCCAGGCCATCGTCGATGGCAACCCTGATGCCCTGAATGCTCTGGCCGTACTCGGCCGGAGCGATCCCGATGATCTGGCCAGCTTCGCGTGCCAGCGTACAGGAGCGCGAAGCTTGGTCATCCATGGCCACTCCTTCCATAGTTCTTCATTGTCCCGAAGCCGCATTCGTGTGTGCTGCGCCTGTATCGCCGAGGACATGAACAACCCTTCAACCCCTGAATATGTGCGTCCATTCCAGCGCGCAGCGTGGCTTGTTCGTGACATTCAAACCTGCCCCTTGCACGAGCAGCCGTTGACGGAGGTCCCCGCTTTCCTAGGGTCGGCTGCGACGCACGACTTTGCTGCTCTGCTCGCACCCCATTTACCCCATCTGTGCCAGCGCCAGACTGATGTCGGTTCGCGTGTACCCACATCTTTCGAAACCTATGCATTCGCTCGTTTCCATGAAGATGCTCGTCCTTCTCAAAACTGGCTGGATCAATTCTCACTCGATGGGACCGGGAAAATCTGTCTGGTGTTCGGCGCTATGGAAGCCTTCGGCGCAAACGTGGCCCTTGCGTCCCTCTCTGACGACGACCGCCTGCACTGCCAGTATCGCGGCTTCGAAGTTACATCAGGCGGTGAATCTGACATCCGGCAACTGCTGAGCGAACTGCACAAACGCAGGGGAGTACTTAAGCGCTCGGTTGGGCCGATGACGCATTTTGCGCGTCTTTATTCCTGGCTGGCCCATGAAACCGAAGATCCCCAATACCAACCGCTCCGCAAGATCGTCGCGGACTATTGTTTCGACACCTTTCCTGGCTGGGGGCGGGTTTTAGGCTTTACGCAGTCAAACCCGAAGATACATTCCGTGCATTCCGCATCGCATGACTACGGCCTTCATCCCGCGCTGCTGCAGAAACTCCTGCTGCTGACAGGCGTCCTCGATCCCAAATCAGAGACGTTGTCGAATGATCATGCCCTGTTCGACGTAGCCACTGGCCATCCCGTGATCGAACGTTTCAAACATTCGCTCACAGCCTCGAAAGCCGCCGAGTATCTGAAGGTTCAACGACCCTTTAGCGACGAGCTGTTGGGCGGAAAATATCTTCCACGCCTGGTTCAAAGCAGGCCCGGTTGCGCCATTCACGCTGTTTACGAAAAATCCACCCTCGACCAGTTTATGCGGGAACTTGTGATTGACGCATCACTAGCCCTCGACACGGATACGGAGCTGTTGAGCATCGTCGAAGCCAGCAAACGTGCCTGCTGCAAGGCGATGGAAATCGTCGACCTTCTTATGTCGCGGCAGCTACGGACCGTTCGTATCTCAAGCACCGACCGAGGAATTCAGGCACTACGCGTCGATCTTGCAGAGATACGCCGTCGTGTGCGCCTCACCGATCATGGAGGGCTATCTCTGCGAGAGGTCGAGGACGAACTCGGTACATCGACAGCGGTCGTTAAAGCGCTTGTTACCCAAGGTATCCTGCAGAGCCGAACCGCTATAAATCCCGTCAACCGCTGCCCACAAACTGTTGTCGACCGCGAAAGCCTCGCGGATTTCAGATCCGAATTTATTTCCCTCGTCTGCCTTGCAGAGGAACGCGAGATTCCGTTTCGGCGGTTGAAGAAAAAGCTTTCGCACATACCCCCAGCATTTGACCCCGATCAGATCAGCGCAACATTCTTCCGAAGATCGTCATTGCCCGATTAGATTTTGGCTTTTCATTTCCCTGATTTTATCGACCCGGCTTCGGCCGGGTTTTTCTTTGCCTGCAGACCTGAGCCAAAGCATTGGGTCCAAAATACCCGTGCGCTCGGAAATTGAGCCACCGCATTGGGGGCAGAACGACTTCAGGTGAGCCATGCGATGGGTATATATGTAATTATTTCAACATCTTACATGGACACTGAGCCAATCTATGGGGTGCCTGACAATAGATGCGCCCTGAATCTTTGTCCCTAAGCGCGATTCAGGGCGTTTCTGGAAGCCTACGTGAGTCCCTGTTTTGGAAAGATCGAATTCTGGGACGGCTTTCAGTAGCCTGACACGAAACCAACCGCCGGGGAGCCCTGAAAATTCCCGGGTATGGATGCGGTGAAACCCAGCATGAGCAACGACAGCGGAAATGGAGGAGATCAGGGCAAACGCGGCAAAAGGACGGATCTTGCCAAGCTTGGTGAGCAGATGAAGGCCTTAGGGCAGACAGGCGGCGCGTTGAAAAAGGCCATGGAAAACATGGACCGCCAGATGCGTCCGTTTCGAGACATGCAGGAGAAGATGGAGCGACAAATGCGCCCCTTCCGCGATCTCGAAGACAGAATGAAATCGCTGGGATTGCATGCGGGAGAGAATTCAGCGCTCGGTCGTGTGTCGAAGCAGATCGCGGACCAGCAGCGTGCCATCAATGCGATGCCGCAAATCCAGCCTCAGGTACCGCACATTCCAGAAATATCGATCCCACGCAATCCGATCCATGAAACGAACGAGCGGCTGAAACGGATCGAAGATCGCTTCGAGCAGATGCAGGTCATTGCTACGGATGCAGCGCAGATTGCGACGGGTCTTCAAGCGGCCGCCGCCGAGTTCCTTCAGAAATTCGAGAAAGCCGCCACCGACAACGACCGGACCGCGGGTCGCGCGATCCGGATAGGCTTGGTCGCGGTCTTCATCGCCGTAGCGATGCCAGCCGCCCAGATCATCTATTCCGAGTATCGTCGCCAGCCGGACAACAGTCCGGCGATAGAGGCTACGCTCGAATCCATCCAGAGCGAATTGGCGGCCACTCGAGAGTTCCAGGGCGATCTCGCGGACCGTATCGACAAGGCGATCACATCATCGGACACCGAAAACGCAGCAGTCCTGCGGGACATTCATGCGTTGCTTTCACGGCAGATCGGATCGCCCCCCAAAGGGGGCGCTCAATAAGGTTGCCTTGCCAGATATCCGGATTCAGAACTTCATCTCGTGTTGACGTGATCCGGCATTGTGGCCGGGTCACGTCCTGTCGTTGTCAGCCTACCTTGCGGCGGGCTGCATCACCGACCAATTCAAGCCGCGGCTGCTGCGCCATCAGATCCCTGACCTCTTCCGCAGACAGCATTCCCGTCGCCAGCAGCGCCTTCGCAACCCTTTCGACCTCTTCCCGATAGCCCTCGATGATGCGCTTCGCCCTGGCGAACTGGTCGGCCAGGACCTTGTCGACACGAGCGTGGAGGAAGCGGTCGAGCCGGAGGGCGTGGAACAGCTCGTCTTCGTCGTCGGGTGCGATGTAGGCGAAGCCCTCACCAAGCCCGTACGACGCCTCGAACGTCAATGCGGACAGGGTCGCGCCGTGCAGGTCCGAACCCTTGCCGCCGCCTCCGCCCGCTGAACGCTCGCCGAGAAGGACTTCCTCCGCGGCGATCCCACCCAGCCTGACGGCGATGCCGTCGAGCAGTTGCGAGCGAGTCCGTTCCTTGATCCTGGTATCCCTGAAGAAGACCCCGCCGCCGTTCTGGAAGCGCCCGTCGTTCGGAACGATGGAGCTTTCGACGGAAACGGAAACGATCTCGGCAGACTGGAGCACGAGCGCGACGATGGCGTGTCCCGCCTCATGGACGGCCGCGCGGCGGCGCATTTCCGGCGGGATCGGAACAGGAGAGGGCAATTCGGCGGACAGGTCATCGAGAGCCATTTCGCGCCGTTCGCGACGTGCTCGCCGCCGTGCCTGCCGGACAAGCTGCTCCAGCGAGGCCCCATTCCAACCTTCGGTCTTCGCCGCGATGCCCGAGAGATCGGTATCGAGAAGCAGCCCCTGCAGGTGCCATCGCAGAATGCCTTCGCGTCCCTCTTGATCGGGCAACGGAATCTGGACGTGCCTGTCGAGGCGGCCGGCTCGAACGAGCGCGGCGCCGAGCTTATGTGGATGGTTGCAAGCTCCCAATACCACGACGCCTTCCCGGCCTTCGCCGCCGTCGATGCATTCGAGCAGCGCGGCCACGACCTCGGTGCAATACTGGGCGTTGTGGTCGCTAAATTTTTCCCGGTCACCGACAGCGTCGATCTCGTCGATGAAGATGATCGACGGCGCATGCATCCGGGCCTCGTTAAAGGCCGCACGCATCGCCTTCAGGAGGTCGCCGAGATGCCTCGTTGACTGCCAGCGGCCGAGCGACCCTAGGACGAGATGGACCCCGCAGGTACGCGCCAATGCCCCTGCGAACGTCGTCTTGCCCGTACCCGGCGGCCCCGACAGCAGGATGCCGCGGTCGACGTCTTCCCAGCCGATGGTGCCGGATTTCCAATCCGCGAGATCGGTAGCCAGCTCTCGACCCCACTCGCCCGCCTCGCCGAGGCCGTGAAAGTCGCCTAGCGTCGGCCCAGACAGGTCTCTGGGCTTCGGTGCCATGGCCTTCTTCATCAGTTCGATCGCCTTCGTTACGGACCTGCCCCGCCGCAGGGCGGAGGCAACGGTCTGTAACGGAACCGTGGCGATGAATTCGGCCTGATCGGGCGTCACCGTGAGACCGAGGCAAAGTTTCGCTCCGGCAATGACATGGGATGGAAGGACGGCACCGACCTGAACTACGGCGTCGGCGGCGAGATGAAAGCTTTCCGGCACGCAGGCGGACGTCTCGGCCAGCAAGACAACACGCCGTTTGCGCGCGACTGCCTTCGACAATTCGTCATCGTCTCGCTTCTTCCGATCCGTGGGCCTGGTCAGCACTGCCGTGCCGTCACCCTCTCCGCCGTAGAGAACGGACGGGCCGTGCGCCGCATAACGGGCACCGTCTTCATAGACGTCCATGTCGGCTCCGTCAGGAACCACGATGCCGACGACGACAGCCTCGCCAAGTTTCTCGAGCGCGACGAGCGCCAGCTGCCCAACCGCGGCGAGGTGGTGACCTTTGACCGGATCGCCTTCCCTGCCAGCGCCGAGGGGATCAAGACCATCGCACTCCGCATCGTGAAATCGGATGCCGAGATGGAGGCGGACGAGAGCCTGACGCGCGACCATGAGTTCGCGCACCGCCTCATCCACGCCTCCAACGGCGCGTTCGGGACCACGATCCAGATCGTCCGGTCGGCCGTCGGATACGCGCTCTATGGCGGACGGGAGAAGGTCGCCATCTCGGACTTCGCAAGCGTATATTCCGCCTTCACGGGCTGCCCGCCGGAAAAGAACGTGTTCACCGCTTCCCGATGGACCGAGATCCTGCCGGAGCAGGCGCTGTCCTCCCTGATCGACAGCTACGAAAAGGAGGAAGAGGCCGCCCGGAAGAAAGACCGCTCATGAGCGCCCTGTCGTACACGGTGCCGTTGCACCGGGGCGAGTCCTATAGGAGCTTCGCCTCGCGCCTCGCCGCGGCGAACGGCTCCCGCGCCATGCTGGAATTCTGCCGCGACATGTCGATCGATCTCAACGCCATGGGCCGGGGCGAGGATGCGGCATTCGATCATCTCGTCAGGCTGGGTGGGGTGGAAGGCGATGATCTGAGGCGGTCTGCGATCATCAACGAATACCCATACTTCATGTTGGGCGGCCAGAAGATCACGCGAAACTTCGTCCCGCTTTCCCGCCTGCGCGTCTGCCCCGCCTGCATCCGCGACGACATGGAGACGGGTGAAGGCCCGCCACAGACGCGGCCGTGGCTCAGGAGCGCCTGGTCCGTCAAGCTGGTTCGGACCTGCCCGAAACACCGGACGCTGCTCGTAGAGCCTGCCGTCGACGTCCCGGTCTACTTCAGGCACGACGCGGCCGTCATCTGCCAGAACCGGGAAGCCATGAGCGCCATGTCCGTGGTCGGCGAACCGGTCCCGGCCTCTCCCTTCGAAGATTGGATGGCAACCCGTCTTGATGGCCGCCCCAGCGGCAGCGACTTCCTCGCCTCGCTCGCCTTCCATGCAGCGGTGCGTTTCACCGAAGTCATCGGCGCCTCGGCCGTGTTCGGAAAGTCCTCCACGATCGCCGACTTCACGCAAACCCAGTTCGTCGATGCAGGCCGCGCTGGGTTCGCGATCACCGCTGCCGGGCCGGATTCCATCAGGGCCTATCTCGACGGCGTCCTCGCAAATTTTCGCCAAACCGTTCATCTCGGCGGCAAGATCATGCTGGGGAGCCTGTATGCGTGGCTCGGACAGACAAAGGACGGCGACATCGACCCGTTGCGGGACCTTGTCCGCGACTACCCGATCGGCCCCGGAGACCGGATTCTCGGAACGGTGACCCGGAGGCGCTGGCATTCCATCCATACAGCCTTCAAGGAATCCGGAATCCATCAGGTGCGGCTGCGAAAGCTGCTTGTCGAGGCAGGGATCGTCAGCCGTGAAGACGCCGGGCTGACCGATCACAAGATCAAGTTCGACGCCGAAACCGTTACGCCGCTCCTGCGTCAATGGCGGGACGGTCTCACCAAGAAAGAGGCCCAGGCCCATGCCGGAATGTCGTACAGCCAGTTGAAGCTTCTGGTGCAGGCAGGTTTCATCCGGCCTCTGGTCGATATGCCCGGCAGTTCGCGGGTCGATTTTTCACGCCAGGACATCGACGCCTTCCTCGCTTCGGTTCTCTACGACACGGCCAATGGCGACCCGACGGGAATGGTAGATGTGACCAAGGCCACCCAAATGGCTCAGTGCTTCCTCGCCGACATCGTCCAGATGGTCGTCGACCGCAGGCTGGCACGGGTCGCCCTCTCTCCATCTCGGAAAGGTTTCGCGGGGCTTCTGGTCGATCCGAAGGAAGTCCTCGCTCTGCTGCCCCCAAAACGTGAGAAAAAGGGACTCACCACCGCGGAGGCCTGCAAGCAGCTGGGACTGAACGAAGACGTCCTCCGGGCGCTGATGGCTGCTGGACACATCCCAACGATTCCTACCGGGAAGTTCGCCCACGGCCGCGAGGTGTGCCACATCCCGGAGAAGGATGCGGAAGCCTTTGCCGCACGGTATGCTTCCCTATAGGATGTTGCCCAGTCGCTGGGAAGCCGGTCCCGGTGGAAGACGAATGCCCGCTGGCTGAAGCGGGAATCCGACCCGCGTTCGATCGGGCAACGTATGGGGCGGATGTTTATGAGTGGGGCCAGATCGCAGATTTGCTCCAAGCCTAGATTCACTACCTATCAGGAAACGTGTTTTTCGTAAGTATATTGATCACGGCAGAGAATTCCCTTGCGGTGAGTTCATGCCACGACATATTCATGCAATCGCGCTCTTTAAGCCGATCAGTGACCGTCGCGCTACCGTTGTTTTTGCTTTCCATTACAACGATGTCAAATCGCTTCGATATGCTCCGCATGTGGTCGCAGAAGGTCATAGAAAAGCGCAATGCTTCGGGGCCCTCGGCATCCTCCTTTTGAAATACGATCTCAAAGCCCAACTCGTCTGTCTCGCAAGCCTCATTGAAGGCGGCGATCGTCGGCGTTATCGCCCTTTTCAAAATCTCTGACGCAGCCGATCGAACCGCCTGCTTGCGCTCTTCGAGAGCCGCTAGTTCTGCCATGTCTCTGTCGTGCGCCGCTTTGCGGCGAATGAGCAACTGCTTGGTATTTTCGTTCAGCATCTAGTTCCCTCCAGGCTTTCTAGCATTTTATGCTAGATCTATAGAAAGCCGATGTGAGCCCCTTCTCATGCGAAATTGCCAAGGACTCCGCTTAAGTCGCCTGAGGACTCCTTAACGGAACAACTCCGAAACCGACTCTCGGGAAATCAATGGCTTATAGGATACCAAGGACATTCTTTAAGGTGCGCTTCAGACACCTGACCTGACGCGTCACTGAATCTCGGTCAGCGTCAAGGTAGATCGCCCATCCGCACGTCTGAAAAGGTGAGCGAACGTGGGAATCAGGAGCGCGGACGACACCGCTTATGATGCCGATCATCCGGCGCCTCAGCCGTGCAATTCCTTGCGGATGAGCATCAGGGTCGGGTCGTCCTCGTAAGTTACCGCAACGAAGCCCTGCTCCCGTTCGAGTTCGATGGCTTCGTGGTTTTCGCGGCTCTCGATCGATTCCAGAACCCCGACTCCCATGGCCGCGGCAAAGCGGGCGACATGACGCAGCAGTTCCCACGCCACGCCTTTGTGCTTGTAGTCGGCGCGAACGGAGATCGCCACTTCCGCCCTTGTCATCGAAGCGTCGGCGGCGACCATCGCCGACGCCACCACGGTCTTTTCGCCATCGACGAAAGCAAGGAAGTTTTCAGTCGATTTATGGTCGACCTGCGTCATTGCCATGAGGCGGTCATGGCCGACTTCCCGGATGCCGCTGAGAAAGCGGAAACGCAGGTCTTCGGGCGCCACATGGCGGAAAAATTCCGAAAGGAGCGCCTCATCCTTTGAATTTACCGGGCGAACATGAAGAACGAGCCCCGTACGGGTGGCGAGATCGCAGCTCCAATCATCGCCGGCCCTGTCCCGGGCCGTGTTCACCGGTTCTCCTGCCGCCCTTCCTGCCGGCTTTTTCCCGCCGTCGGTTTCGATGATCACCTTCAGCGCCCTGGTGCTCGCCGCACGCGAGAAAGTGTCGTAGGCGTCGAGAATCTGGTCAAGGCCAAAGCGGTGGGTGATCAGCTTCTTCGGGTCGATCCTGTTCGCCTGCACGGTCTTCAGCAGCATCGGAGTGGTCACCGTATCCACCAGCCGGGTGGTGATCGAGATGTTGTGCGACCACAGCCGTTCCAGATGCAGATCGGCCTTCACCCCATGGACGCCGATATTCGCGATCACGCCCCCCGGCGCGACGATTTCCTGGCAGAGCTCGAACGTGGCCGGAATGCCGACCGCCTCGATCGCCGTATCGACGCCCTTGCCGCCGGTCAGCTCCAGTATCCGGCGCTTTGCCTCCTCGCCGGCGGCCATGACCGTGCGGGTCGCGCCGAACCCCTTCGCCACTTCGAGGCGGTTGCCGTCGAGATCCACCATGATGATTTCGGCGGGCGAGTAGAACTGAGCCGTCAGCAGCGCGGCAAGCCCGATCGGCCCGGACCCGACGATGGCGACCGTGCCGCCGGGCTGGACCTTGCCGTTGAGGACGCCGCATTCGAAACCGGTCGGCAGGATGTCGCTCAGCATGACGAGAGCTTCCTCGTCGGCTCCGTCGGGGATGTGATAGAGGCTGGTGTCGGCATGTGGAATGCGGACGTATTGCGCCTGCGTTCCATCGATCGTGTTGCCGAGAATCCAGCCGCCTGTCGTGCAATGCGAATACATGCCGCGCCGGCAATATTCGCATTTGCCGCAGGACGAGATGCAGGAGATCAGAACGCGGTCGCCCTTCCTGAACTGGGTCACCCCCCTGCCCGCTTCCTCGACGATCCCCACGCCTTCGTGCCCGAGGACGCGCCCGGGCGTGCAGGTCGCGACATCTCCCTTGAGGATGTGCAGGTCGGTGCCGCATATCGTGGTCCGGGTGACTTTGACAATTGCGTCGCCCGGCGCTTCGATCGTCGGAACGGGCTTCTCCTGCAAGGACTTCCTGCCCGGCCCTTCGTAGACGAGAGCTTTCATCATCTTTCTCCTGCTGCAAGCGGATGTGGCAAGCATTCTGCACATGCCCGGTCCGGGCGGCTTTGATGCCGGTCAAAGCCGCCGCTTCATCCCCGACGGTCGTGAAGACCCGGATCGATCCGAGGCAGACAGATCCGAAAACCCTGCAAACCCTGCGGCAAACGCGGACAGGGTTTTTCTGCGGCCGACGAAAAGGTCTCAACCATCATGAGGCTCCACCTTGGGGGCTCCATCTTGGGGGTTCCACCTTGGGGCGCGCATGCCGTGACCGGGGTTCACGGCCTTGCGGGAAGCGTTTGACGCGCATCAAAGCCCCGTGGCGCGTTACGGCACACTCTTGCGGCGAATGGCGCGAACTCCGGGAGATCCATCATGGCCGCCACAGATATCTCTTCCGCATCCGTGACTTCCACCTCGGCCCCGAAACAATCGAAACTCCAGCTTGGAGCGCTGACGGCTCTGGTCATCGGCTCGATGGTCGGTTCGGGCGTCTTCAGCCTGCCGCAGAACATGGCCTCGGGCGCCGCCCCGCTCGCCATCATCATAGGCTGGGCCATCACTGCCGTTGGCATGCTGGCGCTCGTTTTCGTCTACCAGTCCCTGGCCACCCGCAAGCCGGATCTGGACGCCGGCCCCTACGCCTATGCCAGGGCCGGATTCGGCCCCTTCATCGGCTTCAACAGCGCCTGGGGCTACTGGATCAGCGCCTGGGTCGGCAACGTCTCCTATGCCGTCATCGTCTTCAGCGCCCTGTCCTATTTCTTCCCCGCCTTCGGCGACGGAAATACCTGGCAGGCCGTGCTGGGCGCGTCGATCCTGCTGTGGATCATCCATTTCCTGATCATGGCCGGCGTGCGCCAGGCGGCGATCGTCAACACCATCGTCACCGTCGCCAAGATCGCGCCGATCGTGCTGTTCATCGGCATCGTCGCCGTGGCCTTCAGGATCGACATCTTTTCAGCCGATTTCAGCGGCCTCGGCAATGCCAGCCTCGGCTCGGTCATGAGCCAGGTGAAGAGCACCATGCTGGTCACGCTCTGGGTCTTCATCGGCATCGAGGGGGCCAGCGTCTTCTCGGCCCGGGCGGAGCGGCGCAAGGACATCGCCACCGCGACCGTGCTCGGCTTCTTCACCTGCCTTGCGCTCTATGCGCTGGTGTCGCTGCTGTCGCTCGGCATCATCAGCCAGCCCCAGCTCGCCGGGTTGAAGAACCCCTCCATGGCGGGCGTGCTCGAAGCGGTCGTCGGTCCGTGGGGCGCGATGATCATCAATCTCGCTCTGGTCGTGTCGGTCATCGGCGCGTTCCTTTCCTGGACGCTGCTCGCCGCCGAGGTTCCCCATGTCGCGGGCCGCGACGGCACCATGCCAAGGTTTTTCGCCCATGAGAGCGAGCGCGGCGTGCCCTCCATCTCGCTCCTCGTCACCAACCTTCTGGTCCAGCTCTTCCTGATCATCACCCTGTTTGCGCAAAGCACCTACCAGGCGCTGTTTTCCATCGCCTCGGTCGCGATCCTGGTGCCTTACATCTTCTCGGGCGCCTATGCGGCCAAGCTCGCGATCACCGGGGAGAGCTACGGAGCGGGAGAAAGCCGCAACGGCGCGATGCTGATCGGGCTGCTGGCGACGATCTACGGCGTCTGGCTCGTCTACGCGGCCGGCCTGTCATATCTGTTCATGTGCGCCATTCTTTATGCGCCGGGCATCATCTTCCACATCTGGGCGCGTCGCGAAAACGGGCAGCGCCTCTTCCATCCGGTCGAGGCCATCCTGGCCGCCGCGCTCGTCGCGGTGGGGCTCTACGCCGCCTATGCGATGTGGACCGGCGCAGTCAGCGCGCTCTGAAACGCTCAGCGAAAGGACCGAACATGACCAGTCTCGGCGTCCATTCCGAAACCGGCCGGCTGCATGAGGTGATCGTGCACCGGCCCGACCTCAGCCTGCGCCGGCTCACTCCCGATAACTGCAAGGCGCTGCTGTTCGACGATGTGCTGTGGGTCAAGCGGGCGCGTCAGGAACACGACGTCTTCGTGGACGCATTGCGCGAACGCCATGTGAGCGTGCATTCCTTCGGCGAACTGCTGGCCGAAACGATGGCCGCCGCCGAGGTGCGCGACTGGCTGCTCGACCGTCGGGTCGACGCGTCCATCGTCGGCTACGACATGGTGGACGAACTGCGCGGCTGGCTGGACGAGATGCCGGCCGACCAGCTCGCCTCCGTGCTGGTCGGCGGCATCGCGCGGGCGGAACTGCCGTTCCGGCCGACCGGCCTCACCGGCAAGACGCTGTTGCCGCAGGACTTCGTGCTGCCGCCGCTGCCCAATCAGCTTTTCACCCGCGACAGTTCGTGCTGGATCTACCGGTCTATTTCGGTGAACGCGATGTACTGGCCGGCGCGCAAGCCGGAGGCGGCCAATGTCGAGGCGGTCTACCGCTTCCATCCGCGCTTCCGCGACGCCGGCCTGCCCTTCGTGTCGCCGGACAATCCCGGCCCCGGCATCAGCCTGGAAGGCGGCGACGTCATGCCGGTCGGCGGCGGCGTGGTGCTGGTCGGCATGGGCGAGCGCACCACGCCGCAGGCCGTAGGCGGGCTGGCGCGCAGCCTGTTCGCCGCCGGCGAGGCGACGCGCGTCATCGCCGCGCTGATGCCGCGCGACCGCTCCTTCATGCATCTCGATACCGTGTTCACCTTCTGCGACCGCGATCTCGTGACGATGTATCCGCCGGTCGTCGAGCGGCTGCGCACTTTCTCGCTGCGGCCCGGCGACGGCAGGGCGGCCGTCGACATCGTCGAGGAGGAAGAGCCGTTTACGGAGGTCGTCAGGGAAGCGCTCGGCCTGAAGGCGCTCCGCATCGTCGCCACCGGCGGCGACAGCTACCAGTCGGAGCGGGAGCAGTGGGACGACGGCAACAATGTCGTGGCCGTCGAGCCGGGCGTCGTCATCGGCTACGACCGCAACGTCTACACCAACACGCTGCTGCGCCGGGCTGGCGTCGAGGTGATCACCGTCGAGGGCGCGGAACTGAGCCGCGGCCGGGGCGGCGGCCATTGCATGACCTGCCCGATCGCGCGCGATCCGCTGTGAACGGACCCACCACCGAAGGAAAACCGACATGCCCATGAACCTGCATGGCCGCAACGTGCTGACGCTGGATGATTTCACCGGCGCGGAAATCCGCTATCTCCTGAGGCTGGCCGCCGATTTGAAAGTGGCAAAACAGGCCGGCAATGAAGCGCCGCGCCTGACGCGCAAGAACATCGCGCTGATCTTCGAAAAAGATTCGACCCGCACGCGCTCCGGCTTCGAGGTGGCGGCGTACGACCAGGGTGCGCATGTCACCTATATCGGCCCCTCCGGCAGCCATGTCGGCCACAAGGAATCGATGAAGGACACAGCCCGCGTGCTCGGGCGCATGTACGACGCCATCGAATATCGCGGCTTCTCCCAGCACCAGGTCGAGCTGCTCGCCGCCTATGCCGGCGTGCCCGTCTACAACGGCCTGACCGACGAAGCGCACCCGACGCAAATCCTGGCCGACTTCATGACCATGCGCGAATTCACCCACAAGCATCTGTCCGACATGACGATCGCCTTCGTAGGCGAGGGCCGGGACAACGTCGCCCTCTCGCTCGCCATCGGCGCGGCCAAGGTGGGCATGGACATGCGCATCGCCTCGCCCCGCGCACTCTGGCCCGACAATGATTTCTGCACCCATGTCCGGGAACTGGCCGAGCTCGGAGGGGGCCGGTTCCGGCTGGACGAGGACGCCGGGGCGTGCGTGGAAGGCGCGGATTTCATCTATACCGACGTCTGGCTTTCCATGGGCGAGGACGAAAGCGCCTGGGGCGAGCGCATCAAGCTTCTGACGCCCTACCGGGTCACGCGCGAGCTGATGGCCGCAACCGGCAATCCATACGCCAAATTCATGCATTGCCTGCCGGCGTTCCACGATACCGAAACGGAGGTCGGCCAGCGCGTCGCCCGCGAATACGGCATCGACTGCATGGAGGTCGAGGACGCGGTGTTCGGTTCGGAGGCCTCCATCGTCTTCGACCAGGCGGAGAACCGCATGCACACGATCAAGGCGATCCTCGTCGCCACGATCGGCAATTGAAGATGCGCATCGTCGTCGCCCTCGGCGGCAATGCACTGCTGAAGCGCGGTGAGCCGATGACGTCCGAAAACCAGCGCGCCAATGTCCGCCGGGCGGCCGTGGAGCTTGCCGGACTGGCAAGGGCCGGTCATTCGCTGGTGATAACGCACGGCAACGGGCCGCAGGTCGGCCTGCTTGCGCTACAGGCGGCGGCTTCGCCCGGCACGCCCTTCCCGCTCGACGTTCTCGACGCCGAGACAGCCGGCATGATCGGCTACGTCATCCAGCAGGAACTGGGCAATTTGGTGAAGGATCGGCTTCTCGCCACCCTGCTGACGCAGGTGCGGGTCGATCCGCGCGACCCGGCCTTCGCCAATCCGACCAAGCCCATCGGTCCGGTCTATGACGAAGCCACGGCGCGCCGGCTTGCGGCCGAGCGCGGCTGGACGGTCGCACCCGACAACGACAAATGGCGCCGCGTGGTGCCGTCGCCGAAGCCGCTGGAAATCCTGGAAGCCGAAGTCCTCGCCTTTCTCGTCGAGCGCGGCGTCATCGTCGTCTGCGCGGGCGGCGGCGGCATTCCCGTCATCGATCTCGACAGCGGCGGCATCGCCGGCGTCGAGGCCGTCATCGACAAGGACCTCGCCTCGTCTCTGCTGGCGCGACAGCTCCGGGCGGACATGCTCCTCATGCTGACGGACGTCGACGCCGTATATCTCGACTGGGGAACGCCGAAAGCCCGCCCGCTCGGCCAGATTCAGGCTGACGACCTCTCCGCCGCCGCGTTTCCCGCCGGGTCGATGGGGCCAAAGGTCGAGGCCGCCGTCGCCTTCGCAACCGGGACCGGGAAGCCCGCCGCCATAGGCAGGCTGGAAGACGCCGTCGCAATCGTCGCCGGGCGGCGGGGAACTTGCATCCGTTCCGGTTGCGCCCCCGGCTGAACAACGGTTCGCCCATCCGTCTGCGCACTCCTGGCTAAAATCGCCTTCGCGTTTGAAATCGATGCAGGCGGCGGAGCACCTCGCCGTGCAATCGGGATGCGCAACAGGGAAACCGCCATGCCGGAAGAAGGCATGTCGCCGGATTTCCATCATGCCGGGCTCTTGCCTGCCCGCGAGCGCGCCCCTCGTCATGAGGACCCGGCCCTTCTTGATCGGCGTCAAGGCGCATCCCCCCGCATGACCTTACGCTCCTGCCGTTGCGGTTCATCATCGGGGCGCGTGCGGAAAGGCCAATCCATGAGCTATCGATCCATCCTCGTTAACCTCGATATCGACGGACCCGTCGTTCCGGTGGTGAAAGCGGCCGCCGGCCTGGCAGCACGCTTCCAGGCGAGGCTGATCGGCTTCTGCGCTGCCGATGCGCCTGTGCCGATGTCGGCGGGGCCGGATAGCGCGGGCCTTGCCGCTGAGACATGGATGCAGATGCGCGACGACATACAAGCCCGTTTCAAGGATCTGCACGGCGAATTCAGCAGGCTCATAGCCGGCAAGATCGCGACCGAATGGCGCGACGCGCTCGACAATCCGACGCGCGCGCTGGCGGAGGCCTCGCGGGCGGCGGATCTGGTGGTGATCAGCGCGGCCGAAGGCGCGGCAACGGGCGACGCTTACCGGCAGACGGACCCCGGAAGCATCGCTCTTCAAACGGGAAGGCCCCTGCTAGTCGTCGCGCGCGCCACCGAACAGGTACTGGCGAGGAACGTCGTCGTCGCCTGGAAGGATACGCGCGAGGCGCGACGCGCCATCGCCGATGCGGTGCCGCTGTTGAAGTCGGCCGAAACCGTGACGGTTTTGACGGTTGCGGCCGAGGCCCACCAAGGAATCCGCGCAAGCCTCGCCGATGTCGTGGCCTTTCTCGGCGCGCATGGCGTCCAAGCCCATCCGGAACTCATTGAAAGCCCCGACGAACATCTCGCCCTGTTCGAGGCGCTGGACAAAATCGGCGCCGACCTGATCGTGTCGGGAGCTTACGGCCACAGCCGGTTGCGGGAATGGGCCTTTGGCGGCGTGACGCGATCCCTGCTCGACGAAACCGGGCGCAACCGTTTCATGTCGAGCTGACGGGAAACGGTCCGGCTGCCCCGCAAAAACGGCACGGCGCCTTCACTGAAGCGATGGCGGCGCAGGTCGGCCAGCGCATCGCCGGTGCGACGGAGCGGTCAGATGACGCGATGCTCCCCCACCCCCCAAGTCTCGTGCTCATGCTCTCGTGCTCATCCTTGCCTGCACATCCTTGCTATCGTCAGCCCGTCGAGCGGTACATCTCACGCCGCTTCGCGCGTGCAGGACGCGGCCGCTTTTTTTAATGTCACGCCGCGCCTTGATCCTGACGACCTCCGGCACCGCGATCGCGGCCCGCACGGCGCGCCGATGCCCATAGCCACCCGCGACAACCCGTGCCGACGATGCGGTTTTGATCCGCGTCAATGAGCTGCCCGGCGAAATACCTTTTCATGAAACCCTTGCTGGATCGAGCCGGATCGGGCGAAGCGAGGCAAACGAGGCGTTTGTAGACGCCATCGACCGAGCGAAGGGCTGGATCGGCGACGACATCCCGCAAGCGGATCCGCCGTCCTCTCGCTCCAGCGCCTTTCGGGGAGACCTGAAGGGGAAAGAGCGGAGGCGGCGGAATCTGGTGAAGCCGTCCAATCCAAAGGAGATTCCCATGACCGAGGCCGCCACCAAAATGCCCGTCAAGAAATCCACCATGCCCGCGAAATCCGAAGACTGGGCGCCGTTCGAGAGCCTGCGCCGGGAGGTCGACCGGCTGTTCGACGATTTCAGCCCGTTCGACTGGCGTCTTCCGTCGAAGGTTCTGGGCTTCGATGTTCCGCGCACCTCCCGTTCCGAATGGCAGGTCGCGCCGGCGATGGACCTCATCGAGAAGGACGATGCCTACGAAATCACGGCGGAGTTGCCAGGCCTGAGCGAGAAGAACGTCGAGATCAAGCTTTCGAACCACACCCTGACGATCAAGGGCGAGAAGAGCGAGGAAAAGGAAGACAAGCGAAAGGACTACTATCTGTCCGAACGTCGCTACGGATCCTTCCAGCGCAGCTTCCAGCTTCCCGACGGCATCGACGCCGACAGGATCGACGCAAATTTCGCCAAGGGCGTGCTGACCGTGAAGCTGCCCAAGACCGCCGAGGCAAAAAAGGCCGAGAAGACGATTGCGGTCAAGGCGGCCTGACCTGTCACGCGAACATCGGCGCGCTTCTGCCGGCGCGCCGATGTTCGGGCATCCAAGACCCACAAGGAGACGCCGGACGGCGGCGAGCGCCATGACCAATTTCAATCACGCCGCGCAGCAGGCCCAGCAATGGGTCGGGGAACTTGCCGACGACCTGACGTGGAACGAGAACCGCGCCTACCATTTGCTGCGATGCGTTCTGCATGCGGTGCGCGACTGGCTGCCGCAGGAAGAGGCGATCGATCTCTCGGCGCAATTGCCCGCCCTCATCCGCGGCATCTATTTCGAAGGCTGGAAGCCGCTCGACACCCCGGTCTGGAATCGGACGAAGGAGGATTTCCTCAACCGCATACGGGACGGCTTTGCCGACGATCTGCTCGCCGATCCGGAAACGGCCGTCGCGGCTGTCTTTCGCCTGCTGGATCGTCATATCTCCCATGGAGAAATCGTCCAGGTGCGAAACTCGATGAAAAAGTCCCTGCGGGAATTGTGGCCGGCGGATTGAGGCGATGTTCCGGGATCGGCAAGAGGCGGGACGGAAGCTGGCGGATGAGCTTGCCGGGCTCGGGCTCGCCGATCCGGTCGTGCTGGCGCTGCCGCGCGGCGGCGGGGGGGGCGCCCCCCCCCACCCCCCGGGCCGGGGGGGGGCCCGCGGCGGGGGGGTGGGG
>JAZIHP010000058.1:0-24058 GCA_036678505.1 Alphaproteobacteria bacterium
CGCCTATCCGGCCAGCCCCGACCGTTCCGCCCTGCACGATCTGAGCTTCACCGTTCGCCCGGGTGAGACGGTGGCGATCGTCGGCCCTTCGGGTGCCGGCAAGAGCACGGTGTTCTCGCTGATCCAGCGTTTCTACGATGTCGCGGGCGGCGCGATCTCGGTCGACGGGATCGATGTGCGCGAAGCGGACCCGCAGGCGCTGCGCGCGCGCATGGCCATCGTGCCGCAGGAGGTGACGATCTTCGCCGCCAGCGTGCGCGACAACATCGCTTTCGGCCGGCCGGATGCATCGGATGCCGGGATCGAGGCGGCGGCGCGGGCGGCACAGGCGGAGGAATTCATCCTCAGGCTGGGGCGCGGCTACGACACGCAGGTGGGCGAACGCGGCGTGACGCTTTCGGGCGGCCAGCGCCAGCGCATCGCCATTGCGCGCGCCATATTGCGCGATGCGCCGATCCTGCTGCTCGACGAGGCGACCTCGGCGCTCGACGCCGCCAGCGAGACGCTGGTGCAGGAGGCGCTGTCGACGCTGATGCGCGCCCGCACCACGCTGGTCATCGCCCACCGGCTGGCGACCGTTCTGGAGGCAGATCGCATCCTGGTCATGGATGAGGGGCGCATCGTGGAAGAGGGCACGCATCGCAGCCTGGTTGCCGCAGGCGGCCTCTATGCCGAGCTTGCCCGTCTCCAGTTCGACGCCGGGGCCGGCATTCTGGAAGGTGCGGCGCAGTAGGCCGCCGGATCGCCATGCGTCCATGCCGACGCATGAAGGGCGATCGGAATTATCGACAAGCATCGGGACCCCCGACCGGATTCCACTCCGGTCCGATGCCCTATCCCAGAAGATCGCGCGCGGTGCGCATGAAGATCCGCGCGCCGATGGCGATCAGCTCGTCGGGAAAATCGTAATCGGGATTGTGCAGGTTCGGCCGGTCGATGCCGGAGCCGAGATAAAGCATCGCCGATTTCGACGTATGGCCGAAAATGCCGAAATCCTCGGAGGCGCGCATCGGCAGTTCCGCCTCGTCATGGGGCACGCCTTCGGCATCGAGCGCCGCCGCCAGATGCGCCACCGCTTCAGGCTCGTTCAGGCTGGCGACGAAAATCTCGTGATAGTCGAAGCCGCATTGCAGCCCTTCGGCCTGCGCCTCCTCGCGCACCATCGCCTCGGCCGCAGCACACAGGCCCGCCATGCGCGCATCCTGCCTTGTGCGCAGGGTGACCCGGATTTCCGCATGGCCGGGGGCGACGCCGAAAACCGGTTCGCCCATGCGCACATGAGTGACGGTGGCCATCGAGAAGTCGTCGCTGTTGAAGGTGCCGCCGCCGAGTGCTGCCAGCCGCGGCATCAGACGGCTTGCGGCCAGCATCGGCGAAATGCCGCTTTCGGGCATGGAGGAATGGGCGGTCCTGCCTTCCAGCGCGATGCGCAGGCCGCGCGAGGCGCAGTTGACGACGCCTTCGCGCAGCCGGACGTGACCGAGCGGAGTGCCGGGCAGATTGTGCAGCGAAAAGGCGAAATCCGGCCGGATCGCCGCATAGCGCGGGTCGGCCACCACGCCGGCCGCGCCGTTGCCGGTCTCCTCGGCGGGCTGGAACATCAGCACCACGCGGCCGCTTGCCGGCCGCTGCCGCCCGAACAGGCGGCCAAGGGCGGCGAGGATCGCCATATGGCCGTCATGACCGCACATATGGCCCTTGCCCTCCACGGTGGAGCGGTGGGGAATGTCCGAAACCTCGGCGATGGGCAGGGCATCCAGTTCGGCACGGAACAGGAGCGTCGGGCCGGGCTCGCCGCTGTCATAGACGAGGGCGACGCCATGGCCGCCCAGTCCGGTCAGCACCTCGTCGGCCCCGGTGCCAGCCAGAAAGGCAGTCACGCGCTGTGCCGTTTCCTTCTCCTCATTGGAGAGTTCAGGGAAACGGTGCAGTTCGCGGCGGAAGCCAACGAGGTCTGCGATGTCCTGATTGGTAAGCTCCATTAAGGCTCTCCCTGACCGCCATAGCGCTTTTGCAGATGGGCAATGAAGTGGCGTGCATCGAGCTTCTCCCCGGTGGCGCGCTGCATCAGTTCGGGCGTGGACCAGCGCGAACCCTGCGACCAGATGCGGGTTCTGCGCCATTCGTTGACGGCGGAGAAATCGCCTTTCGCGATGGCCTCGTCGGTGCCGGGGCGTTCGCGCACTATCGCCGCCCATTGCTGCGCCGCCATCATCGCGCCCAGCGTATAGGAGGGGAAATAGCCGAAAGCCCCGCCTGGCCAGTGAACATCCTGCATCGGGCCGTCGCCCGGATTGTCGATGGTCGAAAGGCCGAGATAAGCGCGCATATGCGCGTCCCAGGCTTCGGGAATATCGGCCACGTCGAGTTTTCCGGCAATCAGCTCCTGTTCCAGCTCGTAGCGCAGAATGACATGCAGCGGATAGGTCACTTCGTCGGCATCGACCCGGATCAGCCCGCGCTCGACCTGATGGACATGGGGCAGGATATCGTCCAGCGACCAGCTTTCGCCGAGATGGCTGTCCACCACCGGCAGCGCCCAGCGCCAGAAGGCGGGGTTGCGGCCGATCTGCTTTTCCACGAACAGGCTCTGGCTTTCATGGATGGCCATGCCGCGCGCCTTGCCAAGCGGCCAGTGCGACCAGTGCCGCGGCAGGTTCTGCTGGTAGAGCGCATGGCCGGTCTCGTGCAATATGCCCATCAGCGCCGACAGGAACTCGGTGGTGCGATAGCGCGTGGTGATGCGCACGTCGCTCGGCACGCCGCCGCAGAAGGGATGGTGGGAGACCGACAGGCTGCCGTGCGTCAGGTCGAAGCCGACAGCCTCCATCATGGCGAGACCCAGCGCCCGCTGCTTCTCGACCGGATAAGCGCCGGAGAGCGGCTTCAGCGGGCGCTTTGCAAGCCGCCCGGCCTGCATGTCGAGCGCCTGCGGCACGAAATCCTTCAGGAACGCCTTCAGATCGGTGAACAGCGGGGTGATGTCGGCCGTGCGGTTGCCGGGGTCGTATTGCTCCATCAGCGCATCATAAGGGGAGAGGCGCAGCGCTTCGGAGCGCATGGCGGCTTCCTCGCGCGCCAGCGCCACCACGCCTTCCAGCGCCGGCTGCAAGCTCGTCCAGTCGCCCCTGGCGCGCAGGTCGCGCCACAATTGCTCGCAGCGCAGGCGCGCCGCCGTCTGGCGCTCGACGAAGCCGGCCGGCAGGCAGGTGAGGTTGGCGTGGTGGCGCCTGAACTCACGCAGAGCCGCGGCCTGATCCTCGTTCAGCGCCTCCGTTTCGGCCGTTGCGATCCAGTCGCCGATTTCGGGCGCGGTCGCCTGCCGGTGGTAGAGGCCGGAAAGGGCGGCCATGGCCTCGGCGCGCTTTTCGCCGCCGCCCACGGCCATGTGCGTCGCCTCGTCGGCGCCCAGTATGGCAAGGGCATGTTCGAGCGCTTCGAGCCGGCGGCAAAGATCATCGAGCTTCTGGAACGACATGCGGTAATCCTGATTCCCGGCTTGATTCCTGGCCAGATTCTGGACTTGATTCTGGACCTGATTCTGGGGCCAAAGGCAGGGGACAGGAATGCGGCGCGACTGGCAAGAGGGTCGTTGCCGGTGCTTGCAAAGTCGCGGTTGCCTGCAAATCGGATAAATGCGCGCCCCGCCGCAAAAAAGTCGGGCGGGCGATCAGCCAGCCGCAGTTCCGCCAGCAATGGCCGCCGGGCAGGGAGCCGGCCGATCCGGAAGCTTAGAGCCGTTCAGTGTTCACGGAATCGCTCGACAGCTCTAAGTTGTTTGTCGCGTTTGCGGACCGGAAAAGTGTTTCCACTTTTCCTGGAAACGCTCTAGCGGGCGAGGCATTCGCCTCGCCCGTGATGCACGTCACGACAATCAGTTGCCGTGATCCACCGTGTAGATCTGGCTGGAGACGTTGTGGATCTTGCCCAGCAACTGGCGATATTCCCCCTGGGGGATATGACCGCCTGCCGAGCGCGAGAGGGTGAGTGCTTCGCTGCGAATGTCGGCGATTTGGCTGCGCAGATTTCCGGCCTGCTGCGATGTTATGGCGTTTACAGTCAGGGCGGAGTTGATCCCGTCGCCCAGGCTGCTCAACTGATCGAGGACGACCTTGGAAGGCGCGGCCTGAGAGGCGATCTGGTTCGGGAGAAGACCAGCATCTTCCGCGGCGGCAAACGCACCGGTGAGGGGAGCCGCAACAAACATGGCGGCAAGAGCGAGGGAGGAGAGTGAAATGGGGCGCATGATTGCGTCTCCTGTTTTGGGAGAAGCATGACTTCTCCAGCCGAACCGTCAGGTTCCGCCGATTCCAGACCCCGAAGAGGCCCCGGCAGTTCCCGGTTCGCTGGTGAACTTAGTGACGGCCGGAAAAAAATAATAATTACAAAAAGATAATTGCCGGCGGCCTGTTTGGGCCACAATTGAGGCGGGGTGCCACAATGTTGCCATCAGTTGGCAAGAATCACCCATCCTGGCAGGATGCTACCGAAACAAGCGATAGCCGCAGGCGTCCCGGCGTATGCCGTTCCGTCATCTTGCCTGGTCTGCGGTTCTTTGCGGCCGGGTGGCCCGGTGCGGCGAGAAACGTCACCGCTCGGTCAGCTTCAGCTCTATGCGGCGGTTGCGGTCGCGGGCTTCCTGGGTGTCGCCTTCATCGAGCGGCTGGTATTGGCCGAAACCCGCGGCGACCAGCCGGTTGGCGGGCACGCCGTTGGCGATCAGGAACTTGACCACGGAGATGGCGCGCGAGGCGGAAAGCTCCCAGTTGTCGCGGAAGCGGCCGGTGCCGGACAGCGGCCGGTCGTCGGTGTGGCCGTCCACGCGCAGCACCCAGCTGATCTCCGGCGGGATTTCCTTCTGCAACTCGATGATGGCGTCGGCGAGCTTCTTCATCTCGCCCTGTCCTGCCTCGTTGATCTGGTCGGAGCCGAGGGGAAACAGCACTTCCGACTGGAACACGAAACGGTCGCCGACGATGCGGATGTTCTCGCGGTCGGCGAGGATTTCGCGCAAGCGGCCGAAGAAATCGGACCGGTAGCGGTTCAGCTCCTGCACGCGCTGGGCCAGCGCCACGTTCAGCCTGCGCCCGAGGTCGGCGATCTTGGTGTTGGATTCGCGGTCGCGCGCCTCCGAGGCTTCGAGCGCCTGTTCGAGAGCGGCGATCTGGCGGCGCAGGGCCGAAATCTGCTGGTTGAGCAGCTCCACCTGCGACAGCGCGCGCTGGCTGATCTGGCGTTCGCTGTCGAGTTCGCCCTCCAGCCTGTCAGCGCGGGCGGTGGCGGCGCTTCCCGAACCGGTTCCGGCGGCCAGCAATTGCTCCAGCCGGCTCTTTTCGGCTTCCGCCGCGAACAGGGATGCCTGCAAATTGGCGAGCGCATCCTGCGCGTCCTGCGTGTTGCCCTTCTCCAGCGCCAGAAGCTGGGTCAGTTCGTTGATTTGCGCATTGAGGCGGTTGAGCGCCTCGTCCTTGCCGGAAATCTCGCGGCTCAGCAGAAACTGCGCCAGCACGAACACCGAAAGCAGGAACATGATGGCGAGCAGCAGCGTCGACAGCGCGTCGACGAAGCCCGGCCAGTAGTCGATATGGCGATAGCTGCGGCGTCCGCGCCCGAGAGCCACCTCACTTCACTCCCTTCTGGGCGTCGAGGGCTGCGGCGATCTTCTCCAGCGTTTCGCGCATGGCGCGCTGCTCGTCGGACTGGGCTTCCACCCAGTCGCGCATGATCTGCTGTTCGGAGCGCATGTTCTTGACCAGACCGGCAATGCCGTCGGCCAGATTGGCCATGGCCGCTGCCGTGCGCGGGCTGGAGCCGTTGCTTTCCTGCAACGAGCGCAGCCGCTCGGACACGGCGCGGAGTTCGTCCGTGGCGCCGGAGCTGCGGTTGTTCTCAGGCGCCGCGAGATCGGAGGACAGGTCGGTGACCGAGGACAGCCAGTTTTCCAGTTCGGTGTAGAAGCGGTTCTGCGCGCGGCCGGCCTGAAGATCGAGGAAGCCGAGCACCAGCGAACCGGAGAGGCCGAACAGCGAGGAGGAAAAGGCCGTGCCCATGCCCGAAAGCGGGGCGGAGAGGCCTTGCTTCAGCGCATCCAGAACGGAAGCCGAATCGCCGCTGCCGGGATCGAGCGACTGGATGGTGTCGCTGATCGAGCCGATGGTCTGCAACAGGCCCCAGAAGGTGCCGAGCAGGCCGAGAAATACCAGCAGGCCGACAAGATAGCGCGAGGTGTCGCGGGTCTCGTCGAGGCGGGTGGCGATCGAATCCAGCATGGTGCGCATGGAGCTGGTGGAAACGGCGATCGCGGATGAGCGGCCCAGCATCGCCTTCATCGGCGCCAGCAGAACGGGATCGACGGCTTCCACGCCGGCGCGGAAGGAGTTCACCCAGCGAACCTCGCGGAACAGGCGTCCGACCTGCGCGAAGGCGAGCAATATGCCGACGATGAGAACGCCGAGGATCAGCCCGTTCAGTCCGGGGTTCGTGGAGAAGGCCGACTGGATCTGGCGCGAGAGAATGATGGCGATGAAGCCGGCCAGCCCCAGAAAGATCACCATGGTGAGCAGGAAAACCTGCGGGCTTGAAAGCTTGTGGGGATCATAGCTCAGCACATCCGAGCCGCCGCCTATGCCGAACGATCTGAGCAGGGCCATCCGTCTTCCATTTCGTTTCTGCGCACTGGCGGCAACTCTAATCGGATTTGCGGCGAAATTGGAAGCCGCGCGGCCGAGATGAGGAGATCAGGCGGTTGCGCCACAGTCTCGCCCATCTCCATGTCATAATGAAAATGTCGGATCGGTGATGGCGGAAGGGGCTTTTCAGGGAACAGACACGGGATGCGTGCCGTCACTCATGAAGCCAGCAAAGACATGCCGCAACAGCCAGATCGACGCCCTCAGGGGCGCTGCAATACTGCTCGTCGTTTTCGGGCATATGATCGAGAAGCCGTCATCGAATTCTGAAATATTGCAGGCGGTCTATATCGGCATCTACAGTTTTCATATGCCGCTTTTCGTTTTCCTGTCCGGCCTGTTCGCCCGCGACAGGCTTGAAGGGCGCGACTATCGCAAGATCGTGTGGACACTCATCGCGCCGCTGGCCGTGTTCCAGCTTGCCTATATCGGCGCCGGCAGGCTTGCGGGGTGGTATGACTATTCGCTGTTCACGCCTTACTGGCTCCTGTGGTTCATCGCCAGCATGGTCGTCTGGCGTCTCGTGCTGCCGCTGTTCGCCTCTCCGGCAGGCCTGGCGGCCGCCGTCGCGGTGGCGGTGGCGGCCGGATATGATGACGGCATCGGCTATGCGCTCAGCCTTTCGCGCACGCTCTACTTCCTGCCCTTCTTCGTGCTTGGCCATCTTTACGGCGCGCAGCTTGTAACTGTCGCGCCGCGTCATCCGGTTTCCTTCGCGCTCGTGTTCGCCGGTTGCGTGGGAGCCGTGCTTGCGTGGTGGCAGCTCGGCCTCAACCCCGGCGCGCTGACCGGCAGCCGCGCCTATGCAAGCGGCGCCGCCGATGCAAACTATCCGGCGATCGCGCGCCTTGGCCTGATGACGCTCGGCGGAACCGCAGCAGTGGGTTTTGCGGCGCTCGTGCCGGCGCGGGCAACGATGCTCGGCTGGTTTGGCGAACGCTCGCTTGCCATCTACCTGCTGCACGGGCTGGTGGTGATGGCCTTCGTCGCATCCGGCGCGCCGGCACTCATCCCGCAGGTTCTGCTCCTGCCGGTGCTGGCAACATTGTCGGTGCTGGTGGCGCTGGCGACCGCGCCGGCCGACGGGCCGATGCGGCGGCTGTTCAGCCCGCCGCGGGCGCCGGGCCCGATGGCGTCAGCGTGACGAAACGGGTCTGGAAAGCGTCCTGACCAGCGCGCGGTGGATGGTCTCGTTGCCGGCGACGACCTTGCCGCTGTCGAGCATGTCCTGACCGCCATCCGGTTCGGAGGCGAAGCCGCCGGCCTCGCGCACCAGCAAAAGGCCGGCGGCGATGTCCCATGCCGACAGGCCGGTTTCCCAATAGCCGTCCATGCGGCCCGCCGCCACATAGGCAAGGTCCAGCGCGGCGGAGCCGAGACGGCGCACGCCCGCCACTTCGCTCATGACATTGCGCAGTTCGACGAGGAAGTTGCCGTGATGGCCGCGGCCCAGATGCGGGATGCCGCAGCCGATCACCGCATCCGAGAGCTTGCTGCGGGCGGCGACGCGCAGCCGGCGGTCGTTCATGAAGGCCCCGCCGCCGCGCTCGGCGGTGTAGAGCTCGTCCATGGCCGGATTGTAGACCACGGCGGCGACCAGCTGCCCCTGGCGCTCCAGCGCGATCGAGATGGAGAAGACGGGAATGCCGTGAAGAAAGTTGGTGGTTCCGTCGAGCGGATCGACGATCCAGCGATGCTGGTCGTCGTCGCCGGTCACCGCGCCGCGTTCTTCCATCAGGAAGCCGTAGCCGGGGCGGGCCTTGGCAAGCTCGGTGTAGATGATGTCTTCGGCCTTGCGGTCGGCCTGGCTGACATAGTCACCCGGGCCCTTGAGCGAGACCTGAAGGTTCTGCACCTCGCCAAAATCGCGCGAGAGCGAGCGGCCGGCCTTCATGGCAGCCTGAACCATGACGTTGATTATGGCGGAGCGAGCCATGTCTGTGAGGTCTCCGGATCTGTGGAATGGGCGCCGGCAAGGGGGGCGTGCGACTGGCGTTTCCAAGACCACAAATCGCGCCCGGAAGCAAGAGAAAGGCCGTCGCGGACTGCTCGCCGCCCGCCTCTTGGCGGCGCGGGGAGGTCAGGGCAGGCGGTTGGCCTTCCGCACCGCCTCCTTCATCTGCTCGTCGGTCAGGCCTTCCAGATAGTCTTCCATCTCGCGGTCGACGAGCCCGGCGCGGCGCGCAACGATATACCAGCCAGCGGCGAGGATGGGGTCCGGATCGGTGCCGAGGGCGGCCACATAGAGCTTGGCCAGCCGGTTCTGGGCGGCGACATTGCCGCCGCGCGCGGCGATCAGCATCCAGCCGAAGCCTTTCTCATAGTCCCGCTCGCCGCCGCGACCGTCGATCAGCCACTGGGCGAGGTCGAGCTGGGCGGTGTCGAAATTCTGCCGCGCCGCCTTTTCGAGGAGGCCGCGGGCTTTGGCGTCGTCCTGCGCCTTGCCGCCGACGCCGTTGGCGTAGGCCTGCGCCAGCGCATATTGCGCGTCGGCAAGGCCGGCTTGCGCGGCGCGCTCGTAATAGGTCACCGCCCGTGACAGGTCGCCGGGGTTTTCCTTGACCAGCAGCTGGGCGAAATTGAACTGGGCCAGCGCATTGCCGGCCTCGGCCGCAGCCTGCATCAGCGCATGAGCCTGTTTTTCGTCCTTGGGCACGAAATCGCCGTCGAGCAGCATCAGCGCATATTGGAACTGCGCCTCCGGCACACCGCGTTCGGCGGCGGCGGCGTACCATTTGGCGGCTTCCTTCGCATTGAGGGGAACGCCCATTCCGCGCGCCAGCAGTTCCGCCACCAGCGTCTGCGCGGCCGGGTCGCCGTTTTGCGCCCGCGGCAAAGCCAGATTGTATGCGGTCTTGTAGAGGCCGCGCTGATAGGCACCGTATGCATCGTCGCTCAGCTTGCCGAAGCGGGCCGGATCGAGAGCGGGCAAGGCGGCCTTGTCGTCGGCCGGCTGCGGCAACTGCCGGCCGCCCTTGGGGAGGGCGTTCGCCTTGCCGCCACCGGCTTCATTGGCGGGGGCGGTTGCGTCGGCGGGCGTCTCCGCCGCATGCGCGGCGCCGTGGCCAGCGCAGAAGATCATCACGGCCAGAGCCAGACGCCGTGCCATGGTTCATTCCCCGAAGCGCGGCGCGCTGGCGTCGAGCAGTGCGTTGACCTGTGCGACCGCCCCGCGCGGATCGGCGCCTTCGGCGAAGATGGCGGCGGACAGCGCCACGAATTCGGCCCCGGTCGCGGCCACTTCCGTCACCGAGGCGATTTCGGAGCCGCCCATCACGATGCAGGGAATTTCCACCATCTCCGCCCACCATGCGCCAAGCGCCAGATTGCGCGGATGCGGAACCGGGTCGTTGTCGTAGCCGAACCGGCCGAAGAACATGTAGTCGGGGCCGGCCTCGCCGAGTTCCAGTGCGGCATCGCGCGTCTTGACGCCGCCGGTGCCGACCATCATGCGCTCCCGCAGACGCCCGATCGTGTCGGCGAGTTCCGCAGCGGCGGCTTCGACATGGACGCCGTCCGCCTTGACCCGGTCGGCCACGCGGCTGTCGCCGGCGATGACGGCGGCGGCTCCGGCATTCTGGGCGACCGGCACGAGGTCTGCGGCGGCGCGCTGAAAGGCGGAATCGTCGAGCGCGCCCTGCACGAAGATCACCGACGCCACGTCGCCGCCCTCAAGGGCGGCCTGAAGCCGTCCGGCATCGGTGCCGGGCATGGCGATCAGGACAAGGCGGCAGCGTTCGGGAGGCGATTGGGTGTTCATGGCGTTTCCGGTTTCGATCTGCCCTATGCAGGGTGAAATTGGTGGCAATGGGGCATAGAGCAAAGCAGCCGTCTTGAACAGATCGGCGCCTGAGGCAATGCGGTTGCGAAGGCGCTAAAGCGTGTGGCGATCTTTCAGATCAGCTCCCTGCGCTTCAAGTTCTTGTTTTTACGCATGTCGTCGCCCCGAAACCGGTTCCCGCTTTCGGGCGACATGCTTTGGAATACGAGCCTGCGATGCCGCTGCGGAAGGGGCTTTCGAGCAGAAATCCGGGCCCCGTTAACCGGGCATTAAGCTTTACAGCTGTTTACTATGTGCATCCAGTGATCTGGATTCTTACCGAGTGGTTGGAGCCACTTTGTTTGACGCCTCCCTGTTAACTTCTGAGAGCCGCCTTATCCGCGGCTCTTTTTTTCTTCTCAGGCGAGGAAGCGGCCGGTGTGCCGATTTCGGCACGCAACCTGTTCATATTAACCCTTTATTAAGTATAAGCTTGCCTTGCGAAGCTCCGAAGCGCATTTTCCGGCCGGGAAGCCTTATAGGGTGGCAGTCATGCCGCAGGGGCGAATCGCTTCCGCATGCGACCAGGGTGCATCATGAATCGATCTTCACAGGAAAGCGGGAACACGATCAGGCTGGCCGAGCGCCGCATCTTCTCGCAATCCTTCCAGCCGCTCTACAATGAAGGCATGGGGCTGGTCGAGCAGGCCGCCGAATATCTGGATTCGCGCGGGCGCGCCGAGGCGAAGAAGCTGACCCGGCTGGCCGCGACCCTTTATGCGGCCGAATCGATGCGGCTGACGACGCGCCTCATGCAGATCGCCTCGTGGCTGCTGCTCCAGCGCGCCGCCAATTCCGGCGAGATGACGCGCGATCAGGTGGCCGCCGAAAAGGCCAAGGTGCGCCTCGACACCGTATCGGCGCATGAGGATGCGGAAGGCTGGGGCGAACTGCCGGTCGAGTTCGTCGATCTGGTGCGGCGGTCGCTGCGCCTGCAATCGCTGGTCAAGCGCATGGACGAGGAGGTCTATGGCGATGCCCTGCCGCAGGGGCTGGAGCGCGGCAGCCCGGTGTTCGACCAGATTTCGCTGCTCAACACGGCCTTCGCGCGCGGCTGACGCGCTTTTCGTTTCCGGTTTGTTCACATTTCGCTGGCAAGTCTGCCGCCGGTGAATAGAGTGGGCGATCATGGCGGAAACGATTCGGATCATCGGCATCGACCCGGGGCTTCGGCGCACCGGCTGGGGCGTTGTCGAAAGCCTCGGCAATTCGCTGCGCTTCGTGGCCTCCGGTTCCGTATGCTCGGACGACAAGGCGACGCTCGCCTCGCGCCTTTGCCAGTTGCATGAAGGCCTTTCGCAGGTGCTGCATCGGGCCATGCCGCATGAGGCGGCCGTGGAGCAGACCTTCGTCAACAAGGATGCGACGGCGACGCTGAAACTCGGGCAGGCGCGCGGCATCGCCATGCTGGTGCCGGCGCTGGCCGGCCTGCCGGTGGCCGAATATGCGCCCAACGCGGTCAAGAAAGCGGTGATCGGCGTCGGCCATGGCGACAAGAAGCAGATCCACATGATGGTCAAGGTGCTGATGCCGAAAGCGGTGTTCGACACGCATGATGCGGCCGATGCGCTCGCCATCGCCATCTGCCATGCCCATCACCGGCAAAGCGTGGCATACAGGCTGAAGCAGATTGCATAGCAGGGGCGGGCGGGGATCATGATCGGCAAGCTGAAGGGCACGCTGGACGAGATCGGCGAGGATCATTGCGTCGTCGATGTGCATGGCGTCGGCTATGTGGCCTTCTGTTCGGCGCGGACGCTGGCTTCCTTGCCCGGACCTGGCGAAGCGATCGTTTTGTTCATCGAAACGGTGGTGCGCGAAGACATGATCCGCCTGTTCGGGTTCAGCTCGGCGCTGGAGCGCGACTGGTTTCGCCTGTTGTCGACCAATGTGCCGGGGGTGGGAGCCAAGGTGGCGATGTCCGTGCTGTCGACGCTCAGCCCTTCGGATCTCGCCAACGCCATTGCGCTGCGCGACCTGGCCATGGTCAGCCGCGCCCCCGGTGTCGGCAGGAAGGTGGCCGAGCGCATCGTCACCGAACTGAAGAACAAGGCACCCGCCTTCGCCGGCGAGGCCGCAGGCGCCATCGGGCTCAAGCAGGAACTGGGCGAAGGCGTGGCGCCGGCGCCGGTTGCCGATGCCGTCTCGGCGCTGGTCAATCTGGGCTACGGGCGCGACATCGCCGCCAATGCGGTGGCCGCCGCGCTGAAATCGGCCGGGGACGAGGCCGATTCGGCGAAGCTCATCCGCCTTGGCCTGAAGGAACTGGCGCGGTGATCGCCGGCTTGTTCCGCAAGGCGCGCCGTGGCAGGACGGCACCATGAGTTCCGACGATCGCCTGATCTCCTCCGAAAAGCGGGGCGAGGATGCCGAGCAGACGCTGCGGCCGCAAACGCTCGACGATTTCGTCGGGCAGGCGGCGGCGCGCGCCAACCTGAAAGTGTTCATCGAGGCGGCAAGGGGGCGCGGCGACGCGCTCGACCATGTGCTGTTCGTCGGCCCGCCGGGGCTGGGCAAGACCACGCTCGCCCAGATCATGGCGCGCGAGATGGGCGTCAATTTCCGCTCCACCTCCGGCCCGGTGATCGCCAAGGCGGGCGATCTGGCGGCCCTGCTCACCAATCTCGAAGACCGCGACGTCTTGTTCATCGACGAGATCCATCGCCTCAGCCCGGCCGTGGAGGAAATCCTCTATCCGGCGATGGAGGATTTCCAGCTCGACCTGATCATCGGCGAGGGACCGGCGGCGCGCTCGGTCAAGATCGACCTCGCCCGCTTCACGCTGGTGGCGGCGACGACGCGGCTCGGCCTGCTCACCAACCCGCTGCGCGACCGTTTCGGCATTCCGGTGCGGCTCAATTTCTACACGGTCGAGGAACTGGAGCTGATCGTGCGGCGCGGCGCGCGCCTGCTCAACCTGCCGATGAGCGACGACGGCGCCGTCGAGATCGCGCGAAGGGCGCGGGGCACGCCGCGCATCGCCGGCCGGCTTCTGCGGCGGGTACGCGATTTCGCGACCGTGGCCGGCGCGGAGACCGTCAACCGCAAGATCGCCGACGAGGCCCTGCTGCGGCTGGAGGTCGACAGCCTCGGCCTCGATGCGCTCGACCGCCGCTACCTGACCATGATCGCCGGTAATTTCGGCGGCGGCCCGGTCGGCATCGAAACCATTGCCGCGGCACTTTCGGAGCCGCGCGACGCCATCGAGGACATCATCGAGCCCTATCTGATCCAGCAGGGCTTCATCCAGCGCACACCGCGCGGGCGCGTGCTGACCGCCAATGCCTGGCGGCATCTGGGGCTGGAAGCGCCGCGCGACATGGCCCGCCAGCAGATCGGCCTGTTCGAAGACGAATGACCGTAAATTTCCGCAGGATGGCGATGCCGGACCCCGGCGGCCGGCGGAGGGCGCCGCGGGCCATTTTCCGCGAAACGGCTTCGATGTGATACGGATGAAGCCAGAGAAGGTGAAGGCGATGACCAGCCAAAGACCGTCACTTGCGGCGCAGGAAGCAGCCCTTTCGGGCGAGCTTACGGAGTTCGGCCACCGGCTTCTGGCGCGCGTATACTATGCCGACACCGATTTTTCGGGCGTCGTCTATCATGCCCGCTACCTGGAGTTTTTCGAACGCGGACGTTCGGACTTCCTGCGTCTGGCCGGCGTTCATCACACCGCGCTTGCCGCCGGGCTTGCCGACGGCGAGGGCGGCGAAAGGATCGTATGGGTGGTGCGGCGCATGGAGATCGATTTTCGCGCCCCCGCCCGCATCGACGACATGCTGACCGTGGAGACCCGCACGGTCGAGGTGTCGGGCGCGCGCATCACCATGGCCCAGCAGCTCAGGCGGGGCGAGGAATTGCTGGTGGAGGCGCGCGTGGAGGCCGCCATCATCGGCGAAAATGGCCGTCCGCGCCGGTTTCCCAAGGAGTGGGTCGCGGCCTTCATGCCGAAATCCTGAAAACTCCGCCGCCCGCCATTCTCGCCGATGATGGCAAGAATATTCCGCCGGCGCCCGTGAGCGCGCGGGCCGTTCTGCGCTGCGCATATTGCGCATGAGGACAAGGTTGCGAAAACCGGCGGGTATTCGAGGCAAGACAAGACCCAAACTCCGGCATGAGAAAAAGAGATCGTGTCGCGCGGTGAAGCGGCGTTGTTCTAACGCATCCTTAACCATAACGGTTCATGAAGGTTTCGATGAAAATCGAAGGAATCGGCGCGCCTTCCTTTTACCAACATTTGTCGCGACAAGGCCGCCAAAGGCGCCGATCGCGGGCATTTGCGGCGAGGTTCGGCGCGCTGGGCCATGAAGGGTCAAAGCGTCGTGGGCCGGCGGACGCCCAGGGGCCAGGGAAGTTTTAAGGAACGTTTGGATGGAAAATATCGCTCTTGCCGAACCGGCGGCGAATCTGTCGATCTGGGCCCTGTTCATGCAGGCCAACTGGGTGGTCAAGCTGGTCATGATCGGCTTGCTCGGCGCATCGGTGTGGACCTGGGCCATCATCTTCGAGAAGATCGTCTCCTACGGCCGCATGCGCGCGGCGCTCAACCGCTTCGAGCAGATCTTCTGGTCCGGCCAGTCGCTGGAGGAACTCTACCGCACCCTGTCCGACCGCAAGACCAGCGGCATGGGCTCGATCTTCGTTGCCGCCATGCGCGAATGGAAGAAGAGCTTCGAGAAGGGCGCCAAGTCGCCGCACGGCCTCCAGATGCGCATCGACAAGGCCATGGACCTTGCGCTGACCCGTGAGATGGAACGGCTGGAAGGCAATCTCGGCTTCCTCGCCACCATCGGTTCCGCCGCTCCCTTCATCGGCCTGTTCGGCACGGTCATCGGCATCATGACCTCGTTCCAGGCGATCGCCGGGTCGAAATCCACCAGCCTTGCCGTGGTGGCGCCGGGCATCGCGGAAGCGCTGCTGGCAACGGCCATCGGCCTGATGGCGGCCATTCCCGCCGTCATCGCCTACAACAAGCTCTCGTCGGATGCGGGCAGGCTTGCGGGCCGCATGGAAGGCTTCGCCGACGAGTTCTCCGCCATACTCTCGCGCCAAATCGATGAGAAGGTCGCCCGGTCCTGAGCGGCGGGATCCGATCGCGCAACGGGGCAGTCTGAGGTTTTGTAGATGGGAATGTCAGTAGGTACGGGCGGCGGTTCCAGAGGCGGGCGCGGAAGGCGTGGCCGCCGCAACGCGCTGATGTCGGAAATCAACGTCACGCCCTTCGTGGACGTGATGCTGGTGCTGCTGATCATCTTCATGGTGGCGGCGCCATTGCTGACCGTGGGCGTGCCGATCGACCTGCCCGAAACGCAGGCCAGGCCGATGAATTCCGACACCCAGCCGATCACCGTTTCGGTGAACGACAAGGGGCAGGTCTATCTTCAGGAAACCGAGATCGCCGTCGACGAGGTGGTGCCGCGCCTCGAAGCCATCGCCAAGACCGGCTATGAGGAGCGCATCTATGTGCGCGGCGACAAGACCGCCGATTACGGCACGGTGATGCAGGTGATGGCCCGCATTTCGGCTGCCGGATACAAGAATCTCGGCCTCGTCACGCTTCAGGAACAGGAACGGTAATCTTGAAGGCGAGCCTCACCACATCGCTGGTC
Source organism: Alphaproteobacteria bacterium (assembly GCA_036678505.1). Taxonomy (GTDB): domain Bacteria; phylum Pseudomonadota; class Alphaproteobacteria; order Rhizobiales; family Rhizobiaceae; genus Mesorhizobium. The sequence continues at coordinate 16,119 of JAZIHP010000058.1, forward strand.
CTGCATGCGGCGGTGCTGGCTTTCGGGCTGGTGTCGCTGTCGGCGCCAACGCCCTTCGAGGTGAGCGAGGTGGAATCGCTGCCGGTCGACATCGTGCCGCTGGAAGAGCTGACGCAGATCCAGCAGGGCGACAGGCAAGCGCCGATGACGGAGACGGCCGCGCCCACGCCAACCAGGCGGCCGGACATCGTCGCCGATGCCCGCGAGGTCGGCGAGAACATGGTCGATACCAACAAGCCGGTCACGCCCGACCCCAAGCCGACGCCGGTCGACACTGCGGCCGCGCCGCCGCCGGCTCCGACGCCCAGCGAAAAGCCGGCGCCGCCAGAACCGTCCAAACCCGTTGAGCCGCCCAAGCCCGTTGAACAGCCGAAGCCCGAGCCGGTCAAGCCGCCGGAGCCGAAGCCGCCCGAGCCGGTGAAGGAGCCGGAGCCCGCGCCGAAACCGGCTGAGCAGAACCCCGCCGAGGCGAAGCCGGAACCGGCCAAACCCGATGCGGTTGCCGAAGCGATCGCCGCGGAAGACAAGCCGACGGAACAGTCCGCGCTGCCAGACAGGGCGCCCGCGCCGCAGGCGCGGCCGAAGCCGGCCGAGACGCAGACGGCGAAGGCTTCGGAGAGCAAGCCCTCCGAGAAGCCGGCCAGGGACAGTTCGGCCGCGCAGAAATCCGACGAGAAAGATTTCAACGCCGATGAGATCGCCGCGCTGCTCGACAAACGCAAGCCTTCCGGCGGTGGCGCCAGGCGCTCGACCGAGCAGGCTTCGCTGGGCGGCAGGAAGACGACCGGCGGCAACCGGCTGTCGCAGAACGAAATGGATGCCCTGCGCCAGAAGCTCGGCGGCTGCTGGAGCATTCCGGCCGGCGTCGACGATGCGGGCGTGCTCAAGGTTTCGGTGCGTTTCCGGCTCGACCGTTCGGGCGTTCTGGAAGGCCGCCCGGAAATAATCGCCGGAGGCGCTGCCTCCGGTCCCGGCCGCACGGCGGCCGAATCCGCGGTGCGCGCGGTCCAGAAATGCGCGCCCTTCAACCTGCCTGCCGACAAATATGACAGCTGGTCGGAAGTGGTGGTCAATTTCGACCCGAGCGACATGTTCTGATCGCCGGACTGGAACAAATGAGGCTGAAAGCATGAAGACACTGCTCAAGACGCTCATGATGGTCGCAGCCCTTGCCGGCGCGGCCACCGGGCTCGCCATCGGCCCCGCCAGCGCGCTGGTGGAGATCGACGTCAACAAGGGAACGGTCGAGCCGCTGCCCGTCGCCATAACGGACTTCGCCGGCGGCGCGCTCGGCGCGGAGATTTCGTCCATCGTTCAGGCCGACCTGAAGCGTTCGGGGCTGTTTGCGCCGATCGACAAGGCCGCCTTCATCGAGAAGATCGCCAGTCCCGACCAGACGCCTCGCTTCGACGACTGGAAAGTGATCAACGCCCAGGCGCTGGTCACCGGCCGCGTCAGCAAGGAAGGCGATGGCCGCATCCGCGCCGAATACCGGCTGTGGGACACCTTTGCCGGCCAGCAGCTTTCGGGCGAGCAGTTCTTCGCCAACGGCGCCAATACACGCCGCGTCGCCCATATCATCGCCGATGCCATCTATGAGCGGCTGACCGGCGAAAAGGGGTATTTCGACACCCGCATCGTGTTCATCGACGAATCGGGCGCCAAGAATGCACGCAAGAAGCGGCTGGCGATCATGGATCAGGACGGCGCCAACTCCCGCTTCCTCTCCGATGGCCGCTCCATCGTGATGACGCCGCGTTTCTCGCCGAACCGGCAGGAAATCACCTATATGTCCTATGAGAGCGGGCAGCCGCGCGTCTACCTGCTGCAACTTGAGACCGGACAGCGCGAACTCGTCGGCAATTTCCCCGGCATGACCTTCGCGCCGCGCTTCTCGCCGGATGGCCAGCGCGTCATCATGAGCCTGATGCGCGACGACGGTAACTCCAACATCTATTCCATGGACCTGCGCAGCAGGAACACCACGCGCCTCACCAGTTCCAACGCCATCGACACCTCGCCTTCCTATTCGCCGGATGGCTCGAAGATCGTCTTCACCTCCGACCGGGGCGGCCGTCCTCACATTTACGTGATGGGAGCCGACGGTTCGGGCCAGACGCGCATTTCCTTCGGCGAAGGCAGCTATTCGACGCCGGTATGGTCGCCGCGCGGCGATCTGGTCGCCTTCACCAAGCAGTCGGGCGGCCAGTTCCAGATCGGCGTGATGCGCACGGACGGCTCGGGCGAGCGTATCCTGACCTCCGGCTTTCTTCAGGAAGGTCCGACCTGGGCTCCCAACGGCCGGGTCATCATGTATCTGAAGGAAGCCCCCGGCGCGGGGGGGCCGAAGCTCTATTCGGTCGATCTGACCGGGCGCAACGAACAGCAGATTCCAACCCCGAATTTCGGGTCCGATCCGGCCTGGTCGCCGCTGCTCGACTGACCGTCTTGGGGGTGGAGCGTGGCAATTGCGTTCCATTCCCGGCTTTTTCGGCCGGATTCGCCCGTAAAATCGCCGGCAACGGGGAGGCGGACAAGATTTCGCCTCTTTGTCGTCATTTGGCTGCATGCCAGTAAGCGGGCCATAAGCGGGCCAGTGAGCGGGATGCGTGTTCAGGGGGGCTGCCGGATGCGTGAACCGAATTTTAACCGTGTTTTTTGAGTGCCGGTTAACCGAGATGTGGTTACTGGCAGATCAACGAAGTCACTCGAATGCGAAGGAGAGGCGGTATGCGCCGTATCGCAAAACTAGCAGCAAATCCTGTGATGGTCGCGCTCGTAGCCTCGTTGGCGCTTGCCGGCTGCGCATCCAAGAAGACCCCCAACAGCGCGGCTGACCTCGGCCTTGGCGGCAGCGCGGCCACGCCCGGCTCGGCGCAGGACTTCACCGTCAATGTCGGCGACCGCATCTTCTTCGATCTGGACTCCTCGTCCATCCGCGCCGACGCCCAGCAGACGCTGGCCCGTCAGGCCCAGTGGCTCAACCGTTATCGCCAGTATGCGATCGTTGTCGAAGGCCATGCCGACGAACGCGGCACCCGCGAATACAACCTTGCGCTCGGCGCCCGACGCGCCGCTGCGACCCGCGACTACCTCGCTTCGCAGGGCGTCGCCGCCAACCGCATCAAGACGATCTCCTACGGCAAGGAGCGTCCGGTCGCCGTTTGCGACGACATTTCCTGCTGGTCGCAGAACCGCCGCGCCGTCACCACGCTGGGCGGCGCCGGTTCCTGACGGGACCACGGCTTCGACAAAGACAAAAAGGCGGCTCCCGGGGTCGCCTTTTTTGATTGAAATAAGCCTCAAACAAAATTTGGCCGAAGTCTCGCGCCCTGCTAGAAACGCTGCTGTTCCCGCTCTCCCGTCGAGGGCGGGACGCGAAACCGGGTTTCACTGTAATGGCGAGAGGCTCATGCATCCAAGATCAATCCTGAGCGGCACGCTGGCTGTGCTGCTTCTGTCCGGCGCGGCCGCCATGGCCAGCGAAACCGGGACCAGAGAAACCGGGCCCGCCGCGTCGGAGCGCGGCGGCTTTTCCTTCAGGCTGCCGGGAGTGGAACTGCCCGGCCTGTTCGGCGCGAAAAAGGAGGAAGGCGCAGTGCAGCTTGCCCAGAGCGGCGGCATGACGGCGCTGGAAGAGCAGATCCGCTCTCTCAACGGCAAGGTCGAGGAACTCAACTTCCAGATCCTGCAAATGCAGGAGCAGATCCGCAAGCAGCAGGAGGACAATGAGTTTCGCCTCCAGCAGCTGGAAGAAGGTTCGCAGGGCGGGCAGAAGAAATCCGACGCGGGCGGTTCGGGCGGCTCCGTCGCCGCCGCCCCCGGCGCAACAACCGCCAGCCCCACGACCTCCGGCGATATCGCCGGAGGCGCCACCGTGGAAGACATCATCGTCGATTCCGGCGATGGCGAGCCCGGCAAGGTCATTCCCGGCGCGCCGCCCGGCAATTTCGGCACCATCACCGTCGACAAGGATGGCAATGTCATCGATGCCGGGGCCGGCACGCATTCGGTAACGGCGACCGATCCCGGCGCTTCGGCGACCCCTCCGGCGGATAACGGGAATACGGTGGTTGCCGCCCTGCCGCGCACCGATGACCCGCTGGAGCTTTACCGGAACTCCTATCAGTTCGTGCTGTCGGGTGATTACAGCACCGCCGAGGCCGGTTTCCGCGAGCATATCGAGCGCTTCCCGAAGGATGCGAATGCCGCCGATGCGCATTACTGGCTGGGCGAATCCCTGCTCGGGCAGCAGAAATACCGGGATGCCGCCGAAGTCTTCCTGGCCGCCAGCAAGAGCTATCCCAAGGCAAAGAAGGCGCCCGACATGCTGCTCAAGCTCGGCGTTTCGCTGGTCGGCCTGAAGCAGCGCGACGTGGCCTGCGCCACTTTCGGCGAGATCGGCAAGCGCTATCCGAACGCATCCGGTGCCCTGAAAGAGCGCGTAAAGCAGGAACGGGCGCTCGCGTCGTGCTGACGCTGGAAGCAGAACCGGACCACGACGCCCGCCTTTTTCCCGATCTCGATCTGTCACGCGGTGCGGTCGTGGCGATTTCAGGCGGCAGCGATTCCACCGCACTTCTCTTTCTCCTCGATGAATTTCGCCGCCGGCACCGTCCGGACACGCGGCTCGTCGCCGTCACGGTCGATCACGCCTTGCGGCCTGCCTCGCATGGCGAGGCCTTGTGGGCCGGCACCTTGTGCGCCTCGCTCGGCATCGAGCATCGCATCCGCACATGGGAAGGGCAAAAGCCGCTGGCCGGGATTCCCGCCGCCGCGCGCGAGGCCCGTTACCGGCTGCTGGCCGGGGTCGCCCGCGACGAGGGCATCCCCATGGTGCTGACCGGCCACACCGCCAACGATCAGGCTGAAACGGTGACCATGCGGCGGGAGCGCGGCGATAGCTGTGCGGGAACGGAACGCGGGCTTGCCGGCATGGCCGCTGCAACGCTGTTCGACGGCGACATCTGGATCGTGCGGCCCTTGCTCGGGATGCGCCGCGAGGTCCTGCGCGCCATTTTGCGGACAAGAGGTGCCGACTGGATCGACGATCCCACCAATGAGGACCACGCCTATGAGCGCCCCCGCATGCGCGCCGCCCTCGATGAACACGGCATCGATGCCGCCCTGAAGGTGGCGAAAGCGGCCGGGGAAAACCGAAGCGATCTCGATGCGCGCGCTGCGGTTCTGATCAGCCGCCATGCCTCCCGCCCCGCCCGGGGACTTTTCAGGCTGGATCCCGTTTTCGCGGACGAAGAAGATCGCGCTGCCGCGATCCATGCGCTGCGTCTGCTGCTGTCGACCATCGGCGGTCTTCCCATGCTGCCGGACGAAGCGGCTGCGACCTCTTTGCTGGAGGCGCTGGCCAGGGGGGAGGCGCATCGTGCGACGCTGGCGCGGGTGCTGGTCGATGCAAGGCGAACCGGCATTTTTCTGCTGCGCGAGGCGCGCGGCCTGCCAAAGCCAGTGCGGGCGCTGGATGGAATGCTCTGGGACGGACGCTTCAGGGTGGAGGTGCGCAAGGCCACCGCCGCTACGGTCATTCGCGCGGGCGGCCGGCCATGCGGCCGGGATGCCGGAATTCCGCCTACCCCAATTCCGCTTTCCGATGTGCCGGAGAGCCTCGCGCGGACGGCTCTTGCCGCGGAGCCGGCGGCGGATTGCGCCGGAGAAAATGTCGCACTTACGCCGGTGGTGGCGCCCTTTGCCCGCTTTCTGCCGGGTTTCGATCTTCAATCGGCCGGGATTCTGACAGAACTTGCAATGGCATCGCCGCTTCCGCCGCTGCCTCTGCCGAAAGCGGCGGTTCAGGCGGCCGGGCCGTGACGCTGCCCGCCTTAACCGATTGTCGTGCTTTTGCTTGGCAATGGGTTATGGGCTGCCTATGTTAGGCAAAGGCTCTCTTTAAACGACGCGCGCCGGATGGCCGCCAACGGGACAATCGATGAATCCGAACTACCGCAACCTTGCGCTCTGGGCGATCATAGCGGTTCTGCTTATCGCTCTCTTCAATCTGTTCCAGACGCCGCAGACGCGCGGAGCCGCGACCGACATTCCCTATTCGCAGTTCCTGCAGGATGTTCAGTCGGGCCGCGTCAAGACCGTGACCATCGCCGGCGAGCGTATCAGCGGTTCCTATGGCGACAGCGCTTCCGGTTTCCAGACCTATTCGCCGGGCGACCCGACGCTGGTTTCGAGGCTCGAAGCCAAGGGCGTCACCATCAATGCGCGCCCGGAGACCGACGGTTCCAACACGCTGTTCGGCTATCTTCTGTCGTGGCTGCCGATGATCCTGATCCTCGGCGTGTGGATTTTCTTCATGCGCCAGATGCAGTCGGGCTCCGGCCGCGCCATGGGCTTCGGCAAGTCCAAGGCCAAGCTGCTGACGGAAGCCCATGGCCGCGTCACCTTCGCCGATGTGGCGGGCGTGGACGAAGCCAAGCAGGATCTGGAGGAGATCGTCGAATTCCTGCGCGATCCGCAGAAATTCCAGCGGCTTGGCGGCAAGATTCCGCGTGGCGTGCTGCTCGTCGGCCCTCCCGGCACCGGTAAGACCCTGCTGGCGCGTTCGGTCGCGGGCGAAGCCAATGTGCCGTTCTTCACCATTTCCGGCTCGGATTTCGTGGAAATGTTCGTCGGCGTCGGCGCCAGCCGCGTGCGCGACATGTTCGAGCAGGCCAAGAAGAACTCGCCCTGCATCATCTTCATCGACGAGATCGATGCGGTCGGCCGTCATCGCGGCGCCGGCCTCGGCGGCGGCAATGACGAGCGCGAGCAGACGCTGAACCAGCTGCTGGTCGAGATGGACGGCTTCGAATCCAACGAATCGATCATCCTGATCGCCGCCACCAACCGTCCTGACGTGCTCGACCCGGCCCTGCTGCGTCCGGGTCGTTTCGACCGGCAGGTGGTGGTGCCGAACCCCGACATCGTCGGCCGCGAGAAGATCCTGAAGGTTCATGTTCGCAACGTGCCGCTGGCGCCGAACGTCGATCTCAAGATCCTGGCGCGCGGCACGCCCGGTTTTTCCGGCGCGGACCTGATGAACCTCGTCAACGAGGCGGCCTTGATGGCGGCGCGGCGCAACAAGCGCCTTGTCACCATGGCCGAATTCGAGGACGCCAAGGACAAGATCATGATGGGCGCGGAGCGCCGCTCCTCGGCCATGACGCAGGCCGAAAAGGAGCTGACCGCCTATCACGAGGCCGGCCACGCCATCATGGCGCTCAACGTCCCGTCCGCCGACCCGCTGCACAAGGCGACCATCATTCCGCGCGGCCGGGCGCTGGGAATGGTCATGCAGCTGCCGGAAGGCGATCGCTACTCCATGAGCTACAAATACATGATCTCGCGTCTGGCGATCATGATGGGCGGCCGCGTGGCGGAAGAGCTCAAGTTCGGCAAGGAGAACATCACCTCCGGCGCTTCCTCCGACATCGAGCAGGCCACCAAGCTGGCGCGCGCCATGGTCACGCGCTGGGGCTTCTCCGACAAGCTCGGCCATGTCGCCTATGGCGACAACCAGGAAGAGGTTTTCCTCGGCCATTCGGTCGCGCGCACGCAGAACATTTCGGAAGAAACGGCGCAGATCATCGATGCCGAGGTTCGCCGCCTGATCGAGGAAGCCTACACCACCGCGATGAACGTCCTGACCAGGAAGAAGAAGGACTGGATCGCGCTGGCGGAAGGGCTGCTCGAATACGAAACCCTTTCCGGCGACGAGATCAGGGAGCTTCTGGCCGGAAACAAGCCCTCGCGCGATCTGGGCGACGATACGCCGACCAGCCGTGGCTCGGCCGTGCCCAAGGCCGGCGGCACCGCGAAAGGCAAGAAGAAGGGTCCGGAGCCGGAAGGCGGCATGGAGCCCCAGCCTCAGAACTGAGTTCGCCGGCAATCGGGCCGGTAGCAGGAACAACGCCGCGCTCAGCGCGGCGTTTGCC
>JAZIHP010000059.1:0-22377 GCA_036678505.1 Alphaproteobacteria bacterium
CCGGATCCATTTGCCCAGTGTCGAAAGCCCAATCCCGAGATTCAGACGCAACCTGACGCCGTGTCAGGCCGCTGGTCAGCGCAATGCGAACCGCATCCCGCTTGAATTCATCGCTGTGCATTGATGTCATATCCTGTCTCCTTTGAAGAGAGCATCGCTCTCAAAAGACCGGAACGAAACCGCGACAGGTCCAAATCAGTGGAGGCTGAGATACTACCTATGTGCAGTGATGCAGGTACCCGCTTGTCAAGGCGGGAATGAGCCGCCGCAATCTCCGCTTCTCCAATGTTGACGTCAAAGCGGAGGTCAATGGCGCTGCCGCAGGGAAGCTGGATGTCGAAATATTCTGATCCATGGCCATAGCGAACATCGCGATACTTGCCTTCGTCCAACGCCGCCAGTGCTTCCGCAACAACCGCGCGTTCTATACATCCCCCAGAGAGATAGCCGACCCACTTTCCCGATTGAGAGACGGCCATCTGCGCTCCCAGGGGCCGCGGCGATGACCCCTCGATATTCGTCGGCGTAACCAGCGCCACCCGTTCATTGTGGCGCAGGCTATCGAGCACAAAGTCGAGGACATAATCATCGAATTTCTCCCACTCCGGTCCTTTCATACGGAAATCCTACTCGGCAACCCTAGCGTCACACGGCTTGCATGTTTGAGATGGCGGCTTCTGTCACCAAATTCCAGCATGCGAGCTGCTTTGGTATGCTGACATCTGGACAAATATCAGGTATTTAGTCTTCTATTGCAAGTCAATGATGGTGCCGCAGGGCCGCTGGTCGATCAGGCGCAGATCGCCCGCAACAAGCAACTCGTAGGATATCCCTTCATGAGCGTCCTCAAATCGATGCTGTGGAAGCCAAAAGGACAGGCTACGCAGAACGGTGCAGAGGAGCCCGCGCGGCGATCGAGCCAGAAATCAACAGGCGCAGGAGATAGCCCGGACCGCTCCACGCGCCATGACCGGAATTGCTCCATCCGGCGAACGGTCGAGATCATTCTCGACCGTTGGACGTTCCTTATCATCCGCGAAGCCTTCTTCAGCGTCCGGGAGTTCGAGCAGTTTCAGCAAAGGCTCGGCGTTCCCCGTCAGACCCTATCTGCCCGGCTGAAACGTCTTGTGGAGAATGATATCTTTCGCACCGTCGCCAAGCCCGACGGTCGGGGCAACCAGTACAGGTTCACCGAGCGTGGCAAGGACCTCTTCCCGGTCATGCTGTCGATGATCGAGTTCGGCGATAAATGGCTGACGGACGGGTCTTTGCCGCCGATGGTGCTCTATCACCACATTTGCAGCCATGAATGCCACCCGACGACGGTGTGCAGCGTGTGCCGGGAGCCGATCGACGCGCGCGACGTCTCTCAGCGGGAGGGGGCCGGGGCCGGCTTCTCCCGCAATAAAAACCGTCCCACGAACCGTCGCTCCCCCGACGCCCTGCTCGAACAGATACGGCCGTCATCCGTCGGTCGGACGCTGGAGATCATCGGCGACCGCTGGAGTTTTCTCGTCATCCGGGAAGGCTTCCTCGGAGTTCGGCGCTTCGACGAGCTGATCGAGAGACTAGGGATTTCCAGCAATATTCTGGCGGAACGGCTTTCCCGCCTGGTGGAAACAGGTGTCTTGCGCAAGGAACGCACGGCCGGCGGTTTCAGCGAATATCGCTTCACCGAAATGGGGCGCGATCTTTTCCGGCCGATGCTCGCCATGATGCGATGGGGAGACACATGGCTATCGGATGGCAAGGCGCCGCAGCGCGTGCGCCATCGTTCATGCGATTGCGACTTCCATGCGCTGGTCGTCTGCGACCACTGCGGCGAGCCAATTACGTCGAACCAAACCCGCTACGAACTACGCTACGAGTTGAATAGCTGACGGCGGCGAGGCCTCCCCGCCCTCACCACGCCGCGCGATAGATCGCGAACGCGTCGGCTTCCGCCACCTCGCGCGGGTTGTTGACGAGGAGCCGCGGCTGCAAGCCCACGCGGGCCGACAGCGCCGCCAGCTCCTCGATGAAGGCCGCGCAGCAACCCTGCACGCTCCCCTCGCGTTCCAGATGCGGGAAGGCGTCGGCCGCGATCTCGGCATAGAGATGCGCGGCGTCCGGCGCGTTGAAGCGCAGCGCATGCGGCAGCACAAGCGCGTTCGACAGCCCGTGCGGGATATGGAACGTCCCGCCGATCGGATAGGCTAGCGCATGCACCGCCGCCACCGGCGAGTTGGCGAACGCCTGCCCCGCCAGCATCGAGCCGAGCAGCATTTTTCCACGCGCCTCGATGTCGCTTCCGTTGGCGATCACCGCCTCGATGTTCGCGCCAAGCAGTTGCAAGGCCTGCTTCGCCAGCATGCGCGACCGCGGGTTGTTGTTGGCGTCCTTGGAGGCATAGGCCTCGATGGCGTGGACCATGGCGTCGATGCCGGTGGCGGCGGTGATCGAAGGCGGCAGGCCGAGCGTCAGCTCGGCGTCGAGGGTGGCGATGTCGGGCAGGATGACCGGGGAGGAGACGCCGCGCTTTTCCTCCTCGCCGACGGTGATGATCGAGACCGGCGTCACCTCCGAGCCGGTTCCGGCCGTGGTCGGCACCAGCACCAGCGGCAGACGCGGTCCTTTCGCCGGCACCACGCCCCATGCCTCGTCGAGATTCTCGCCCGAGCCGATCAGCAGGGCGGCGAGCTTGGCGACGTCGAGCGAGGAGCCGCCGAAGCCGGCAACGCCGGTCGCGCCCGCATCGCGTCCCGCCGCGACCGCCTTGATCAGCGTCGCCCGCGACGGATCGGTCTCGACGGCGTCGAACACCGTCACCGAAATGCCGGCGGCTTCAAGCGAGGCAACCGCGCCGCCGCACAGGCCGAGCCTGCAGAGGCCGGGATCGGTGACGAACAGCACCGAGCCGCCCAGCCGCGCCCCGGCGATCGCACCCAGCCGGCGCGCCGCGCTAGGCTCGAACACAACCGACGGGGTGGTGTTGAAGATGAAGGGGGGCATTCGGCCGCGTTCCGTAGGCAGCCTTCGTCGAGTGGGCTTTCGCCGCTGGCGTGCAGCGCCCCGTGCCACTTCGTCAGCCACCAGCCATATTGCTCCGGCCAGTCCTCGAACTTTCCGGTCAGGCCGAAATGCTCGGCCGCGTGGTGCGCCCAGAACGGGTTGAACAGCATCTGGCGGGCGAGGAAGATCAGGTCGGCGCGGCCGTCCTGAAGAATTTGCTCGGCGAAGTCGAAGCTGCGGATCATGCCGACGGCGTCGGCGATGTCGGCCTCGCGCCGCACCCGCTCGGCGAACGGCACCTGATAGCCCGGCCCGCGCGCCAGATTGGCGTTGGTCGAGCCGGCGCGCAGATTGCCGCCGGTGGAGCAGTCGACGAGATCAACCCCGAGTTCCTTCAGCCTGCGGGCGAAGACGACGCTGTCCTCGATCTCCTAGCCGCCGTCGATCCAGTCGGTGGCGGAGATGCGCACGAAGAGCGGCGTCGAGGACGGGATCGCCGCCCTCACGGCCCGCGCGACCTCAAGCGGAAAGCGCATGCGGTTCTCAAGGCTGCCGCCATAGTCGTCGGTGCGGAAATTGGCGAGCGGCGACAGGAAGGATTGCAAGAGATAGCCATGCGCCATGTGCAGCTCGATGACGTCGAAGCCGGCGAGGACCGCGCGCCGCGCCGTCGCGACGAAGGCGTCGCGCACGCCCACAAGCCCGTCATGGCTGAGCGGCCTGGGCGCCCGGAAGCCGTCGGAGAAGGCGACGTCGGACGGGCCGACCGGGTCCCACACCTCCTCGCCCATCTCGATGTCGCGGTCGGTCAGCGGCCCGTTGCCCCGGAAGGCGCGCTGCTGGCCCGACTTGCGGCCGCCATGGTTGATCTGGATCGCCGCCTTGGCATGCGAGAGGGAATCCGACGTTTCCTGAAGGAGTAGCCCGTTCGCAAGAGAGTGCGCCAGCCCCAACGAGAGGATATCGACGTTCGTTTCCGTCGACGTGTCAGATTCCCATGCACAGATACTTGATCTCCAGATAGTCCTCGATGCCGTATCTGGAGCCCTCGCGCCCGTTGCCGCTTTCCTTCATGCCGCCGAAAGGGGCGACCTCGGTCGAGATCAGGCCCTGGTTGATGCCGACGATGCCGAACTCCAGCGCCTCGGCGACCCGCCAGACGCGGGAGATGTCTCGGCCGTAGAAATAGGCCGCGAGACCATACTGCGTGCTGTTGGCGAGCCTGATCGCCTCGACTTCGCTGTCGAAGCGGATGACAGGAGCGACCGGCCCGAATATCTCCTCGCGGAAGATATTCATTTCGGGCGTTGCGCCTGCGATAACGGTCGGCTCGAAATAGGTTCCGCCGAGCGCGTGGCGCTTGCCGCCGGCGGTGACGCGCCCGCCCCGCCCGACCGCATCGCCGATCAGTTCCTCGACCTTGGAGACCGCGGCGTCATCGATGAGGGGGCCGATCTCCGCTCCTTCGCTCGCGCCATCGGCAACCCTGAGGGTCGCGACCCGCCGGGACAGCTTCTCCACGAAGGCGTCGTAGACGCCCGCCTGCGCGAACAGCCGATTGGCGCAGACGCAGGTCTGGCCGGCATTGCGGTATTTCGAGGCGATCGCCCCTTCGACGGCCGCGTCGAGATCGGCGTCGTCGAAGACGATGAAGGGCGCATTGCCGCCCAGCTCCATCGAGGTGCGCTTGACCGTATCCGCGCATTGCTTGAGCAGGGTCTTTCCGACTTCGGTCGAGCCGGTGAAGGAGAGTTTTCGCACGATGGGGTTGCCTGTTAGTTCCCCGCCGATCTCGCGGGCCGACCCGGTGACGCATGACAGCACCCCCGCCGGCACGCCGGCGCGTTCGGCCAGCACGCACAGCGCCAGCGCCGAAAGCGGGGTCTGGCTGGCCGGTTTCACCACCATGGTGCAGCCGGCCGCGAGCGCAGGGCCGGCCTTGCGGGTGATCATCGCCGCGGGGAAATTCCACGGCGTGATCGCGGCGCAGACGCCGACCGGCTGCTTGATGACGACGAGGCGTCTGTCGGCCGAGAAGCCGGGAATGGTGTCGCCATAGACGCGCTTGGCCTCTTCGGAAAACCATTCGATATAGCTTGCCGCATAGGCGATCTCGCCACAGCTTTCGGCAAGCGGCTTTCCCTGTTCGGCGGTCATGATGGCGGCGAGGTCGTCCTGGTTCGCCATGATCAGCTCGAACCAGCGACGCAGGATCGCCGCCCGTTCCTTACCGGTTCTGGCGGACCACGCCGGAAGGGCTGCGTTCGCGCCGTCGATCGCCTCCCTTGTTTCGGCCGCTGATAGCGACGGAACGCCGCCGACCTGCGCGCCAGTCGCGGGATTGGTCACGGCGATGACCTTGCCGCTGGCGGCGTTGCGCCATTCGCCGGCAAGGAAACAGTCGCCGCGCAGCAGGCTGGCGTCCTTCAACGCGAGGCTGGACATCATGGCTATCCTTTTCTGCAATAAAACCAGCCGTCAGGCAGCCGTGGAAACGATGCCGTCGAGCGCGGCCTTGAGCCTGCCGTCCAGCGCCTTCGGCCGCTTTGTCGCGCGGTCGACATAGACGTGGACGAAGAACCCTTCCGCCGCCGCGACATCCTGATCGTTGCGGAACAACCCGACCTCGTAGCGCACCGAGGAATTGCCCAGCTTCGCAACCCTGATGCCCGCCGTCACCACATCCGGAAACGCCATTTCCGCGAAGTAGCGACAGCCGGTCTCCACGACGAGGCCGATCTGGTCGCCGCCGTGCAAGTCGAGCGTGCCCTGTTCGATCAGCCATCCGTTCACGGCGGTGTCGAACAGCGAATAATGCACCACATTGTTCATGTGGCCATAGATGTCGTTGTCCATCCAGCGGGTCTGGATGGTCTGGAACGCGCGGTAGTCGCTGCGCGTGGAAGGCGTGGGACGTTCCGCCATCACCACGCCGCCCGATAGATCGCCAGCGCGTCGGCTTCGGACACGGCGCGCGGATTGTTGACCAGCAGCCGCTGCTGCTTCATCGCATCGGCCGCCATCTTCGGCAGTGCGTCTTCGGGGATGCCGACATCGCGCAGGCGCGGCTGCAACCCCACCCGCTGCGACAGCGCAGTCAGTTCTTCGATGAAAGCCGCGCAGCGGCCCTGTACGCCGTCCTCGCCGGCAAGGTGCGGAAACGCATCGGCAGCGATTTCCGCGTAGAGATGGGCGGCGTCGGGCGCGTTGAAGCGAAGCACGTCCGGCAGCACCAGCGCGTTGGACAGCCCGTGCGGGATGTGGAACGTGCCGCCGATCGGGTAAGCGAGCGCATGCACCGCCGCCACGGGCGAATTCGCAAACGCCTGCCCCGCCAGCATCGAGCCGAGTAGCATCGCCGAGCGGGCCTCGACATTGCTTCCATCCGCAACGGCGGTCTCGATGTTCCCGCCGAGCAGTTGCAGCGCCTGCCGGGCCAGCATTTGCGACAGCGGATTGTTGTTGGCGCTTCTGGACGCGTAGGCTTCGATGGCATGAACCATCGCGTCGATGCCGGTCGCCGCCGTGACCGCGGGCGGCAGGCCGAGCGTCAGTTCTGCGTCGAGAACCGCCACGTCTGGCAGGATGAGCGGGGAGGACACGCCGCGCTTTTCCTCCTCTCCCACGGTGATGATGGAGACCGGCGTCACCTCCGAGCCCGTGCCGGCGGTGGTCGGAACCAGCGCCAGCGGCAGGCGGGGTCCTTTCGCCTGCGCCACGCCCCATGCCTGGTCGAGGTCTTCGCCGGAGCCGATCAGCAGTGCGGCGAGCTTGGCCACGTCCAGCGACGAGCCGCCGCCGAAGCCGACGACGCCGGTTGCGCCTGCTGCCCGGCCCGCTTGTACGGCGTTCATCAGCGTCGCGCGCGAGGGGTCGGCTTCGACCGCATCGAACACCGTCACTGAAACGCCTTCCGCTTCCAGCGAGGCGACCGCGGCGTCGCACAGGCCGAGCCTGCGCAAGCCGGGATCGGTGACCAGCAGGACCGACGGGCCGAGCATCCGTCCGGCGATTGCGCCGAACCGTTTCGCCGCGCCGGCCTCGAATACGATCGAGGGCGTGGTGTTGAAGATAAAGGGGGACATCTGATTATCCTCTTCGCCGGCGTTTCAGGCGCTGGCCAGCTTGTCGACGAGTTCGCGCAGTTTGAAGCGCATGATCTTGCCCGATCCGGTCCGGGGAATTTCATCGACAAGATGGACCGACGCCGGAACCTTGTAGCCGGACAGGGTCGAGCGGCAATGCGCGACGATCTTGTCACCATCGATGACGAACCCGTCCTTGACCACGACGAAGGCGACCGGCACCTCGCCGAGCGTGGCGTGCGACGCGCCGACCACGGCTGCGTCCTTCACCCCGTCGAGCGGCAGGATCGTCTCCTCGACCTCGGCCGGTGCGATATTCTGCCCGCCCCGGATGATGATCTCCTTCAGGCGGCCGGTGATGGTCAGGAAACCATTCGCATCGGAACGCGCGAGATCGCCGGTGTGATACCACCCGTCGCGCAGCGCGTCGTTGGTCTCCTGCGGCTTGTTGTGGTAGCCGCGCATCAGGTTGGGGCCACGGCAGATCAGCTCGCCTTCCTGTCCCGTTTCGACATCGAGCCCGGTCGCAGGCTCGACCAGCCGTACCGAAAGGCCGGGAACCGGCAGGCCGCACGACCCGGGAACGCGGCTCTTTCCCGGCCAGTTCATCGTCACCATGGTCGAGGTTTCCGTGATGCCGTAGCCGTCGAGCAGCTCGACCCCGAACCAGGTCTCGAACTCCTGGTTCAGGCTGGCGGGCATGATTGCCCCGGCGGACGCGCAGCGCTTGACACTTGCGAACGGCTTTGCCCCGGACGCCTGCGCCGCCTGCAACAGATAGTGGAACATGGTCGGGACGCCCGGCATGATGGTGAAATCCCCGCTCTCCAGCAGATCGATCGCTCCCTGCGTGGAGAACTTCTCCATGATGTACTCGCTCGCGCCCGTCGCAAGGATGCCGAGCACGGAGATGTTGAGCGCGTAGGAATGGAACAGCGGCAGCGGCGACAGCACCTTGTCGCTTTCCTCAAGGCCGAGGATCGGGGCCCAGCAGGCGGCGATGATCCACAGCATGCTGCGGGTCGTCAAAAGCACGCCCTTGGCGCGGCCGGTCGTGCCGGAGGTATAGACGATGTAGGAAACCCGATCTATGTCGTCCGCCTCCAGCGTAACGCCCTCGACAGGGGTGGTGCAAAGCTTGCGAAACGAAAGCCCGCCTGCTTCGTCCGTCCCGTCGGTCAGGACGACCACGCCCGGCGTTGCGCCCGCGTCGAGCATTTCATGGCGCGAGCCGGTCGTGATCAGCACGCGGGAGCCGGAATCCTCCAGCCTGTACGAGGCTTCCTGCGTCGTCGCTTCATAGCTGATCGGAACGGCGATCCCGCCGGCCCGGACGATGGCGAGGCAAGCGACGATCCAGTCGACGGAATTCGGCAACCAGATCGCCGCGCTGGTCTCTGGGACGATCCCCAATAAACGGAGCTGCGTCGCTAGCTTGGTGACCGTGCTTTCCAGTTCGCTATAGGTGATGGACCCGTTTGCATCGGCATAGGCCATCTTGTGCGGAAATCGCAGCGCCTGACGCTTCAACAGTTCGGAAACCGGCGCAACGAGATCGGTTCTGATCATTTCTTCCTCCTGACGACAGGCAATCCGCCGCCGCACCTCAAACCATGCAGAAGCCGCCATTGACGCTGAGGACCTGGCCAGTGATCCAGCTCGCGTTTTCGGAAGCAAGGAACGCGACGGTCGGCGCGATGTCGTCAGGCGTGCCGATGCGGCGCAGCGGATAGGCCTTGACGATCTTCTCCATGTTCTTCGCCAGGAAATCGGCGTCCGAATGGGCTGTCTGAACAAGACCGAGGGAAACGGTGTTGACGGTGATGTTGTTGCGGCCGAACTCCCGGGCCAGAGATTTGCCAAGCGCGATCGTGCCTGCGCGCGCGGCCGCGACAATCGACAGGTTGGCCTCGCCGATCCGGGAGCTGTCGCCGACGATGCTGACGATGCGCCCTTCGTTCTGCGCGATCATATGGGGAGCGACGGCATGGCAGCAATTGAGGACGCCATGGAGGCAGACGTCGATCTGCGCCTTCCAGTCTTCCTGCGTGCTTTCGACGAACTTGCCGTATTTTACATAGCCGGCGTTGTTGACGAGAACATCCAGACGGCCCCATTCGGCGACGACGCCGTCGACCATGGCCTTGACCTCGCCATAGTCGCTGATATCCGCCTTCCAGGCCTTCGCCTCGCCGCCCGCCGCGCGGATCTGTTCGACCACGCCCGCGGCTTCAGCTTCGGAGCGGCGGTAGTTGACGGCGACCTTCGCGCCCTCAGCGGCCAGCATTTTGGCGATGTCTCCGCCGACGTCGCGGCCGCCCCCCGTCACCAGCGCGATCTTTCCTTCAAGGCCAAGCTTCATTTCTGCTCTCCATAGTTTCGTTTCCGCGGGCCGTGATGGCCGCAAGGGATCGGGTATCAGGTTCCTGTGAAAGCTGGCGGGCGTTTTTCGGAGAACGCGGCGCGCCCTTCCCGATAGTCGTGGCTGTCGCTGGCCACATCGATCAACCGCGCGGCTTCCTCCGCGTCGAACGTGCCAAGCGCGACACCGTTCAGGATATACTTTGCGCCGGCGATGGTGAGCGGCGCGCTGGCCGACAGCGCGCGCGCATAGGCGACAGCGGCTTCCATCGGGTCATCCTCGACGCGATCGACGAAGCCCGTGGAAAGCGCCTTGTGCGCGTCGAACCGCGCGGCGGAATAAAGGATGCGCTTCGCTTCGGTCTGACCGACGAGAGCGGCGAGCTTAAGCGTGGCCTGAACGCCGTAGACGATCGACAGTCTCGCCGCCGGAATGCCGAAGATCGCGTTCGGATGGGCGAAGCGGAAATCGCACGACATGGCGAGATGCGCGCCACCGCCGAGGCAATAGCCCTTCGTCACTGCGATCACGGGCTTGCCGATATGGGCGATCCGGGCGCAGCCATAATCCACCGCCTCTTCATAGGCGACGCTCTGCGCCTTGTCGTCGCGGGTCGCGCCAAACTCGCCAATATCGGCGCCGGCGGAAAAATCGTCGCCGGCTCCTGTGAGAATCACCGCACGCACGTCCGGATTCCGGTCCAGATCGGTAAAGACGTGTCCAACCTCGCGCCACATGGCATAGGTGACCGAATTGCGCAGGGCCGGCCGGTTGAACGTGACCGTGGCGATCCCCTCGTCAAGCTTGCAAAGAATATCACCCATGAGTCACCCGGCTTCGAGAGGTTTGTGAAGAGGCGGCGGCCGGAACGAGCCGGCCGCCCCCGGTGCAGGAGGATACGCGGCTAGTTGTTCACCAGCGGGCACTGGCTTTCAGACAATGGCCGATAGGCTTCATCACCGGGAATCACCGACACCAGATTGTAGACATCCCATTCGCCGGTCGATTCCTCGGGCGTCTTCACCTGATAGACGTACATGTCGTGCACCATGCGGCCATCCTCGCGGATCACGCCGTTGGTGGCGAAGAAATCGTTGATCGGCATTTCGCGCATCTTGGCCATCACCGCGAGGGCCTCGGTGGTTCCGGCCGCCTCGACCGCCTTCAGGTAGTGCATCGTCGACGAGTAGTCGCCGGCGTCGCCCATATGCGGCTTGCGCCCCACCCGCTCCTCGAATTTGGCGGCGAAGGCGCGCGTGCCTTCGTCGCGATCCCAGTAGAACGCGTTGGTGAGGATCATCCCCTGGGCGACATCGAGCCCCAGCGCGTGAACATCGGTGAGCCACACGAGAAGACCGGCGACGGTCTTGCCGGATTGCGCCAGACCGAACTCCTTCGACGAGCGAACCGCGTTGATGAACGTCGTGCCCGACCCCGCAATGGCGACCACGTCCGCGGGCGACGCCTGCGCCTGCAACATGAAGGCGCTGTGGTCGGAGGTCTCGATCGGGTAGCGGATCGCGCCCGACACCTCACCGCCCTCGGCGGCGGTCACGATGGCTGACGCGTCGCCTTCGAGCGCATGGCCGAACGCATAGTCGGCGGTGAGGAAGAACCAGTTGTTCTTGCCCTGGCCCATCAGTTCCTTCGACGTGCCGTTGGCAAGGGCGTAGGTGTCATAGGCGTAGTGGATCGAATTCGCAGTGCAGCCGTCATTCGTCAGGCGCGAGGAGCCCGAACCGTTGACGATGGCGATGCCGTTCTCTTCGCTGGCGACCTGGGCGACCGCCAGCGCGATGCCGGAATTGATCAGGTTCGCGATCAGGGTGACCCCTTCGTTCTCGTACCAGCCGCGCGCCGTGGCGACCGCGACCTCGGTGCGGTTCTGATGGTCGGCCGAGACGAACCCGATCGGCTTGCCCAGCACCTCGCCGCCGAAGTCCTCGATGGCCATCCTGACGGCGGCGATCGAGCCCTCTCCCGCCTCGTGCGAGAACTGGCCGGAAATATCGGTCAGCACGCCGACCTTGACCACGCCATCCTGCGCCAGCGCCACCGGCGACGCCAGAACGGACCCGGCGGCAAGCGCGCCGGCCAGAGCGCGCAGCAACGACCTCTTTGAATTCACCATTTCAGTCTCCTCCACCATTTGAGTTCGGCACGATGCCATTCTCTCTCATTAGAACTGGCGTTATCGGACCCATAACCGACCCATCGCTCATATCCTATATGAGATATCCGAGTGACATCCGATCACATTTCCATATTTCTAACTTGCATTATTAGACGTCATGTGATTTCGTTCTGTCAAGCGGCGGCGAGAAAAATCGAACGCGAGCCGCATTTTTCGCCGGGAACCGCCGGCGAGGACTTTCAGGACAAGCCGACGGGAGGAGCCGTGTCCGAACAGCACCCAATCATCGAGGCGCGCGGTTTGACGCGCGCGTTCCACGGATTCTACGCCGTCAGGAATGTCAACCTCAGCATACGCAGCGGAACGATCCATGCGCTGATCGGCCCCAACGGGGCGGGCAAGAGCACGCTCTTCAATCTGCTCACCAAGTTTCTCACCCCGTCCGACGGCCGCATCTTCTACAAGGGCGAGGACATCACCACGCTGCGTCCCGACGAGATCTCGCGCAAAGGCATGGTGCGCTCATTCCAGATTTCGTCGGTGTTTCCGCATCTCAGCGTGCATGAAAACGTCCGCGTCGCGCTTCAGGCGCGCGCCGGCGCGACCTATTCGTTCTGGAAATCGGACCGCCGGCTCGACGACTTCAACTACCGCGTCGAGGAGCTTCTGGACGCCGTCGGGCTGTCCGCGTTCGCGCATCTGGGTGCAGGCGAATTGCCCTATGGCCGCAAGCGCGCGCTGGAACTCGCCACCACGCTGGCGCTGGACCCCGAAGTGCTGCTTCTCGATGAACCGATGGCCGGCATGGGCCGCGAAGACATCGCCCGCACCGCGGAGCTGATCCGCACCGTATCGCGCTCGCACACCGTGTTGATGGTCGAGCACAATCTCGGCGTCGTCGCCGATCTCTCCGACACGATCACGGTGCTGCGGCGGGGCGAAATCCTTGCCGAAGGTGGCTATGCGGAGGTTTCGGCCAACCCGGAGGTTCGCAAGGCCTATATGGGAGGCGGCCATGTCCACTGACGCTGTGAAACCGGGGCTGGACGTGCGGGAACTGCATGGCTGGTACGGCGAAAGCCATGTGCTCCACGGCATGACCCTGAATGTCCGCGCGGGCGAGATCGTCACCATGATCGGCCGCAACGGCGCGGGCAAGACCACCACCATGCGCGCCGTCATGGGAATCCTGCGAAAGCGCGACGGGCAAGTGCGCTACGGCGATGTCGACATCATCGCGCTTCCCGCGCACAAGGTGCCGCGCCTCGGCATCGGCTACGTGCCGGAAGAGCGCGGCATCTTTTCTTCCCTCAGCGTCGATGAAAACCTGATGCTGCCGCCGGTGACGCGCCCGGGCGGCATGTCGATCGAAGAGATCCACGCGCTGTTTCCGAACCTCGCCGGCCGCGGCGGCACCATCGGCACAAGGCTCTCGGGCGGCGAGCAGCAGATGCTGGCGATCGCCCGCATCCTGCGCACGGGGGCGAACTTCATCCTGCTCGACGAGCCGACCGAGGGGCTCGCGCCGGTGATCGTCGACCAGATCGCGGCCTCGCTGCGCATCCTCAAGGAGCGGGGGCTGACGATCCTGCTCGTCGAGCAGAATCTGGAATTCGCCTCCGCCACCGCCGACCGACACTATGTGGTCGAGCTGGGCAAGGTGGTCGATGAAGTCGCCAACCATGCGCTGGCTGCGAACATCACCCGGCTCAACACCTATCTGAGCGTGTAGCAGCAACCACGAATGGAAGCTCGCCATGACTGAAATATTCGGCGTTCCGGCCGCCGTTCTCGCCGGCCAGATTCTCCTCGGCCTGATCAACGGCTCGTTCTACGCGCTGCTGAGCCTCGGGCTTGCGATCATTTTCGGCATGCTGAACGTCATCAACTTCGCCCATGGTGCGTTCTACATGCTGGGCGGGTTCGTGACGTGGATGCTGTTCAGCTATCTCGGCATCGGTTACTGGCCGGGATTGCTGATCGCGCCGGTCATCGTCGGTCTGATCGGCGCGGTCAGCGAACGGCTGCTGCTACGCCACCTCTACCGCGTCGATCATCTCTACAGCCTGCTGTTCACGTTCGGCGCGGCGCTGGCGCTAGAGGGCCTGTTCCGATACGTGTTCGGCGCGGCGGGGAAGCCCTATCCGCAGCCGGCGGAACTGTCCGGCGGCTACAATCTCGGCTTCATGTTCCTGCCGCTCTACCGCATCTGGGTCATCGTCATCGCGCTGGCCGTCTGTTTCGGAACCTGGTACGCGATCGAGCGGACCCGCCTCGGTGCTTACCTGCGCGCCGCGACGGAAAACCCCTCTCTGGTGCAAGCGTTCGGCGTCAACGTGCCGTTTCTCCTGACGCTGACCTATGCTTTCTGCGTCGGCCTCGCCGGCTTCACCGGAGCGCTGGCCGCGCCGATCTATCAGGTCAGCCCCGGCATGGGCGCGAACTTCCTCATCATCATCTTCGCCGTGGTGGTGATCGGCGGCATGGGCTCCATCGTCGGCACGATCCTGACCGGCCTCGCCCTTGGCGTCGTCGAGGGGCTCACCAAGGTGTTCTTTCCCACGGCTTCGGCCATCACCGTCTTCATCATCATGATCCTGGTCCTGATGGTCCGTCCGAACGGCCTGTTCGGACGCGAGAGGTAGAACCCATGTCAGTCCAGTCCACCACCACCACAGGCTTGTCCCGCGCGGGCGTTTCGAAGCGCATGCTGTTCTTCATCGGTCTCGTCGCTGCGGCGCTTGCCGCGCCGTTCTTCGTCTACCCGCTGTTTTTGATGAAGATCCTGTGCTTCGTCCTGTTCGCCTCGGCGGTGAACCTCGTTCTTGGCTTCGCCGGGCTCCTGTCGCTCGGCCACGCGGCCTTCTTCGGCGGGGCCGCCTATGTCGCCGCCCATTCGGCGAAAGTGTGGGGATTCCCGTTCGAACTGGCGATCCTGTCCGCCGTCGCCTTCTCGACCCTGCTCGGCTTCGTGTTCGGCTTCCTGTCGATCCGGCGGCAGGGCATCTATTTCGCGATGATAACGCTGGCGCTGGCGCAGATGATCTACTTCCTCGCCATCCAGATGCCGTTCACGGGCGGCGAAGACGGCATCACCGCCGTGCCGCGCGGCAGGTTGTTCGGCGTCGTCGATCTCGGCGATTCCCTCACCATGTATTATGTCGTGCTGGCGCTGGTGGCGTTCGGACTGTTCGTGATCTGGCGCACCGTGCACTCTCCCTTCGGCCATGTTCTGGCGGCGATCAAGGAAAACGAGGCGCGCGCGACTTCGCTCGGCCTTCAGCCAAATCGCTACAAGTTGATTGCATTTACGCTCTCGGCCGCCCTGTCGGGCCTCGCTGGCGCGCTCAAGGCGATCTCGTTCCAGGTGGCGTCACTGCTCGATGTCACCTGGCACATGTCCGGCGAGGTCGTGCTGATGACGCTGATCGGCGGCATGGGAACCCTGATCGGACCCGGCATCGGGGCCGCCTTCGTGGTCGCGATGGAACATTATCTGTCGACCAGCGGACTGCCGATCACCTTCATCATCGGCGTGATCTTCATGGTCTGCGTGATGCTGTTCCGCAAAGGTATCTACGGCGAATTGCGGGCGTGGTATCTCCGCAGGGCGGGGCGGGACTGAGAGGAGCGGGAGACGGGGCCGCCGCCCTCTCCCGCGTCACGGCCTACTCGTCCAGCGTATAGGTCAGCGTATAGTCGGTTTGGCTGGCGACGATCGGCTCCTTGCAATGGCTGCAAACCACAAGTGGCTCGAAATCGGAGTTGCACAGCCGATGACGCAGCCTGAGCGGCGGCTTGTCGTCGGAAAGCCAGCGATCGCCCCAGCGCATCATCACGATCATTGGGCGGTAGAGGTCCTGTCCCATCTCCGTGAACCGGTACTCGAAACGGTCGCCGCCCTTGCGGTAGGGCTCCTTGCGGAAAATCCCTGCTTCGACCAAGCGCGCGAGCCGGTCGGACAGAATGTTGGTAGCGATGCCGAGCTTCTCGATCAACTCGTCGTAGCGGCGCACGCCGAACCATGCTTCACGCAGGATCAGGAAGCTCCAGCGGTCGCCGATGATTTGCAGCGTACGCGCCACGGAGCAGGGGCGCACCCGCTCCAAAAGCGCGGGATCGGCGCTGCGGCGGCTCTTCAGCTTGATCTCGTAGGGCGAATATCCCGCTCCCAGCCCGTCGCGGAATGCGACATCGCGCGCGTTCACCGGCTCCGCGCATTCGGAGCAGACGGTGACGGGGTGGCACTTGCAGCCGCAGCGCGTGTGGATGAGTTGCAGCGGCGGCGGCTCGCCTCCCGTCAGCCATTTGTCGCCGAACTCCATCAGCGCCAGCATGGTCGAAAACAGATCCTTGCCGCGCTCGGTGAAAAAATAGCCGCTGGCGCGCTCACTCTCCTTGCGGCCCTGGACGAGAATCCAGTTCTCGACCAGCGCCGCCAGCCGCGTCGACAGCGTCTGGCGGGGAATGCCGAGACGGCGCTGGAACTTCTCGAAGCTGTGAACGCCGAAAAAGGCCTCGCGGATGATCAGGAACGTCCAGCTGTCGAGAACGATCTCGACCGTTTTCCGGACAGAGCAATGCCGTTCGAGGCGGCTCGGATTCATCAATATATCGAGCTTATTCATGGACATCTATCACGCAATTTCCGGCTTTCAGGATACCCGAATACAACCGCTGCACGCTTCGTGTCCATGCCGAGCTAGGAGTTGACGTGGGACGCTCGGCTGGTGGGTCGGCCTTCCAGCAACCTGAATATCCGTTCCGGGGTTATCGGCAGCGTATCCACCGAAACGCTTAGATGCGCCAGCGCATCGGCCACGGCGTTCGCGATAGTAGCTGGCGCGCCGATCGTGCCGCCTTCGCCCATCCCGCGGAAACCACCGACATTCGCCGGTAAATCCGCTTCGATGTGGACGATACCGATATCCGGCACGTTGGTCGCGACCGGCACGAGATAATCCGCGAGACTGGCGGTGACCGCCTGACCCTGATCGTCATGGACGATCTCTTCCAGCAGTGCCGCTCCGATGCCCTGTGCGACCGCACCGTGGACCTGACCGTCTACGATCATCGGATTGATGATCTTGCCGCAGTCCTCAGCGACGACGTAGCGGAGAATCTTGACGCCATACGTATCCGGATCCACTTCAACCATCGCAAGATGTGTCGACGAGCATGCGGTGCCCAGGAACGGGTCGTAGGTCTCGGAGGCTACGAGGTCTTCCCGCTGCTCCAGCGGGATACGCCCCATCTGCTTGTAAACCGCCGTGGCTACTTCTTTCAGCGTCATGGTGAGATTAGAGTTCCGGCTTGAAATGACCCCTTCATGCATGTCGAGATCGGCGACATCCTGCTCCATCAAATAAGCGGCTGCCCGCAGTACCTTCGCTTTCACCACCCTTGCCGCCAGGATGGCTGCCCCACCGCCCAGAACAGCCGAACGGCTGGCATAGGTCCCCGTCGACATGGGGACGAGTGCACTGTCGCCATGCTGGACCAAGATGTCCTCCAGCTTGCAGCCCATCTCGTCGACGATAACTTGCGCGAGCGTGGTTTCCAGGCCCTGGCCATGCGAGGCAACGCCGAACGCAGCAGTCACAGAGCCGGTCGAATCGATCTCTATCCGCGACGTTTCCGTTCCTGTATTGATCGGCATACCCGGTGCGACGGATATACGCGAGCCGATGCCGGTAAGCTCCGCATAGCTTGCAAGGCCTATACCGACCCAGCGCCCGGCGGCGCGCGCCGCCTCCCTCTCCTTAACCAGAGCGGGATAATCCACATGATCGCATGCTCCCTGCAGGCACGCCTGGAAAGCGGACTTATCCCAGATGATGCCGGAAGCGGTACGATAGGGGAACTCCTCGTCCCGGACGAGATTGCGGCGTCGGAAGTCCACCGGGTCCATTCCCAGCTTGCGCGCCGCCATTTCGACAAGACGCTCCATTGCGAAAGTCGAAGAAGGCCGGCCGACGCCACGATAAGGGCCGGTCGGCGGCTTCGGCGTAAGAACGCCGCGGATGCGTCCGCGATAGTGCTCCATTCTGTAGGGCCCGGGCAGAAAGCTCACCACCTGCACGGGCTCAAGCGCAGCCGTCCATGGATAAATGGCGAAGGCACCGACATCACCGATGACATCGGCGCGAAGCCCGAGCATCGTTCCGTCAGTGTCGACGGCCAGTTCGGCGTCGATCAGCTCGTCCCAGGCCTGGCTGGTGGCGGAAAGATCCTCCAGTCTGTCACTGGTGAACTTGACCGGCCGCCCCAGCTTGCGGGCTAGGACGCAGACGAGCATCTCTTCACAATAGAGCGATCCCTTGGCGCCGAAGCTGCCGCCGACGTCGGGGGCGACGACGCGCAATCGCGTTGCCGGCAGGTCGAGGCAGTCGGATAGCACATCGCGGACGATTCCCGGACTGCCAGATGACGTGTGAAGCGTCAGCGATCGCTTTCGGGGGTCCCACTCCGCGAGATAAGTTCGGTTCTCCATCGCAACAGCAGTCTTGCGGGTCATGCGGAACCGACCCTTGACGGTAACCGGGGCCGTCGCAATTACGCTGTCTACATCACCACGTTTGAATTCGCGCTTGATAATGACATTCGTCCCTGCCTCCTCGTGAAGGAGCGGAGCGTTGTCCTCAACCGCATCGATCTGCCGGATTGCGAATGGCAAAGGGTCATATTGGATCGAGATATGTTCAAGCGCGTCCTCGGCAGCATATCGGCTTTCGGCAACAATCGCGACAACAGGCTCCCCGACATACCGGACCTTTCCTCGGGCCAGCGGCCAGATCGGCGTTGCGTAGTATCCCGGCATGCGTGAACTTGGGATCGCCGGGCTCACCTCGCCTTCAATGTCGGCCGCCTCATAGATGCCAACTACGCCAGGAACCGATAGCGCATCGCCGACATCCACGCTAAGAATTCGCGCATGGGGCTGGTCCGACCGACGCACCGCAATATGCAAGGTTCCTTGCGGGTTCATGTCATCGACATAGCGGCCTACCCCCGCAAGCAGACGCGGATCTTCTGTCCGCTTCACCCGTTTTCCAACAAGCTTGGGCCGGAACTCGACCGAAAAATCAGCTCTGCTCATCCGTAGAACTTTGCGCCCTTGTGCAGTTGCTGCCACTGCTCATCGTCATGAGCAGAAATGACGGTTTCTCCCTGATCGCGGTAGCGCCTCAGTTGTGCAAGCGCGGCGGCCGCCAGATCCATGTTCCATGTGTTTTTCGGCGGCACCCCGCTGTCGATATTGGCCTGTAGCGGCGCCGCATCGGAGGCGAGAACGAAGACCCCGTCGCGATCGAGCGCGATCCTGGCGACCGTCAGGCCGGGCGTGTGGCCTGGCATCGGCACCAGCACGATCTTTTCGTCCCCAAACAGATCGTGCTCACTGTCGAACTGCTCGAAGCCCCGGGGCTGGTTCCATTCGCGGGGAAGGTAGCCTTGCTGTTCCCCGCCCTCCGCCTTCGCCGCCGCAACCTCCGCAGCGTGGCAATAAATCGTCGCCCGACGAAAGTGCTCGTTGCAGCCGCAATGATCGGGATGGAGATGCGAGCATATCACAACATCAATGTCGTCGGGCGACAGACCGAGGCCGCCGAGTTCGCCGACAACCGTCTGCTCGGCCTCGAAAATCGGCGTCATGACCTTCGCTAGGCCGCCCCAGCGGCCGTCCGGGTTGGTAGCCGCCTCGGGGCTGCATCCGCTGTCGAAGAGGACATTGCCTTTCGGATGCCGGATCAGCGATGCGTGGACCGGTAGCTCGATCGTCTCTTCGCGCGCGGCGCCGGGCACGTAGATCGACCGCCGCATGCGCAGGCGTCCGCCCGCGAGTAGATGCATCTTCATTTCAACGGTCCTCTTTCCCTTGCAAGTTCGCGGACGGCATTGACAATGTGCTGATAGCCGGTGCAGCGGCAGATATTGCCCGACAGCGCCTCACGGATCTGTTCGTCCGTTTCGAGCGGGTGATGCTTCAGCATGTCCGCTATAGTCATGATCATGCCGGGCGTGCAGAAACCGCACTGCAAGCCGTGATGGTTCTGGAACGCCTGCTGGATTCTGCCGAGCTGTTCGGGCGTGCCTTGCCCTTCGATGGTCTCGATCTGCACGCCTTCGACCTGGACCGCCAAAGTGAGGCAGGATCGCGCGCTTCTGCCGCCAAGAAGTACCGTACAGGCGCCGCAGACGCCGTGCTCGCATCCGACATGCGTTCCTGTCAGTCCCAGCTCATGCCGGAGAACGTCGCTGAGCAGCATGCGCGGCTCGACCCGGCGCGTATAGGTCAGGCCATTGACGGAGAGGGTGATTTCGACCTTGGTCATTGCAGCGGCCCCCGGAAAGCGGATGCCCTGCGCCAGGCATCGGAAAGGGCGCGGCGTGCGAGCTTGCCGGCAAGACGCCGCCGATAGCCCGCCGATGCGTGAAGATCGGTATTGGGCTCCAGCGTATCGTCGAGCAGGCTGGCCACGTCATCGAGCAGTTCGTCCGAAATCACCTTGCCCTCGATGAGCGCTTCCACGCCGCTCAGGCGAAGCGGTGTTTCGCCAACCCCCATCATGCCGAACCGGACGTCGGCGGCCACGCCGCCCTGCAACCGCATCGTGGTAGCAACACAAGCCAGGGCGAAGTCGCCATGCCGCTTGGCAAACTCCTCGAACCCCCAACCTGTGTCAGGAGCGAGCGTGTCAACCGAGATCGATGTAACGAACTCATCCGGTTCGAGCACATTCATGAGAGCGCCGGCGAAGAAATTGGACGCCTCAATCGTCCGCCTGCCACGGACGGAATCGGCCTTGATCTTTCCATTGAGAAGCAGAGTCATCAACGGCATTTCGGCGGCCGGATCAGCGTTACAGACGCTGCCGCAGAACGTGCCGTGATTGCGAACCGTCAAGTGAGCAACATGATGCATGGCCTCATGCACAATGGGTACCCGATCGCGGACAAGAGGATCGGTCGCCGTCATCCGGTGCCGAACCGTCGCCCCCAAGCGCAACCGGTCGCCGTCCAGTCTGATCGATGCGAGATCGGGAATAGTGTTGATATCGATAAGAACAGATGGCTTTACCAGACGGAAATTAATCATGGGCATCAGGCTTTGGCCACCAGCAATGATTTTGGCGTCGCCGTCTGCGGCAGCTAGCGCCTCCACAGCTTCCTCAATGGAATTTACGCGTCGATAGTCGAAAGGCGCAGGCTTCATCCTTTCCCTACTGTTCCTGTGTGCAATTCTCGCAACGCACTGCATGATCGTGCATGCAGCACCCGCGCGATCCCTCCGATAGGTTCCGCATGAACGCTCTCTCCTGAAACTGCGGTTGCAAACGCTTGGTTGCGCTTCTTTATGACTTGCATTATTAGACTATTCCGCTTGATGTCAAGCAACCAGGATCATGAAATCAGGGGGCCGCACGCACCAAGTGGACGCTCTCTTAATGCGGCAGGAGAGACTGCAGATGGATATGCAAGGACAACAGCTCATTCCCGCCGACAGGGAAACGATCTGGAATGCCCTGAACGATCCCGAAATCCTGAAGGTATGCATACCGGGATGCCAGGAGCTGACAAAGTCGTCAGATACCGAAATGGCCGCGATTGCTGTGATCAAGGTCGGACCTGTGAGCGCGCGTTTCCAGGGTGCTGTAACGCTCTCGGATCTGGATCCGCCCAACGGCTATACGATCAGCGGCGAGGGTCAGGGAGGCGTTGCAGGCTTCGCCAAGGGAACGGCCGTTGTGCGGCTCGAGTCCGTCGATGACGGCACATTGCTCCACTACGAGGTCGACGCCCAGATTGGCGGTAAGCTGTCTCAACTCGGCGGACGCCTGATCGATGCGACGGCCAAGAAGATGTCTGCCGCATTTTTCGAGAAGTTCGGGCAGGAAATCCTGTCGCGGCAGGGAAATAGTACTTCTACACCAACTGGCAAGGTGGAAGACCAGCCAGCAAACCAGAGGGTAGGAGCGACGCCGCAGTCAGGAAGCCTCCGAGCCTATCACGATACGACCAACATGGGCACACGCGCATCCTCTCATAACTATGCGCCGAAGTCCGAAACCGGATCAGGCGCATTAGGTTTCTTGAAACTTGCCGCGGCCGGCGCGCTCGGCGGCGCGATCGTACTCGTGTGGCTGCACTACGGGACTGTCTTGACCGGCCTTGCTCCCGCGTCGGAGGGACCGGCCGGCGAAGGGCGGCATGTGTCGCCAGAGTTCGCAAGCGCAGTCCAACTTATTATGGCTGCGGCGATCGGATATCTGTTTGGATCTCGCAAATGACATGCAATCAAGAAACCAATGGTTTCTGTACAGCGTGCCGTCTGAACCGCCCCGGGTTTGCCGGAGGCCTTCCGGTTTAAGTTATGCCGCGATGGCCGGTTCTTCCAGCATGGCGTAGTAGCGTTCCTCGGCTTCCGCCGGCGGGATGTTGCCGATGGGCTCCAGCAGCCGGCGGTTGCTGAACCAGTCGACCCAGGTCAGCGTGGCGAACTCGACGGCCTCGAAGCTTCGCCATGGTCCGCGCCGATGGATGACCTCGGCCTTGTAGAGGCCGTTGATCGCCTCGGCCAGCGCGTTGTCGTAGCTGTCCTCGACTGGACCTGTCGCGGTTTCGTTCCGGTCTTTTGAGAGCGATGCTCTCTTCAAAGGAGACAGGATATGACATCAATGTAACCGGTGTTCTGCCTCCACGTTGCTCGGTCTTCCCGGATTTGTGATCGACTTTTCCATGGATGAGCGAAGGGAGTTTCTCCATGGAGAGTACGCTGGAGATTCTCACGACCGGGAAGACCGGGC